>JABAAH010000100.1 GCA_014238855.1 Planctomycetota bacterium
CTCAATCGTGACACTGCTTGGCCGTGCCCGTTTCGATGCCCCCATACCAATTGCCATGGTCTTCTATGTCGCAGTGCTCTTATTTGTCAGTCTGAGTGCTGTCATTGTCGTTGGTCTTCTTAAGCAAAAACTGAACCCAACCAAAAATCTACTGTAGCATGCAAAAGCAGCTTCACGCCGGCAAGGACAAGGACACCTGCCATGCACCGTCGAAGCATCCGGGGTGAAAGGCAAAATGCGCCTAGATAGGATCCTAGAAGACCACCAACAATCACCACCACAATAAATCGAGGTGCAACCTTTGGAAATGTATTCCCGGCGGCAATCCACCCTGTAAGACCTGCAACTGAATTCACGAGAATAAACACAGCAGACGTTGCAGCCACTCGCTTCACATCAGCCAGCCTCATCGCAAGAAGGGTCGGTGTGAGAAAAACACCGCCACCTACCCCGGTGAGACCCGACAAGAAACCAAGGATGACACCTAGGAAAAAGAGCGCTGACTTGCTACTCATGCGTGTACTGGTCGTTGCAGATCCTCTGCCCTCTTCAACGCGTCCAACACTTACTGCAGAAAGTAACAGGATACATCCCACGAGAGCCTGAACCAGGGGAAGTGGGAGTAATAACCATCCTCCCAAAAGAGCCGCTGGTATGCTTCCACACACAAGAGGAACAATCAATTCAAGCCGCACAAACCCGGCTCGTGTGAATTGAATAGTTGTGATGAGCCCCACAACAATATTAAGGCTCAGTGCCACCGGACGGATCATATCTGCAGAGAGACCGAACAGCGTCATGACGGCAATGTAGCCAGTTGCACCGGCATGCCCGACGGTTGCATAGACGAACGCAATAATCCCAATGATAAAGGTCAATATCATCACGCGGCGTCACCTGTCGTAGCCATTGGTTTCACCCACCGGAAACGAAAATTCCAGATAGTGCCGTAAGAGGTTGCTGTAATTCTCCATCAGCCACAGCGTCAACCTGTCCGCCAGTCGCTTCGGTCACAGTCCTGGTCGGAACATCTCAAAAAGACGTCTGGCTTCCTTCCGGTCCACACGTCCGGTTCGATCAATCGAATCAAGGAATGTCTTCAGTTCACCACCTTTTTCTGCATCGACTGTGATAACACTCGCAATCATCTCTTGATACCCTTCGGCCTCACTTCCCACGGGCTGTCCTTGGACATATCCCTCGAGCATGTTTGATGCAATTTTGACTGGATCAGTTGAATTTGTACGAAGTACTTTATCTCGCACCGTTGCCGAACCACATCCACCTGCGAATACCAAAACACTCAATATCAATACGACGTTTTGAAGCCCTTGGCCATTTCCAGAGCACACTCGTAGAACCATTGTGACTTCCTTTCGATTATCACTCTACCTTCCAATTATCACTTTGCGTTTTTATATCTATTTTGCAATGACTTCGCCATCCTGCCTGTTGCCAAGTTTCTGCCATGCTCGCAGCTCTATTGAATCATTCAAAAACTGCACTGACGCATCCGCGTAAGCAATGCTAACCCCACCAGGATGTCGACTCCGGGGCGGAAACAGCCCTGTGTATCCATCAAATGGCATGCCCGGTGTTCCTTGACCACCCGACGGATACTGCCAATTTGGTGGTGCTGCACAATTGATCAATGAGCTTCCATGGCCTGGCCATCCCCAGAAAGAACCATTTCGACCAAACCAATCAGTCGCTGCTTCTGCTGATTGGCCCCATGTGGTGAGTTCAGCTTCTGTAATAAAGTTCCTATCGGCGGGTGAGAGTGCAGACTGCCCACGAGCATAATTTCGTGGATAAACAGCTTTCGTTATCGCGGCACGCCAGGAGGCTGCACCATTACCAGCTAACATTTCCCCCGCCATCACGGTATTTGATAACCCGTCAGTAAATTTCTCAGTTCCATATCCATCGGCCCATTGCTTCCCAGTACCCCGAGGGACATCTTGATTGCGACCTGCCTGTGGGTTCCCACATGTTTGCAGTGCCCGTGTCCTTGATGTAAACCCATTCGCTCGGGGATACTGCTTGCCCGAGGACCAGAACGTGCAATCATCAGCTCCACCAAGAAAGATGGTACTGCCCGTCGACAACCCATAATTTGATCGACCACCCTCAGGCGAATCTGGTGAATCAGTAGAGTCACTTGGGCACATGAGGGTGGTCACAGGTTGTCGAGAAATTTTATACAGTTCAACCTGCGCATTTGCAGTGTCAACCTGTAACTGCGCGTTCATCTTGTCATATAACCCTGGCTGCTCCATCAAAGGCAGTAATAAGTAGTAGGCGCTTGCGTTCTCCCAGTTATTCCAACTTCCAATTGAAGGATCGGGCTGTACCATTCCAGGGGGAAATGACTGGTGTGCCGAAAGATAGTTATGAGCAGCGAGTCCCACCTGCTTCATGTTATTCACACAAGAACTCCGCCGTGCTGCTTCTCGTGCCTGCTGAACGGCTGGAAGCAAAAGGCCAACAAGAACGCCAATGATTGCAATAACAACCAATAACTCGATCAGTGTAAAACCCCGTCGGGTACCATCATTAAATTTCCGTACCATGATTTCACTCTTTTTGTTTTTCACATCAATGAGAATATTACGATTTCGAAAAATCTATTTTTTATCGGAAAATATTCTATAGGAATGAATGAATTCTTCCAACTGTGCTGATGGACTTATGCCACATCATGGTTTTAAAAACTTTCTAGAGAATATAGTAGAAACTGGGTATCAGAAGTAGAAACTGGATATCAGGGTATGAAAGAAAGATTGTTCTGACACACAGCTCGAGGGATACATCATGCAAATTTGTCTTCACAGTTTTCTTGTATCCTCGATGTACATGGCGATTGCCTCTGTCGTGAACGGCAACCCAGCAACCATTCTTCTTGAAGCAGAAAGCTTCGAAGCCCATGGTGGTTGGAAACTTGATACCCAGTTTATTGAAGAAATGGGGTCACCCTACCTTCTTGCTCATGGTCTCGGTACGCCAGTCACCGATGCTTCTACCAGTTTTGATCTAGAGTCAGCCGCGACCTATCACGTCTGGGTACGAACCAAAGACTGGGTGGCCCGATGGAACGCCCAAGGCACACCAGGCACATTTCAACTGTCCTTCAACGATAAGCACCTTACAACCGACTTCGGAACCGAAGGTGCCGAATGGCACTGGCAGTATGGAGGTACCGTACAAGCCGTCAAAGGCCCGAACTCGATTCGCTTAATTGACACAAGTGGTTTTGACGGCCGTTGCGACTGTATTGCACTCACCGCTGAAAAAGAATCTCCTCCGAATAAATCGAGTGTGCTGCCCCCATGGCGAAAAGAACTGCTTGATATATCTGCATCTTCAGCTTCGCACGGACTCTACGATCTTGTTGTTGTCGGTGGTGGCTACGCCGGAATTGGTGCCTCAGTATCAGCCGCACGAATGGGCCTCAAAGTCGCACTGCTCCAGAATCGTCCAGTTCTTGGCGGCAATGGATCGAGTGAAGTACGAGTCTGGGCAAAGGGGCTTATCAGACGAGGCAAGTATCCACGCATCGGTGAGATCATTGAAGAATTTCGAGATAACGCAAAGAAAAGCCCTGGGACCTATGAGGAGTTTGGTGACTCGAAAAAAGAGTCCTTCGTCAGGGCGGAGGACAATATTGATTTGTTTTTAAACATGCACGCCTTTGCTGTTGAAACTAATAGTTCCCAGTCGCACATCGACAATGTCACTGCCTTCGATACACGCACTAACAAGATTCATGTGTTTCTCGGCACATTGTTCTGTGACGCAACAGGGCATGCAACCATTGCACACAAGGCTGGCGCAGAAACTGTCATGGAGCCGACGGGGCGGATGGGCATGAGCAATATGTGGACGTGGGCTGAAACCACCGAGCCACAGGAATTCCCCGAGACTCCGTGGGCACTTCCCCTAACGATGAGTGACTTTCCCTATCCACGAGACCATCATGGACAGTGGTTTTGGGAGAGTGGTTTTGACAAAGACCCCTTGAATGATGCTGAGGGTATTCGTGACTGGAACCTGAGGGCAGTCTATGGGGCTTTTTCAGCCATGAAAAATGGTGGTGGTGCCCCGAACCATAGCAACGCAGCGCTTACCTGGGTGGCCTATGTCGGCGGGCCACGTGAGAGTCGTCGTATCCTTGGAGACGTTGTGTTGACGCAGGATGATATTGTGTCGAAACGTCAATTTCCTGATGGGTGCGTCGCGTCAACATGGTCAATTGATCTTCACTACCCAAAAGAACAATACGCGAAAAAATTTCCTGACAATCCCTTCATCTCAATTGCAGTCCACGACAGGCGAATCGATCGGTCCTTTGGATACCCGGTACCGTATCGATGCTTCTATTCACGGAGTGTGAACAACCTTTTTATGACCGGTCGCTGCATTTCAGTGACCCATCAGGCTCTTGGCACAACTCGCGTGATGCAGACCTGCGGTATGATGGGTGAGGTTGTTGGCAAGGCAGCAAGTGTTGCCATTCGGCACAATGGCAACCCACGGAGCGTCTACGACCACTATTGGTCGGAACTTTCTGACCTCTTACAACTGCCAGGAACAGCCCGCCGCAAGACACCTACTGCCCCGGTTGAAATACCTGCTAACGTCATGCCTCTTGCAGGACCCACCGGTGAACCAATAGGGGTTGATCCAGTGAAACTTGCACAGCAACTCTCCGCCACCGTTCTCGATGACCGTGACGCAACGTTTCAAGGAACATGGCAAAAAGGCCACGGACTAGATGGCTACATTGGGCATGGCTATCGGTATGCCTCCGCTGAAACTGATGCCACGGCCACTTTCACTTTTCATGCCCCTGCCGCAGACACCTATGACATTCTTGTCGCCTGGCAACCACATGCGAATCGAGGAAATACCGTCCCAGTTTCAATTCTTTCAGAGAATCTGAGTAGCACGTCCCATATCAATATGAAACAAGCGCCAACCATCAACAAAACCTTTGGGTCGGCAGGTCACGTTTCCCTTAAAAAGGGTGAACGCTGTGCTGTAACTATTGGCACCCACTCTGCAGGTGGCCTTGCACACGCCGATGCTGTGATGCTTGTTCCGAAGAAGTAGCAGGACGTGCTTAAGGGGCTTTCGGTACCATCTCATTCCCATCGGCATCGACAGGATAAAGTGCCGATTGCTCCTGTAACGATGCGGTCATTGTTGCCATCATCTTTCGGAGCACTTGTGGCTTACTCTCCGCGAGGTTTTGCTTTTCGAATGGATCCTTGGCAAGATCAAAGAGCTCGTACGGAGTCTTGGCAGGATTATCATTTGGTCGATAGTGGTACACGAGTTTCCAATCTCCATCGCGCAATGACGTGAAATAGCTGCTTCTATGCTTATGCGGAAAATGCATCAGGAACTTCTCGTCACGGCTGGTATTCCGATGCCCTTCCAATTGAGTCTGTAAATCCGTGCCATCGAGTGTGTAGTCTGCTGGGGGTTGTGTGCCGGTGACGGCAAGAACAGTGGGGTAGATATCCATAACTGTGCCGAGCTGCTGCTGGATAGCACCTTCAGGAATATGCAATCGCTTCTGAACAGGACTTTCCGGAGATGGTCGTGGGCTGGTACCAGGCCAACGGTTACCAATTCGTCGCGCTCTCGGATCACAACATCCTCAGCCGGGGCGATCGGTGGATGGAGACCGCGGCCGTCCGCAAACGGGTCACCG
>JABAAH010000101.1 GCA_014238855.1 Planctomycetota bacterium
AGCACCGTAGAGCATGGTGACACAGTCCACAAATGTGGAGGGATAGAAAGCATCTGTTGGTGAAATCTGGCAGGTGCTTTTTTATTGGATACGCTCAAAAACTATTCGCCAATTAACAACATATATCGATGCAAATAGTGAGAATGATGGTGAATCTTTTCTTGCTTTCAATCAGCCAACATGCTTATATTTAGGCTGTCGAAAAGGTGCTAGTTGCAAGCTGTTTTATTTCTCGTCGGAAAACCCGCAGGCAGATACGACATGAATGACGTGCTTGGTATTTCGTAGCGCGTGGTCGGTATTCAGGTGTTCTGTACTTTGGGACGTGCGCGAGACAGGAGCCACCATCCCAGAATCAGTTGCACCAGAAGAATGACGAGGCCAGCTCTTGGAATTCCTGACGCCATGTATGCCCATCCAAAAATAAGGCTCGCGACAAACCCTGTTAGTTTTGTGCCAACTTGCATAATTCCAAACGTTGCAGCGTGATGCCCAGGTGGTGCTGCAACGGCAAGCATGGCACGAAGCACACTTTGTATTCCACCGAGCACCAATGCCAAGAGAACTGCCAGTGCGTAGAGTTGAGGCACGGACTGAATGCCCCAGGCCAGACCGAGTACCAACGCCCACCCGGCAAGGCAGACGTTTGCTGCACCATGGCGACTCCATAGGCCTGAAAGCCAGCCAATAACAATAGCTCCAGGCAGAGCGACAAGTTGTACGAGCAGAACGAGTTGAACAAGCTGAGGAGGCTCAAGGTGAAATGTTTCAAGTGCGACGTTTGAAAATTGTGGGATCGCAGTCTGCACCACACCAAGAATTGTAACCACACCAAGCATGAGCCAGCCAAGTTGAGGGATGTTCTTTGTGGTTTTGCCAATTGGGAAAATAGTTCTCAGAAAGGTGAGCAGTTCAGCAGTACTTGTGCCGGCATGGGTGTTGTCAGATTGTTCTCCTATTCGGACAAAGGCAGTTGGGACTGAGAACAGAAGCCACCAAACTCCCATGATTGCAAATGATCCTTGCAGCGCGCCGGTTGCTGAAAGTCCGAATGTGTCTCGGGCGGCAACGAGGCTTGTTGCAAGAATGAGCGCAATCGCTCCGCCGGCGTAGCCTGCGGCGAATCCAGAGGAGGACAGCGTATCGGCAGCGTGGCCCTGGGCAAGTCTGGGCAGAAGGCTTGCCGTAAAGATAGCAGCCATGTCAAACGCTACGGTTGCAACAATGATGGCGGCTATGATTCCAAGCTGTGACGTCGGTGGGATAATAGCAAGACTGATAGAAGCCGCCGCACCGACACAAGACGTTGCGACAACGGCTCGTTGATGAAAGTTCCTACGGTCTACCCAGGCCGACAGAAGTGGTGACAGAAATGCAGAGCACAACATTGCTGATGCCAGAGTCCATGCCCATAGCACGCCACCAGGTATGCCCCATCGACCATCAACAAAGGCGATGCGGTCAAAATATGCAACCAACAGCGTGATCGAAATTGTTGAAAACCCGCTGGCCGCCCAGTCGAGTAATATCCATGCAAGAACCGATGAACGTGGGATTCTTTTCAATAGTGAGTTCGGGCGTGCAGTAATAGATCACCAAAAAAAGTTGATGCTGCCTGTCGTTCTGATTGCTACGCAGCATGATAGATTAGAAAGGACGTCTTCGGAATCTATCAAGGGTAATTTTCCAAGGGTAATTTCTCATGATCAATGGGTGCGGAAACCAGTACTCCCTGCTCGTGGAGAGGCTTGCACTACGTGATGAAAATATTTCAGCGAACTGAGTAGGCTTTCAGATGTCGAACGTCACGTAAGATGCCTGAATTGTGTGCTTGGGAATATAGTTTGTGGAACTATTTATAGTGTGGGGCTGTCGCACGATATTGAGGTGGGCTTTGGAGAGAAAGATCATGCAGAAAAAACTCATTGTTGAATGGTGTACTCAGTTGTTCATGATGCTTTGTCGCAGGTCTGTGTGTGTTTCTATGTGTGTGCCTGTGTGTGTGCCTGTGTGCGTGCCTGCACGTGCTGAGTCGCACTGGGTGCGACATGTGATCCATGAGGGGGAGCAGTCAATGACAGCTGTCGCAGGTGACTTCACAGGGGACGGCCTCGTGGATGTTATCTCTGACTCAGGTCGCCTGACCCGTTTGTTTGTCTCCCCAGAATGGCATGAAGTGATTTTGGATGAGCACGATGATTGCAAGTGGTACATCCACAGTGAATTTCTCGACATCGATTCTGATGGTGATCTGGACTACATAGCGGCACGCTATAATCCTGGCCGCATAATCTGGCTGGAGCAACCAGAAAAGGGTGAGACACAGCGGTGGAAAAAACATCTGATTGATGACACGATTCACGGCATTCACGGACTGATGAAAGGTGATATTGAGAATGACGGCCAATGGGAGTTATTTGCAACAAGTGCGCAGCCAAAAGAGCCGTATCCCGAATCACTTGTCTGGTTTACTGTTCCTGAGAACCCTCAGCAGGCCTCGCGATGGCAGCCACATGTATTTGCAGACCGAGATGCTCCGGGTCTCACGCACTATCTTGGTGTTGGTGATGTGAATGGTGACGGACATCTCGACGCCGCGACTGGAGCCAAGGGTGGTCCTCAGGCGGCTTCACAGGGCGAGTGGTTTGCCTGGTGGGAGTCTCCGGTAGATCCAACATCGCCGTGGGTAAAACATCTTGTAAGTGACCAAGAGCCCGGAGCTACAAATATTCATCCCGTCGATGTGAATGGAGATACCGTGATTGACTTCATCGCGTCTCGCGGGCACGGTCAAGGTGTTGTCTGGTTTGAGGGCCCCGAGTGGCAGCGGCATGATATCGACGCGTTGATTCAAGAGCCACACTGCCTTGTTGCTATTGATATGGACGGCGACGGAGATGTGGATGCTGCGACATGTGCCTTTGGAAGCCAAGAGGCGGCCTGGTATGAAAATAATGGGGAAGGCCTGTTTTCAAAGCATCACGTTGGAAGTGAACAAGAAGCGTACGATATTCGTGCGGTCGACATGGATCGCGATGGTGACATCGATCTCCTTGTTGCTGGTCGTGGCAGCCGCAATGTTATCTGGTACGAACACGTTCGGTAGCTGCTGGTCTCTACTCCACATCGATATGTGAGGTGACGACGACGTTATCAATATATGCCTTGGTGTCAGGGTCGCCGAAGGAGATGATTTGAATATCTGTCGCCTGTTTAAAAAAATAGGCTTCAAGAGGGACGTCCTGCTGCCACGTATCGCCATGATCCGTAGTTATTGTGACTCGCACCGTGCGGTCTGAGCTTTGGGTGGTTACCCAATGAAGACTGAAATGCTTCCAGCTGCCAGGGTCACTTGGTGCGAGCAGACATGTGTTCGCTCGTATTCCATCCTTGGCGACAACG
Organism: Planctomycetota bacterium; assembly: GCA_014238855.1. Taxonomy (GTDB): domain Bacteria; phylum Planctomycetota; class Planctomycetia; order Pirellulales; family UBA1268; genus UBA1268. The sequence continues at coordinate 3,403 of JABAAH010000101.1, forward strand.
ATCGTGGCGAGAGTTTTCTGCTTCTCGTTGGAATCGGTGCCCCGTATGCTGAGGGAAAGAGTCCCTGGTAGATCTTTGTCGAGCATTGCATCAAATGAAATCTGGTACCCCGTCGTTATCCCCTGCTCTGTCGTTATCCCCTGCTCTGTTCTTATCCCCTGCTCCTTAGCAGGAAGAGGGATGCTGACGAGTGGCATCCATGCTCGCTTATTTTCCGCGGACTCTTTTATTTCGAGGCTCTGCGTGCCAGCAGCAGAAAATGTATTCGTGATAGAACTCCCGGCCCCGCCGCGGTGTAGTTGTTTGAGATCGTTGCCCTCAAAGTCATAGGCGGCGAGTTGATCGGCTGGTGGTGTAGCCGATAGTCTGCGGTGGTATACCTCTGCGAATGAAATTGGGTTGCCATGTGTGGGTGTTGGATACCCTGCAGAGAGAGCAGCATTCACAAGACTCAATTTCTCTTTGTTGAGGGTCGCGTCATCAACGGGTGGATAGATCGTAAGAAAATTATTTTCATCAATGAGATTGATAAAATAATGTGTTGTCCCATTGGGTAGTTTGAAGGTGGCCTCGTCAGGCGAAAGTGTGCCAGATGCAAGCAGCCATTCTCGCCCTTCATTTGGTGTGTAGATAAGGTCAGCGTATGCAATATCTGCGCCCTTTTGCTGATAAGACACCACGACCATATTGTTGACCTGTTTGTGCCCAATGACCTGCGGAGCCTGATTGCTCTTCGGAAGACTGGACGCGGTCGCATTGAAGTATGGCTCTCGCCCGCCCATATTTTGAATTGCCTGCGACAGTTCTGTGTTGAGTGCTGCCGTTTTCTCAGGCAGCATTTCTGACAGGTCTTTGGCTTCCTCGATATCACCTCGCGAGACGGTGTGATCGGTTGTGTAGAGTTTAAAAAGCGATTTCAAAGGCTCTGAAGACTGTGGCTGATAGTGACGAAAGAGTTTGTAATCACCCTTTCTTATTGATGATGAATTTTCAGAGTGTGGAAAATGCCAGAACATCGTATCTCGAATTGATCCAGATTGAGTTCGCACGAGCTCAGGGTCGGATGGGTCTTTCATGAGCAGCGAGCTCAGGTCACAACCATCAAAGATTTTGTCTGCCGGTGCTGTTGAGTTGGTCAGCGTGAGAATAGTTGGGTATAGGTCGAGCCCGTTGACCATGACATCAGTTTGTACCGCCCGAGGGATGCCTGGTCCGGTAATGACAAGAGGCACTCGGGTACCGCCCTCTTTCAGGGAAATCTTTCCTCGGTCAAGTGGCAGGTTATCTGTATAGATTTCATTCCTGCCGCCCTCCATGCCGCCGTTGTCAGAGGTAAAAAGGACATATGTGTTGTCCATGAGTTTATGACCCGGCCATCGGGGGTCGTCGGTGGTTTCGAGTGAGTGAATGACCTGGCCGACGTAGTAATCAAGCTGTTCAACCATCGCGCAATAGAATGGATTCGTCTGGCCGGGGGTTTTCCATGTTGTGGCGTGTTCCGGAGTCAACGTAACGCCGAGTTTAGCTTCGTATTTTCGAAGGAGGGCCTCGCTCCGCATCACGATTGGTGCGTGGACAAGCCATGTTGCGTAGTAGAGAAAGAAGGGTTCCTCTTTGTTTGTTTGTAGGAAATCAAGTGCTGCCTGCTGTGGAGTATCGAAAGGAAATCCATTGTCATCGAGTTGATATGGATCTTGAGGTTTTGAGGTCGCAAATCCACTGAGTCGGTCGGGTTTCATGGGCACCTGCACACCACGATCGTGTACAGAGCTGTCGAAGCCGTGTTGATAGGGTTGTGGATAGTCGTAGTGGTTCTTGGAAATGTGCCATTTGCCACAATGGCCCGTTCGATACCCGGACTGCTTGAGTGCCTCAGCGAGCGTGAATCGTTCCATCGGCATGCGGGCAAGATAAAAGGGCGAGACTTGTGGAGCATTCCGATTGCGTGGTCGTGGTGGAAATCCACCTGCTACAGAGGTCATGCCACCGCGTGCTGGATGAAGTCCGCTCAGTATTGCTGCCCGACTTGGTGCACAGACGGGTGCAGGAGAATACGCCTGCCAGAACAT
>JABAAH010000102.1 GCA_014238855.1 Planctomycetota bacterium
AGTTGTGACAGATCCAGTTGTGACTGATCCAGTTGTGACTGATCCATCGGCATCACCAATTGCAAATTACGATAAGGTGCTTGCTGCTTATTTCCCTGAGTGGGGAATCTACGGCAGGGACTATCAGCTTGCAGATGTGCCAGCTGATGAGTTGACTCATCTCATCTATGCATTTGCTGATCTTAACGCGGCCGGTGAAATGACTCTTTTTGACTCGTACGCCGCAACTGAAAAGCGATTCAGTGCCGAAGAAAGTGTTACGGGTGAGGCTGACCAGTGGTACTATCCACCAGAAGATCCTCGAAGTGAGCAGACTATTTGGGGCAACTTCAACCAGCTTGCTCTATTGAAAGAAGCGAATCCTCATCTGACTCTCAGCATTGCCGTTGGTGGTTGGACGCTTTCTGATCACTTTAGCACGGTCACTTCTACTCAGGCTGGTCGTGATACGTTCTCGGATTCGATTGTCGAGTTCCTCACGACGTATCAGGTCTTTGATGGAATTGACTTCGACTGGGAGTATCCAGGCGGAGGTGGAGAGTCTGGGAATTCAGCGAGTCCTAATGACGGAGCGAACTATGCTCTACTCATGACCGATGTTCGAGCAAAACTCGATGACCTCGGCAGTGAGCTTGGCCGGACCTATGAGATTTCAATTGCCTCGCCAGCTGGACTCGACAAGATTGCGAATTTCAATCTTGCTGGTTTGGCTCCATCGGTCGACTTCTTCAATGTCATGACCTACGACTTCCACGGTACATGGGAAGACACAACAGGCCATCAGGCTGCCTTCACAGGCGATCCTGTCGGCTATGACATTGAGACCGCAGTGGATGCATATCTTGATGCAGGCGTTGCTTCGGAGCAGATTGTTTTAGGGGCTCCTTTGTATACGCGAGCGTGGAGCGGCGTCGCCGATGGTGGTGACGGTGGTTATAACGAAGCCTCAAGCGGTGCAGCTCCGGGAACCTACGAAGCAGGAAACTACGACTACAAAGATTTGTTGTCGCAGATTAATGATGGGGCCGGATGGGATCTCTACTGGGATGACAATGCTCAGGCAAGTTATGTCTATAACGCTGGGCAGGATATCTTCAGTTCATTCGAGACCACAACATCGATTGCACTAAAGGCTGAGTGGGCTGACGCGATGGGATTAGGCGGAATGATGTTCTGGGATCTATCAAATGATGCCACGGACTCTCCTGACAGTTTAATTTCCGCAGCGTTCCGTTCGATGGTGCTCGAAGAGGATTTGGCTGACATTCAGTCTGATTCATCCCTGCCAGACCCAATTATCGTTGGCGGTGATGGAGTGATTGGTCCACTTCCTTTGTGAATCGATTTTTAACTATGGGCAGATAACCTTTCGTAATCTGCTGGGTTGTCTTTTGGGGCGATCAGAACAATTGTTCTGATCGCCCTTTTTTTGATCTGTTCTTTTGGTTCTTGCATCAGCGGTTCCAGAGTGGAAATATAATGATGGTGCAGAAAAACACCCTGCCTGCCACTATGCAGAGTCATTGGAAGCACGAAATACAGCATGTCGGAGTGGTTTAATTGCTTTCTGTAAGAACATTCCTGCCAGGACATATAATGACATCATGCCGAAAAAGAAAACAAATACGAAGTGGTTTATGGAGCAGGTTGATAATGAGCAATCTGGTCTAAAAGGATTCATTCGCATGCTCGGTGTCAGGCCCGAGTCAGTGGACGACATTGCACAAGAAGCTTTTGTTATCGCGTATAAGAAACTCGAGATGTTCGAGCGAGGAACCAACTTTGGTGCATGGTTGAGAACCATAGCAAGAAATCTTGTTCGAAATGAGCTTCGTAGGCAGGGTCGACGGCGTGTCCTAGCAAATGATGTTGCTGAGTTTCTATTAAGCAGAGCAGATGAAAAATCAACACACCCAGGTGTTGAGGTTGAGCAGGCAGAGGAGCACAAGCAGCAGGTTTCAGCACTCCGTAAGTGCTTGCAGAAACTTCCTGCAAGAAGTAGACGGCTCGTTCAGCAGCGATATTTTGAGCAATTGTCATTAGGTGTTATCGCTGCGGATGAGGATACGAATGCAAATAATGTGAGTCAGATTTTATTTCGGCTCAGGGCAGCTCTGTCAGACTGTATCCAGAAGCAACTTGGAGACATAGGGGCCTGAATCGCAAGCATTCTAAAATGTGAGGGCTAGCAAAATAAAAATGACAAAATCAAAAACAATAAATGATAATTTCCCGAAGGTCTCTAAGAAGGTCGTAGGCTTGCCCCAGGAAAATGTTTCTTTTGATGAAGCAATGGGCAGAATTGTTGATGGTGAACCATTGCCAGGTGATGAACAGGTTGTGATTGACCATTTGCGTTGTCACCCACAGTGTGTTCAGCAGATTGAATGCCATCTGGCCATGGATGCTATTCTTTTTGATGAGGCGCGATGTGATACACAGGCTTTCGTTGAGTCAGTGAGAGTGTCAATTGAAGCTGAAGAGACAAAGTCTGTGTTTGTGAGAAGTGTTCAAGAAGCTATTTTTGGTAGTGGTTTCGGTCGTATCAATTTGAAGTGTGATCTTGGTGATGCAAGCATCTCTCAGAGGAGGTGGCTTGGGCACTCTGTAGTGCTCACTCTCGCATGTTCATTGCTTCTTGCCAGTTTGCTTGCTGGTGGTATTTGGAATGCTGCAGCGATTGGTCAGCCAGTTCTTGTGCAGGTGGATCGAGTTGTTGGAACAACGGCTTTTACTGCTGGTGATCAAGTAGATTTACGAACACTTGTTTTGCCAGAAGGAACGGTTGATTTACGACTTCCCTCTGGTGTTATGCTTGAGTGCCAATCGCCGCTTATGGCCCGATTTGAGCATCCGATGCGGCTTCATCTTTCTCAAGGACGAATTGATATAGACGTTGGAGAGGAGGGTGCTGGATTCACTGTTGTCACCCCCGTTGGTGAGGTTGTTGATCTTGGGACGAGATTTGCCGTTAATGCTTCAGTTGACGGAGAGGTGCGGGTGGCAGTTCTCTCAGGCCAGGTTGAGTTGCGTTCTCAGAAAGTTGGTACGGTGAGTCTTGTTGATGGAGAGGCTATTCGTCTCAGTGGATCACAGGCACCTCGACGTCTTCACAGTGTTGAGATTCGGAACCACGGTATTGATCATGATCGAAAAAACTCTATTATTCATTCTGTCAGCGATAACGTAGATCTTCCAAAAACTCGTAGATTCTATGGCCTTGTTCCGTGCGGCATGCGAGATGGCGTGCGAGCGTTCCGTGACCGCACGCCTAAGTGGGAGTCAGACCCAGGGGAGGATTTCCCTGAAGAGCTACTTGGTGCTGATTTGATTCAGACTTTTCAAACATATCGATTTCAACGCAAATTTCAGTTGCAGTTTTCAACAACCCAGCCAAGTCGCGTCTATGTTTTTTATGATGCCCGATACAGTCCACCTGGCTGGCTCGCGCGAGATTTCGTGAATACGGGTATACAAATTCGTTCGGTTGGATGGCGGCCGACATCAATTGTCACTCGGGGGATTGAAGCCGATGCCTGGGGAAATGTCGCTATCCCACATGATATCTGGTGTCGTGATATTAATCGCTCGACATCAGTGGTATTAGGACCGCCCGTGCTTTCAGAGAAAGATCTGAATGCGACGTCGGAGTTCGAAGGCATGAAGCCCTCTATGTACGGCATTGCGGTGCAGCCCATAGCACCTCCGGTTACAAATATTGGCAAAAGTACAATTGATGATCGTCGGGTGAAGGCAATATCAGTCGGGATTACAAAGTAATTATTGTCGAGAGACTGAGTAATTGTTTTTGAGGGACTGGCTAAAACGGCACAACAGCTCGCAGTTCTGATCGGTCAAGTGGCCAGTGCAGGCGTTTTCCGGTGAGTGACGAAGCATAAATTGCCTCATTCATCTCTGTCAGTGTTAGACCGGTAAACATGCCGGTTTCTGGTTCCCGGTCCGATTGAATAGCATCAACAAGATCCGCTACAGCCAAGCGTCCCCAGGAAGCTCTTACTTCTGAGCGGTTGATGCCCCGGTCTGTTAGTTCAGGCGAGAGGCCCTCGTTACCAATTGGTATCCATGGGTATGTTCGGTTCATTCGCCACGCTGGAGCAGCTCGGAAGTAGGCCTGCGGAATGTAGTCAGGCCGAATGTGTATCTCACCTTTGGTGCCGAGAAGGGTGATTCCAAAGTTAGGCTGTTTAAGCCCAGCTTCTCGCGTGCTTGCAAAAAAACCAGTCAAGCCATTCGCGAGACCAAAGGAAGCAGTGATACTATCACCGGCTATCTTTGGGAGCCCTTCTGGCCCAGCTACAAAATTATTTAGAGCTACCGGCTTCCCCTCTTGCGTGACTGTCGCACTGCACCACTGAGGCGCACCGCCGAAGTACACCATCAGATCAAGAACATGTGGACCAAGTACCCATAAATCCTCGCCCCCACCCCGCACATCTTCTTTTCCTCGTGCTCGTATTTCGATGAGTCTGCCAAGTTTTCCGTCAGCAATAAATTCACATACAACAGCAATGGTTGGGCAATATCGATTGACGAGGGCAAGATTGAGCTTCGTGTTAGAATTTTCGCAGGCTGAAACTACTGCATCTGCCTCTGAGACAGATCTCACAAAAGGTTTTTCGATAAAAATACCATGAACACCAGCCTCAGCTGAAGCAATTGCTATGTTTGCGTGCTGCTGAATATGACGAGAACAAATTGCTACAATATCGGGTTTTATCTTCTTGAGCAGATTGTTCCAATTGAGAAAGGCAGTGTCTTTTGTTTCCGGCAGCTGATGACGATTGAGTGCCTCGGTAAGTCCATTCTTGGTGTCGTCAGCAACTGCAACGGTACGGAGGCCTGGTGTTCCAATAAACAGCTCGTCGATATTGTGCCCCCACCCACCTGAGGAGCTGCTACCAATTACTGCTACTCGGCGTACATCGCTCATAAGTTTCTTTCTTTTGGAGCCGTCTATTGTAATATGACTCATCTTTCGAAATGAGTACGACATTGGTACCCAGGCACGTTATGATTTTATCATATGTTTTGCGCAAGCAGCGTTTCAGTGATGATCCCACAAACCCGTTTTGTACTCTATGAATTGTCACCATTCCCATAATCATTCTCACGCAATGACGCCTGAAAGTCTCGATCGGGCGATGATGATTGGCGTGAGCCTCAATTTGATTTTCGTTTTTGTAGAATTTGGTTTTGGCTTCTTTAGTGGCTCATTAGCTCTCATTGCCGATGCTGGTCATAACGCGAGCGACGTTGTTGGGCTTCTTATTGCGTGGGGTGCCAGTTTTCTTGCCCGTCAACCGTCTACGGCAAAATTTACATTTGGGTTCGGTCGAGCATCGATATACGCTGCTTTTATAAATGCGATACTTCTGTTTGCAGCTTGTTTCGTGATTTTTTGGGAAGCTATCAATCGATTTAGTGAGCCGCCACCGG
>JABAAH010000103.1 GCA_014238855.1 Planctomycetota bacterium
CCACTGTTTTGCAGGCAACCTGTTCCATGACCTGTTGAAGTTGTCGTTTCAGAATAGTAATTGCCTGGACGCCACCTTGTTTGCCCATCGCACCAACACCGTACATGAAGGTGCGTCCAAGGAACGTGAACTGTGCACCGCTTGCCAGGACGCATGCAACATCTGATCCATTTCGAATGCCCGAATCAAGCATGACGGTCATCTTGTCACTAAACTGTTGTGCAAGCTTTACCATTGGCCGAATCGTTGACTGACCAGCATCAAGCTGTCGCCCACCATGATTTGATGAAATAATTCCATCGACGCCAATCGATAAGACTTTCTCAGCATCTTCTTCTGTCACGATTCCTTTGACAACAAGTTTGCCTTTCCAGAGATCACGTAGTTTTTTAATCCGGTCTTCTGTAAGCCTTCCTTGAAATGTTTTATTCATGAACAAGCCAAGGTGCTTCATGTTCAGTCCCTTTGGTATATACGGCTTCAGTGATGCGAATTCTGGTTTGCCGGCTATAAGTTGCTGTGCGCACCACGATGGTCGCTGCATCATTTGAACAATATTGCTAAGCGTCATCCGTGGAGGAATGGACAGTCCGTTTTTTATTTCCTTTGGTCGATATCCAAATGTTGGTGTATCAGCAAGAAGGACAAGCACAGGAAATCCGGCGTCTGCTGCGCGTGTAACGAGTTTGTCTCGAAGGTCTTCTTCGGCTGGATGATAGAGCTGAAACCATGCGCGACCGTGTGTAATTTCAGCAACATTCTCAATGCTTGATGTACTTACAGTCGAGAGGCAAAATGGAATGTTTTCTTCGTGTGCCGCCGCAGCAAGCAGTTCACACGCTTTTGGCCACATCAGTCCTTGCAGGCCAATGGGTGCAATGCCGAATGGTGCATCATATTTCATGCCGAATAATTCGACTGAAAGATCAGCCCCGTCATATTCACCAATGTACTTTGGTTGTAATCGAACCTCGCGGATTTCAGCTGTATTGCGAGCAAGGTTAATCTCACTGTTGCAGCCACCCTCCAGATATTCGAATGCAAACTTTGGCATCCGACTTCGCGCTTTTTGGCGAAGATCTTCGATGGATGGAAATCGCGGGTCGAAAGACACTGCCATGTTCTTTCCAGCTTTCTTGGGTTGGTATGCACTGTGGAATTCATTTTATGCATGACCGTTTCATTCATAATACCATTAGGTATACAGTTTCACAGGATTGGAAATTGACGGTATGAAACCACTACACTGAAGGAATTCCGTTGAAATTGAAACAACGGTAGCCTTTCTGGAGGTTTGTTCTTGCATGCGAGTCATAACAACTTTTTTTCTGCTTAGTCTCTTGGCTATGGCTGATCCGGATCCTATTTTTGATGAATTTACAAAGCAGCAGATTCCAGCTTCAGGGAATGGCGTTCCAGAAGTCGTACTCACGGGGAGTCAGATTAAAAATATCCAATATGCAGAAGTCGACGGCAAGCCACTTTTGCTTGATCTGTATCTTCCAGAAAAAGTGGAAGGTTCACCTCTTGTCGTGTGGATTCACGGTGGTGGTTGGAAGGGTGGCACCAAAGAAAAATGTTTTGTGACGTGGCTTTCTAATTTCGGTTACACGGTTGCAAGTATCAATTATCGATTGGTCGATGTCGCGAAATGGCCGGCTCAGATTCATGACTGTAAGGGCGCTGTTCGGTGGCTGCGATCGAATGCACACGCATATGGATACAGCCCGGATTGTGTGATTGCAGCAGGCGCAAGCGCTGGCGGGCATTTAGCTGCCCTTCTTGGAACAACGGGTGGTCACAAAGAACTCGAGGGTGATGTCGGAGGAAATCAGGAGCAATCATCGCGAGTGCAGGCAGTTGTGGACTACTACGGTGCCACTGATTTTGTACTTCGAAGTAAAACACAACCATCGAGGGCCAATGCATCAGGATCAGTCGTTTATAATCTGCTCGGTGGTGGAGCAGACAAGCTTGTTGATAAAGCAAAGCAAGCCTCGGCAAAGTATCATGTAAGTCATGATGATCCACCACTGCTTGTGTTTCATGGAGTTGACGATAAGACCGTGCTTATTGATCAGACAGATGCTATTGAAGCAGCGTATACAACGTGTGACCTGCCGGTGACGGTCTATCGAATTGAGAATGCAGGGCATGGCGGTTCTGTCTTTTATGCAGGAGACAATGCCGAACATCTTTGTGAATTCCTAGAGACGATGTGCACGGTAAAGGAATGAACAAGATGTCCAGGTTTTTTGTGCTGAGGCAAGTTTAAGACAGAAAGGTACACAGGTTTTAACATGAGACATCGGCAGTATCTCGTACGGTTTTGGATCGTGGCATCATGCTCGTTTGTATTCTGTGCAGCGATTGCACAAGAAACAGCCACAGAGACAGAGTTTCAAGTTTTCCAGTATGGAAATGTTGAACGGCACTACGTTTTGCATCTTCCAGAAAATCTTCAAGAAAATGCACCACTTGTATTTTTTCTTCATGGCTACCATGGTGACGCTCGTGATTATGCCGAGATGGGAATGAGTCGAGTCGCCGATGAACATGGATTTGCTGTGGTCTATCCACAAGGCAAGCCAGATAAACGAGATGTTCCCCACTGGAATGCCCGCTTAAAAATTAGTGATGTTGATGATATAGGTTTTCTCACAGCACTTGCAAAGAATCTGCAGAGCACACACGACCTTGATCCTGAAAGAACATTCACAAGTGGTATCTCAAATGGTGGTTTCATGAGCTATACACTTGCGGCTGAACGACCAGATGTTTTCAAAGCAGTTGCTTCGATCATTGGTACGATGAGTGGCTATACCTGGGAACATCGTGACACAATAAAGCCAACGCCAGTGTTACAAATCTCTGGTCTGGAAGATAAAATTGTACCGGTTGATGGCAGCATGAGACCCTTTGGTGGGTGGGGTGGAGCACCAGATCAAAAGACAATTATTGCGTTCTGGAGAAAGCTCGATAAGACGACCACAGAGGAAGTGATTGAAGTCTCAGCAGATGCGACTGCATATCGGTATGGTGGTGGTGTCAAAGGGTGTGAGGTCTGGCTTTACGAAGTGAAAGGTTGGGGCCATATGGTGCCCGGCCCAAAGAAATTGGGCGTTCACTCAGTGGATCTCGTATGGGAATTTTTTAGCCAGTTTTAAAGACAGTGTCTTGTGTGTGGAGAAGGCAGGCGTGCGTCTTTGTGTGCCATGCATAACAAGACCCTGCTTACGTAATTTTTGTGGGACTGTGAAAACGGTTTTCTAGAGATATCCAGAAAAATTGCGTAGTACACAGTGTTCCTCATCGAAGAGGATTTGTTCAGGTATAGTACTACGAAAGACCGGGGGCATCAGGTCACGTAGCGTGAGGCTACACGACGTATTGCACGCATGTATTAAGAAAGAATCACTTTTTACTTATAACGAATTTAAAAGTCTTATGAAAAACATCTCTCTGATTATTCTTTGCACCATCGTGCTTTCTTCTCTTACAAGTATCAAAGCGGCTGATCGCCCCAATATTCTGTGGGTCGTGAGTGAAGACAATAGCCATCATTGGCTTGGCTGTTATGGAAATGAACAGGTACGCACACCGAATATTGACCAACTTGCAGCAGAGGGTGTGCGATACGAATTTGCATATTCCAATGCGCCAGTCTGTGCAGTTGCACGAAGCACATTGATAACAGGACGCTATGCATGCAGTATCGGTACGCAGAACATGCGTAGTCGTTATCCGATCCCATCAGATATTCAGCCGTTTGTCTCGTATCTTCGTGAGTCCGGGTACTACTGTGTGAATCGATCGAAGACCGACTACAACTTCAAAACAGATGATAAAAGTCATTGGGACGATTCCAGTAACAAAGCCCATTGGAAAAATTGTCCCGAAGGAAAACCTTTTTTTGCAGTGTTCAATTCTGTCATCAGCCATGAGAGCAGCCTTTTTGAAAACAAAAAGAAATCAGCTCGAAAAAATGGAATGATTCCTGAAGTACCAAGTCAGGATCCAGCCTCAGTCACGCTGCCACCGTTCCTTCCTGATACGCCAGAGATTCGAGATGATTGGGTAACATATCTCGACATTCTTGCTGCAATGGATAAGCAGGTTGGTGACTGGATTGCAGAACTAGATGATGCAGGTCTTCGAGAAAATACAATCGTAATTTACTACTCCGATCACGGTGGGATTCTTCCTCGAGCAAAGCGATATATCTACGACACGGGAACACATGTTCCTATGATTGTTCAGTATCCTGAAAAATTGGCACATACGGCACCTGGTCTTCCAGGATCGACAAGTGATCGCCCTGTCAGTTTTGTAGACCTTGCTCCCACAGCACTGAGTCTTGCGGGTGTAGATATTCCACAAGGCATGCAGGGACGTGCCTTTCTTGGAGAGCACAAACAGAAAGCGGCTCCATACGTCTTTTTGTTTGGGCAGCGTTTTGATGCTCGTATGCTTCGTTTTGTGCGGGCGGTAACTGATGGCCAGTACCGATATATACGCAACTTTAGTCCTCATCGGCATCGAGGCATTCTTGCAGGCTATCCGCACAGTCAATCGGGGTGGCGGTCGTTCTACGCACTACAGCAGGCAGGAAAAACAGATGCGGCCCAATCAGCATTCTGGAACGTTCCGCAGCCAGTTGAAGAACTGTACGACACTCAGAAAGATCCGTGGGAGGTTACGAATCTTGCCGGTGATCCTGCACATGCGAAGCGTCTTGAAACAATGCGAGCCGCAACGTTTGAAACCATGAAAAAAATTCGTGACACAGGCCTTGTTCCTGAAGCGATGTATAACCGTATTTCATCACAAGGCACTGTGTATGATTACGTCCATAACAAGAAATTTCCATATAAAAAAGTTCTTGAGTTGGCAGTCACAGCATGCAATGGTGATATTCAAGCACTTCCCGAGCTTGAAGAGGTGATGAAGAGTAAGCATCCTGTGATGCGTTACTGGGGTGCCGTTGGCTGTACCATTCGTGGCAACAATGCAGCATCTGCAAGTGAGCTTTTGCAATCACTTTTTGTCCGTCAGTCATTCCGTCCCTTATTTTTAGCTCACCCTTGTTCACAAGGTGAGCTTTTGCGATCGCTTTTTGTCCGTCGTCCGTCCGTCCGTCCGTCCGTCAGTCACTCCGTCCGTCACTCCGTTAACAATTACGATGGGACGCTATCTCCTCAGAAACTACTGATGTCAGAGTTCTGAATATTCACACACAGAATCCCATTGGTGTCTAGTTGGTCCTAATTGAAATTCATGTTGATCAAAAATTCAAGATGGCCGCCAGGCAGCCATTTTGAATTTTCAAAAATTAGACATATCTCATTAACGAATGAAGATACAGTCGAAACTCGTTAATTCGAAACCCAAGGGACCTAGAAAAATACTTTGAAATATCCGTAATTCGAATCAAAAGAA
>JABAAH010000104.1 GCA_014238855.1 Planctomycetota bacterium
AGGGGCAAGGCGACCGCTCGACCAAAAAAAGTCGAAAACCCCACTTTTTAAGGTGTGGTGACGGAACTCGGAAAAATCCCGCCAACTCGTAAGGGTGCATTTGCTGTGCCAGAACATTGTGAGCACCCATTTTATTGACTCGGGGTTGCCCCCCTGGCCTCTCGATCCTGAGCTCAATGTGCTTCTTGAGCGTGTTTTACGGCTGGTTCACCGCAATCTGCCGATTGGGTAAAAGCCCGAAAAAAGCTGATACGAAGTATTCTCATATTGAGAGAAGTGATAGTCACAACGCAAAATTCAGTGCAAAACGCTTCGTCGCGCGGCTTTTTGCGGCACATTTCTTCACTGGTTGAGAACAGGCGTAATCGGGTACCGTTCGTGTTATCTAAGAACAAATGCGTCCAAGAGAGCAATACATCCATGACTGCCGACACATCCGCTGCCATTGGCAAATATCGTTGTGGAGCGAGTCAACCACTTCTGGTCATTGCTGGTCCCTGTGTTATTGAGAGCGAAAAGTTGTGTCTCGACATTGCTGAGTTTTTGGTCGGACTGAATGAGAGTTTGAGCGTCAACATTGTCTTTAAAGCCTCCTTTGATAAAGCAAACCGTACGGCGGCATCATCAGGCCGAGGTCCTGGTTTAGAGGATGGGTTACAGATTCTTCAAGCCGTCAAGGATGCGACTGGATTGCCTGTGACAACAGATATTCATTTGCCAGAGCAGGCTGCGGCTGTTGCAGAAGTCTGCGACATGCTGCAAATACCAGCTTTTTTGTGTCGGCAGACGGATTTGCTTTTGGCAGCTGCAGCTACAGGAAAAGCTGTGAATGTTAAGAAAGGCCAGTTTATGGCGGCTGCCGACATGCAGCATGTGGTCACGAAGTTGTCTGCAGGCGGCTGCCAAGATGCCATGTTATGTGAGCGGGGAACATTCTTTGGGTATGGCCGATTGGTGAATGACTTTACAGGCCTTCCAATAATGAGATCATTTGGAGTTCCTGTAATTTTTGATGCCACTCATTCGGTGCAGCGGCCGGCGAGTCATGGTGATTCGACAGGTGGTGATCGAACACTTGTGGAGCCGTTGGCACGTGCTGCGGCGGCTATTGGCATTGATGGCGTCTTTTTTGAAACGCATCCAGATCCAGATTCAAGTCCTAGTGATGGGCCGAATATGGTGCCACTGTCCCAATTCAGGTCAGTCCTGGAGCGGGTGTTGCAAATTCATGCTGTGCGTGTCTCAATGGATACAGAAGCCTGAGCTGCAGAGGAGAGGATTAACACCCTTTTTTGGTATCAGGAAGTACAAATGATTTACCAATTGGGAAGTCTCAGGGAGGCGTGTACATCACGGAGTGACTATGTTTTACCGATGTGGCCATTGCTTGGTAGCTTCTGTGGTCATCCTGGCAAGTGGCTGTGGGCAAGCGCCGGTCGAGCAGATTGGTGCAGAGGTTGCGTTGGTCCCACAGATATCAGCCGAGGTTCGTGGCAAGTTGCTGGAAGGCGCAATAACCATTCTGGACAGGCTGGAAACGTATGATGAGGACCTTGCAGTCAATCAGGTCTTCGACCGCCTCAATCAATGGATTCATGCTGATCCTGTCGGCGATGCGATTGCGAGTTCAGACTGGAAGCCGGATCGTCTCTTGGATGAATTGCCGGAGGATTACCGGGAATTGTGCACTGTTGAAAAGCTTGCAAGTTCTGTTTTCGATCCAGCCTATGACATTGTTGCCATTCGTGATCAGCGATGGCTTGCAGATATTGCAAACACTGCAAAGGGTGAGGCACTTGACGATATCGATATAGCAATCGAATTGTTTCGTTGGACGATTCGATCACTGGCTATACGAAGCGATCCACCGCTGTTGGCAACAGCGGGTAGCGAGGGCGTTCGATGGTTTGAGCGGGGTGAGATTCTGTTATCGGGGAGAGGAAGCGCAGCACAACGGAGTTGGATTTTTCTTGAGTTGCTCCGTCAGGCGGGGCTCAAGGGAGTGATGTTGGGAACCGTAGGCCGTGACGGTAGTTTCCGTCCGTGGATTCCGGCTGTTCTGATAGGTGGCGAAGCCTATTTGTTTGAGCCAACTTACGGCATTCCTGTGCCTAGCCGTGTGGGCCCGGGCGTAGCAACTGTGCGGGAGGCCGCCTCAGACGTAAACGTGCTGACACAACTGGATGATGTAAGCCGGCGATACCCCGTTGGTTCAGATGATATGAAAAGTCTTGTAGTGTTGGTTGTTGCCGACCCGCAGTCGCTATCTCGAAGAATGAAACTCTTAGAACAGAATTTGTTTGGTGGTTCGGCAGTACGGCTCACCGTTAATGCTGCCGCATTAGGATCACTCGCGGCCGAGGCGTTGCCAAAGACGAAGGCGGAGATTGCAGTTGCGTTGTGGTCATTTCCGTTTGAGGTTCGAAGAAGACGGCTGGTAAAGAACGGGGCCGTTATGAATGCACTTTCTGATGAACTTCGAGTCATGAATATCATCGTAGAAGAAAAAAGAAAAGTCCGAGGTATGAGCTCTGGCAGAAAAACTATTCGTCCTTTATACGCAGGCAGGCTTCGAGAATTCCGGGGAGAGCTGAAAGGACCAGAAGGAGCCAAGAAAGCATACCTGCTTGCCCGTCCAAGCGATGCAGTTGTAGTGGAATTGACCATGCGTTATCCGGAAGTACAGCGAGAAACAGTACGAAGGATTTATGAACAGATGAAAGAAGATGCAACGTATTGGCTTGGACTTGTCACGCTCTCGGAGGGCGATTACGAAATTGCAACTGATTATCTTGAGAGGATGACGCTCCTTGCTTTGCCCAACGGCCGGTGGGCATCGGCAGCACGTGTTAATCTCGCTGAGGTAAAAGTCCAAGCCGGGAATGTTGAGGGGGCAATCAAACTACTTCGTGAAGATCGGTCACCTCAGCGGTTCGGTAGTCGTTTTTGTGCGGAGCAGCTGGAGGCTGATAGCGTGCCACCCAAAACGGCAGCGGATTCGGTGAAGAATTAAAGTTGGACGTGCTGCGAGCAGGCTTTTCTGCCAATAAAACAGGTTCCAATTGCCGATTTTGGTTTGTGGCGGTATCATTCTGTCTTCGAGGAGTAAACACAACTGAGTATGTTGTCCGTACTTCGCGATGCACAATCAATCGAAAGAATGAATACGATGAAAGAGGGCATTCACCCGCAATACACAGAATCTACAGTAAAGTGTGGTTGTGGGAACTCCTTTACGACGCGAAGTACTGCGTCGGACATAAAACTTGACATCTGTAATATCTGCCATCCGTTCTTCACCGGAAAGTTGAAGTTCGTTGATACCGCTGGAAGGATAGAGAAGTTTAAAACGAAGTTCGGTACAAGTGGTTATGCGAGTCTGAAGAAGAAAAAAGCCGCGCAAGCACCAGAAGGATCTTGAGTTGCGATTCTGAATCGTCGTTGGCTTTTGGACGATAGCTCGTAGGCGAGGCAGAACTGGATCGAGATTCTCTTTCAGTACAGCAAGGATGCTGGCCGACATATTTTCTTTCGGCCGTTGGAGTCATGATGCGGGAAGAACTCGATGCAAAATTAGCACGATTCGAACAGTTGGAGCGGCTTCTAGCTGATCCGGCCGTGCTCTCTGATTCACAGCGGATGTCTACTGTTGCTCGAGAGCACGGGGGACTTACCCGTGTTGTTCGTCGGTATCAGAGATTTCTTGCTGTCGAGAAAGAAATCGTTGAATACACGGAAATGCTCGCGGGGGACGATGCGGACTTTCGTGAGCTTGCAGAGACCGAATTGCCTAGCCTGGAAAAGAAGCGAGATGAAGAGTGGGATGTCATTCTTGACGGTTGCCTTGACGATCCCGATGCAGATCGCTCCCGGTGTATTGTTGAATTACGTGCTGGTACCGGTGGAGACGAAGCAGCCCTCTTTGTACGAGATCTCTTTGAGATGTATCGCCGGTATGCAACAGAGATTGGGTGGAACGTTGAGGTGATGGACGCCAGCCCTACTGAACTAGGTGGATTCAAGGAGCTTGTGATTGGAGTGTCCGGCGGAGAGGTCTTCCGACACTTGCAGTATGAGAGTGGTGGACATCGGGTGCAGCGAGTTCCGAATACTGAAACAAAGGGGCGAGTTCACACATCAGCGGCAACCGTTGCAGTTCTTCCAGAACCAGAAGATGTTGAAGTGTCTATTACATCTGACGAATATCGAAAGGACCTTTTTTGTGCAAGTGGGCCCGGTGGTCAGCATGTCAATAAGACGACATCTGCAGTTCGTCTTACGCATCTGGAAACAGGCATAGTTGTTCAGTGCCAAGACGAAAAAAGTCAGCATAAAAATTTTGCAAAAGCATTGCGGGTGTTGAAAACAAGAATATACGAACGTCAGCGGCAAATTGAGCATGAAAAGCGTGCCAGTGAGCGAAAGGGGCTTGTTGGGTCGGGTGACCGAAGTCAACGAATACGGACGTATAACTTCCCTCAAAATCGTGTTACTGATCATAGATTGAATCAAAATTTCAACCTTGATCAGATATTGGCAGGCCGCTTGAATCTACTTTTTGACGCAATGTCAGAACGGGTTCGGCAGGAACGGCGGAGCGGTGCGGTAGCTCGGTAATTGAGCCGAGTGATTTTGTTGTCTTCTACCTTTTTCGCAAGATGTGGCGAGTGTATGGCAGAACATCCTTCCAGTAAAAGTGGTGAAGAAGACGTATGGACTGTTGGCCGATTGCTTACGTGGACTACAGAGTGGCTTGGAAAACAAAACAGTGAATCGCCACGTCTCGATGCCGAAGTGCTGTTGGCATCTGTCAGGAAATGTCCGAGGATTTTGCTGTATACGGCTTTTGATGAGATTGTTGATGGGGAGTGTCGGCAAAAATTTCGAGACCTTGTGCGTCGACGTGGTCAGGGTGAACCGGTTGCTTACCTCGTAGGGTCGAAAGAATTTTTCTCAATTTCACTCGATGTAACACCAGACACGCTCATACCAAGACCCGAGACCGAGGGTCTCATTATTCGAGCACTCGATGTGTGGAAGGAAGTGTTTGCGGGCAAATCGGGCATGCGAGTTCTTGATGTTGGGACGGGGTCGGGAGCAATTGCGATCGCACTTGCTTCGCACATGAAAGACGCTGTTGTTACA
>JABAAH010000105.1 GCA_014238855.1 Planctomycetota bacterium
ACGTAGCGTGTCTCCTGAAAGAATCTGACCATAGTCACAAACCAACATGATATCCGCCCCGTAGGCTCTCAGTTGATCCTGCACGCCGACAGCATTGACATCGGGTGGGTCTAGTACCGCGAAGCCTGCTTTCTCCGCAGCTTCCTGCATGGGGTTCAGCGGCGCACGTCTTTTACGCGGAGCACGAGCAGGCCTGGTGACAACTGCAGCTATACGATGCTTTGAAGCCAAGAGAGCCTCAAAAGACGGAAGAATAAAACCTCCGGTCCCCATGACCACAACAGATAAGCCGCTCTGTAAATCTGTAGCACTCATGGCTTACAACGCTGGGCCTCGAGTTGATCCAGTTCAGAAATCATTTCGTCTTCAGGTGACAATTCACCACGAGATTGCTTGCCACGATAAATGTCCTGGAATAATTCGAGGTCTCCCTTCACTTCAAGACTGGCTGCGTCAGGAAGCCTGTCAGTAAACAGCCGTCCTTCGAGGTGATCGAATTCGTGCTGTACGACACGAGCCAAAAAGCCATCCAGATCGATGCGTATCGGCTGACCGTTCAGATCCCAAGCCTCAATGATAACGCGTTGTGGGCGTCGAACGTCAGCTCGTAACCCGGGCAGACTAAGACATCCTTCCTCTTGGATTGCCGTCCCACGAGGTCTGCTCAGTGTCGGATTCAGAAAGGCCAACTCCTCACCAGAATCTGGGTCGCCCGTGGGATTCACGACAAACATTCGATACGGCAGGGCTACTTGATTCGCTGCCAAACCGACTCCTTGTGAGTCATACATAATTTCAAACATTTGTTCGACGGCATCACGAACACCATGATCAATACGGAGTAATGGCTTTGACTTCCTGAAAAGCGCCGGATGTGGGTACTCGACAAGGCTCAGCGTGCCAATAGAAGTCTCATCAGAGGGTCGGGGGTTCGGATTTTGCGAATTAGTCACAAGAAACCTGCAGGCCTTCTACGACTTAAAAAATGCATTCAAAACAATACTCCCTATATGATACCTTTTTCTTACTCTGACAACAGGAACAGCCTCGTGAATCATAAACCGCCAAATACCGGAAAGCCGCCTGCATGGAGCCACCCCGCCGTGCTCTTGGCAACCTGTTTTTGGATTGGCAGAATACGTCCTGCACCCGGGACGTGGGGATCTGCGGCTGCGATACCTATTATCATGGCACTTACATACGCCAAAGTACCCTTCTTCGTTGAACTCTCATTATGGCTGACTGTGTGCTGCATAGGCATACCTCTTTGCACGATTGCTTCACGTCAACTTGGAGGTCAAAAAGATCCATCCTCGATCGTCATTGATGAATTTTCCGCCATGCCTCTTGTGCTCCTTGCTGTCCACCCTGAGCAACGAACGTGGCTTGTCGTACTGATCGCTTTTCTTCTTTTCCGTCTCTTCGATATTACGAAGCCACCCCCCTGCCGACAACTTGAAAATCTGCCTCACGGCCTTGGTGTTATGGCAGACGATTGGGCTGCAGCAGGATTTTCAGCCTGTGTTCTTTTTGTCATATTGTTCTTTCTTTCATAGACCAGATGATCAATTCCCGCACTGATTTAAGCTGACTGCGTTCTGTCCTGCTTGCCATCTACGGGGCAGGCACTGAGCGATTGATCAGAGCATCAATATCGCCAGAATGAAGCGCTTCAACGAACAGCGGCACACTTCTATAAATTACGTTGCTCGTAATCTGCACTACCCAATTCTGCAGAAGTGGAGTGATCGTAATGACAAACCGGGCATGCTTATACGCCTCCCACATTTCAATTGCTGTTCCCATTGAAGCCTCCGGGGCATAAGCAATTAAAACATCAAATTGCCGGCACATATCTATATGGCCGCAAAAAACATCTCTCGCACGACGACTGCTATAACCCACCGAACCAGTGTGGTTCGCAAACGGGTCGTACACCTCTGCATTTGGCCAGTGTCCATGTACAATACTGCGTAATGAATCACGATATGATTGATCGTGTACACATGATGATGCGTATGAACCCTGCATAATCCCCGCAAGAAAAACTCTCATGCCTCACTCCACGTCAACTAAAAAAAAACCATCTCGTCTGACGACTCAAAAGAACACAACACGAACAAAGACTAAAGGTTTATCCAAATGTCGTACACCAGCTTCATCAAACATATCCAAAATTGATTTCACAAAAGCACAAAAAAATGTTCTTGATCTTCTGAAGATTCCAGGTATTTCGGGCCAAGAAAAACAAGTCGCTGAACTCATTCGTAAGAAACTAATCGATGCCGGTTGCCCTGCGAGCCTGATTTCATTCGACCAGGCACATAAAAAAACGCCACTCAAAGGTAACTGCGGCAACCTGATCGTGAAGCTGCCGGGCACGCAGCGAGGCCCTCGTCGACTCCTTATGGCGCACATGGATACTGTTCCTGTTTGTGAAGGAACAAAGCCGGTTGTCAAAGGAAATGTCGTGAAAAGTGGGAATCCGGTTACCGGCCTCGGTGCAGATGATCGTTCTGGCTGTGGTGTTGTGCTCACAACAGCCCTTGAAATCTTAGGTCAAAAAATTGATCACCCACCGATCACATTCTTTTTTGCTATTCAAGAAGAAGTCGGCCTGTGGGGTGCTCGTACAGTGAAAGCGAGCGACTTAGGAAAACCTAAGCTAGCTTTTAATTTTGATGGTGGAGATGTGGATAAGTTAACGATTGGTGCAACGGGTGGCGAACGTCTCGATATCACAATTGACGGAATCCCAAGCCATGCCGGTGTTGCGCCGGAACAAGGTGTCTCAGCAATTGCCATAGCTTCCATCGCTATCGCGTCCCTTCATCAGGAAGGATGGCACGGTTTGATTGAGAAGGGCAAAAAAAGAGGAACCAGTAACATTGGGGTCATTCATAGTGGCGCTGCCACAAATGTTGTTGCCGAACGCGCAACCATTCGGGCCGAGGCAAGAGGACACGACCCTAGCTTTCGAAATAAAATTGTTCGGGCTATCGAAAAAGCATTCGACAAGGCTACTCAAAGTGTACGTTCGTCAAACGGTCGCAAAGGTACTGTTACAATCACGAAACGATTGGATTACGAGGCATTTCGAATCCCGCAAACTGACTTATCAGTTGTCACCGCCCGCAAAGCTCTCGAGTCTATTGGGCATAAACCATATTACGATGTTTCCAATGGTGGCCTTGATGCGAATTGGATGGCGGCCAATGGAATACCTACAGTTACTCTTGGCTGCGGACAACATGACATTCATACGACAAACGAATGGCTTGACCTCACAGCCTACAAGGCTGCATGTCGTGCTGCACTTATGCTTGCAACCAGCTGAGAAAACACTCCTGCCGTCGGGTGACTTGCTAGCCTGCTTTTCGTTCCACTCAGTGACACTTTAAAATTAAAATTTTTCAGAGAGAACTAGCTACCCACGACACCTGATGTATGGCGGCAGCTCATAGAGCGATCCCTGGACAGATTATCCGAACTGGACTACCTCTGCTGCAAATTCATCTACTGAACGAGAGATGAAACTTTTTAAGTGTCCAAACGTTAAATATCAAAATGAGCAAACACCGTTGGAATATTGGGATAGTTGGTGGGGGTCCAGGGGGACTCTTCACTGCTTACCGTCTCGAACAACTGTGCTCTACACCACCAACCATTTCTATCTTCGAAGCCAGTAATCGTGTTGGAGGGAAATTGTTGACTGAACACTTTTCCACCAAAGACTTTCAATACGAAGCTGGTGCAGCTGAGTTCTATGATTATTCCTTGATCGATGAAGACCCTCTTCGAGAACTTATTGAGCACTTCGGCCTTCCGATCCAGCCAATGGGTGGGGCTTCGATGGTACAAGAAAAAAAGATCATAGGTACACTTGAAGATGCTTGTGACATTCTCAGCAATACTGCTTTTAATGAATTTATTCGATTTAATAATCGTGCAAAATCAGAAGTATCACCACGGCAGTTTTATGATGGAACACCGACCTCACACATCAAATCGCATCACACGAATTCATCAGAAGAACGATTCAGTACAACACTTGATCAACTTCCGGTTGAGACAAAAAAATATGTTGAGCAGCAGATTCATAGTGACCTTGCAGCAGAGCCCCACCAAACAAGCCATCGATACGGACTCGATAACTTTCTGATGAATGATCCCGCTTACATGCAGTTGTACTGCATTACTGGAGGGAATGATCTTCTCGTACAAGCCATCGCGTCACGTCTCTCTGCAAACATACACTTCCACACCGAAATAACTACTGTTTGTAAAACCGAATCAAATACAATGCAGCTTTCTTGGAACGCTGATGGCCGTCACATACGTGAAGAATTTGATGCAGTCATTCTTGCTCTTCCTGTCGACCCAATGAAAAAGATAACGTTTTCTGGCAGCGAACTTCGATCTGTAATGCAGAAACATATTACGCACCACGACCATCCGGCTGATTACGTCCGAATCACAATCCTCTTTGAAAAACCATTCTGGAAATCATGGCTTCATGACTCATATTGCATGCTTGATGCCTTTAACGGCTGTTGCCTTTATGACGAGTCTTCACGAATACCAGGGGCACAGCACGGAGTGCTTGGCTGGCTCCTTGGTGGCGAAGCGGCCAAAAATATAGCTGGACAAAATGATGAAGAACTCATAACTGCGGCAATTAAGTCTCTTCCGTTTCATAATAGGGAGGCGAAACAACTTTTTCGTGAAGCAAAAGTGCATCGTTGGCTAGGTGCTGTAAGCGCACAGCCGGGTGGCTTTCAACAGTACAACACCGACTCGCGACATTGCCCCGACGCCAACAACTACCCGCGACTATTCGTAGTCGGAGATTACCTGTTCGACTCTACATTAAATGGCGTGCTCGATTCTGCTGATTATGCTGCAGGCTGGATCGCAACAATGGCAGCAAGAAGCAACGAGTAAGACATCAATGGATAACCCTAAAGCTGATACTGAAAAAAACCTCGCCAATGAGCGAAGTGATATCGCTTCCGCAGACTCCACACATGCTAGACAGATAGAGGAAATCTCTTTTCAATCACTGTCCACAGAAACAAATGTTGAGTTCTTAAAGATTTCAACAGAAGAAAATATAGACAAGGATCTCGATGAATGCAT
>JABAAH010000106.1 GCA_014238855.1 Planctomycetota bacterium
CGAAATGTGGGGCCACGACTCCACACTGCGTGATGCCTACGCAAACTTCAACAACTGGCTTGAAGTTGAAGAGCCAGCGCGATTGCGCAAAAAGCAAACCGAGGCAGAGCGTCTTTTCCGACTCAGCGGCATCACATTCAATGTGTACAGCAAGGATGAAAAAGAAAACGAAAACGAACGACTGATCCCTTTTGATATTATTCCGCGAATTATCTCTGCCCGGGAATGGTCTCGACTTTCAACCGGTATTGAACAACGTGTCCGAGCAATCAATGCATTCCTTCACGACATATACCATCGGCAAGAAATCGTTCGGTCGGGTCGACTTCCCATTGAATTGCTTACACATAACGAGGCCTTCTTGCCGAAGATGATCGGCGTTGCCCCACCGGGCAATGTGTATACCCACATTGTTGGCATTGATCTCATCCGCACTGGGCCTGATGAGTTTTTCGTTCTTGAAGATAATGCCCGAACCCCATCTGGGGTGAGTTACATGCTCGAGAATCGGGCAACCATGCTGCACATGTTTCCAGAATTATTCTCACAGAACCGTGTACAGACTGTACTGAACTATCCACGACAATTGTATCGATCACTGGCTAAGTGCACCCCTGCCAAAACTGACAATCAGCCAACAGTCGCGGTACTCACTCCCGGAACCTACAACTCTGCCTATTACGAACATAGTTTTCTTGCAGACAAAATGGGTGTTGAACTTGTGGAAGGTCATGACCTGCGAGTGGTCAATGGCAGAGTCGCCATGCGTACGACTCGTGGATACAAAGCGATTGATGTTCTTTACCGACGAGTCGATGACGACTTTATTGACCCTTTGAACTTTTGTTCTGACTCAACACTGGGTGTTGCTGGCATTCTTGACGTGTACCGCGCGGGAGGCATTACGATTGCAAACGCCCCTGGCACGGGCATCGCTGATGACAAGGCCATCTACTCATACATGCCTGAGATCATTGAATTCTACACAGGCGAGAAGCCGCTTTTGAAGAACGTTCCAACATGGCGTTGCAACGAACCAGAGAGCCTTTCCTACGTTCTTGAAAACCTCGCTGATCTGGTTGTGAAAGAGGTGCACGGGTCGGGTGGTTACGGCATGCTTATTGGTCCAACATCATCGAAACGTGAACTGGCACATTTTCGGAAGAAGCTCAAAGCCAATCCTGGTAAGTACATCGCTCAGCCGATGCTATCGCTTTCCACAGTACCGACTTTCACCAGAGCAGGCCTTGCACCACGCCACGTTGACCTTCGCCCCTTTGTTCTCGTCTCGCCTCGCGGCGTGGACATCACGCCGGGCGGACTCACACGGGTCGCTCTCAAAAAAGGAAGTGTTGTTGTGAACTCATCACAGGGCGGTGGCACCAAAGACACGTGGGTACTGGAGGACTGAACCATGTTGGGTAAAACAGCAGGCGGTCTCTTCTGGATGTTTCGCTATCTCGAGCGTTCGGAAAATACAGCCCGTCTTATCGAAGCAGGGCAACATATTGCCCTCACCCAACCCGCTTCTTACGGTGACGAATGGGCGAGCGTTTTAAAGTCAGCAGGAAGCTATGCTAGCTACGTCAACCACCACGGTGAAGACATTCTTCATGATCGCGCTATTGGCTGGATGCTTCGGTCACGCGACAACCCGTTCTCTATATTGAACATGGCGGCTGCCGCACGAGAAAATGCAAAACTCGTCCGAACAGCGTTGACACGAGAAGTCTGGGAAGCTGTCAACGAGAACTGGTTGACACTCAGAGATGCACTCGCTCGAAAAGTTTCTGAGCGAGACCTGCCGGATGTGCTTGCGTTGATTCGGCAGCGGTCCGCATACGTTCGAGGCGCGCTCAACGGCACGATGCTCCGTAATGAAATTTATGATTTCGCTCGCATTGGCACCTTTTTGGAACGAGCCGACAACACAGCAAGAATACTTGATGTCAAATACTATGTACTCTTGCCATCGGTCGTATCAGTCGGCACTTCAATTGACAACGTGCAGTGGCAGACCATTCTTCGGTCAGTGTCAGCAGAGGGTGGGTTCCACATGACGTATGGCCGAGACGCCCGGCCACGTGAAATTGCACAGTTCCTCATTCTTGACAAGCGCATGCCGCGAAGCCTTGCATTCTGTGTGCACAAACTGCAGGAAAACTTCTACTACCTCTACATAGGAAGCGAATCACATTTACTCTGCCACGATTTATGTGACCAGCTTGAATCCCACACAACATCCAGAACCATTGATGAGATTTTTGATTCAGGCCTACACGAGTTTATTACAAACTTTTTACAGTCACTAAACAAACTTGGCAGCCAGACCGAGATTGACTATCGATTCTACAATTAAGCCATGATTCTTAGCATTCAACACACAACACGATACACCTACGACGCGCCTGTGCCGTATGCCCTTCAACAATTACGTGTCACACCACAATCAAGAGGTGGCCAGAATGTCCAGGACTGGAACGTTCTTGTGAAGGGTGGCGACAGGATTCTTGGGTTCGACGACCAACACGGCAACGCTGTTGACCTGATTGCTTTTCACCACAATACGACAGAGATCACCGTGCAATGCGAGGGTCGTGTCGAGGTAAACCAAACCAATGGTATGGCTGGCCAGCACGCAGGCCTTGTGCCAATATGGGTCTACCTCAGATCCAATGATGTCACAAAAGCCGGGGCCTGTGTTCGTAAACTTGTAAGTGGAGTAGACGGAGCACACGGCACCCTCGATTGGCTTCACGCGTTATCAACAGCAATCCGTTCAGCAGTCCTGTATAAAACAGGTGGATCCGAAGTTGGCTGGACTGCTGAGCAAGTACTCGATGCCGGCCATGGAGTGTGCCAAGACCACTCGCATGTATTCATTTCCTGCTGCCGCCATGCGGGACTTCCCGCTCGCTATATTTCGGGCTACTTGATGATGAATGACCGGGTTGAGCAGGACGCAACCCACGCCTGGGCCGAGGCACACATTGATGGTCTTGGTTGGGTTGGCTTCGATGTGTCAAATGGTATTTCACCTGACACACGGTATGTTCGTGTCGCAACGGGCCTGGACTATACAGAAGCAGCCCCGGTATCAGGAACTCGTTTCGGCGACACAAAAGAATCACTTTCGGTGCAGGTTCAGGTCCAGCAATAGGAGAAGTTACTGATGACGTACTGTGTTGGCATGTGGCTTGATGACGGCCTCGTGTTCATGTCAGACACCCGAACCAACGCGGGTGTCGACAACATAGCAACCGCGCGTAAACTTTTTACTTTTGAAAATACTGGTGAGCGTTTTATCACCATTCTCACTGCAGGAAACCTTGCTACGACTCAGACTGTTATCTCTATGCTTGAGGAGCGGACAAAAGCACCCGCTGAGCGCAGCCCCTCGATCATGGAAGCACCTTCGATGTTCCAAGTTGCCAGGATCATTGGCCAAACATTGAGAGAAGTTATTGCAGATACCCCCGACACAGGACAGCGTGGTGAATCGCCATTTGACGCCACGCTTATTGTTGGTGGTCAGATTGCTGGTGATCCACCACGACTGTTCCTGATCTACCCAGAAGGAAATTTCATTGAGGCCGGAAAAGGCACCCCCTACTTTCAGATTGGTGAGACCAAATATGGACGCCCGATTCTTGTGCGTGCCTATGAACCCGAGATGAGTTTTGAAGCAGCAGTAAAACTTCTGCTTGTCAGTTTTGATTCAACGATCAAGGCAAACCTTTCAGTTGGTCCGCCACTCGATATGCAGCTATATGAGACCAACAGCTGCACACAAGGGCTTTCCCAACGAATTGATGCTGACAACGAGTATCTGCAGACCATCTCAAAAGGCTGGGGTTCAGCGTTAAAGAAAGCATTCGAGAGCCTGCCAGACGTGACACTTAATAAACAGAATGACACAGCCTGAAAATGACTGCCGCCATGCAGACACGAAATGACACTGCTTGCCGGCATTTCTGTGGCCGTCACCCTCCTACGTAAGACAAGGCAGCGGCGCCAGTGGGGTCGTCGATGTGAACATCGACATTGATTCAAACAAAATCTCCGCAGGAGATTGGGTAACGGCTACCACTTCTCTGATCATCTCGGGCACACCGACGCACACGCACGGATTTTCTCTTGGAATCCAGGCAAACTAGTAAATAGTCGCGAGATCAGATCGTCATACGATCAGATCGTCACGCGATGCAAGCCATCGACGAGGTCATACACCCGACGGAACACTAGCTGTCGGGGGCATATTTTTCTGGAGATACACCAGAAACTCCTCAGGGCCATTACCGACAAAACCATCAATAGGACCAATTATTTCGCAGCCCAATTGACCAAGAGTGATTACTTGAGAAAAAACATCAACAAATGATTCTGGCGTCCAGACTGTACAGTGCACGTCGAGATAATACTTTTCTCACTCGACAAACTGGGCAAAACCCAGTGCATCTTGATCCGTGTAGTGCCGCTTCAACTCACGAAATGGTGGCACATCACCATCAAAGTTAATCGTGCCATCATCTTCAAATGTCTCTGAAAGAAACTCCATAACCTGCGTCGGTGTTGGCCGAATCGGCTTTTCAACAGACCAGCCAATGACCTGAGCAAGCGTGGTGGGCGATCGGAAATAATCTATAGTTCGACGATGATCAGGAATAACGAGGGCAATGACCCCACCCGGCTGCAGAACATCCAGAATGTCTTGCAACCACCCGAGCGGATTTGGCACATGCTCAAAAACACGTGATGCCACAGCGTAATAAAAAGGTTCGTAGCCAACACAGTCTGCAAGCGGTCGCCCGGGGGCCCAGATAGCATCAATTGCCGGCAACTGCTTACCAACAGCCTCTGGATTTTCATGAAACTTACGCTGGAGCTCACTGTCGTCACAACAGTCGACATATACAACATCATGAACTGATTTATCGGTGCCAGGCTGAAAATATGGGCCTATCTCGAGGCCACGTTTTTCAATTTCACACCCTGCAAGAATCGTAGCAGAGCGGGAAGAAGACTTGGAATGCTCACCCATTGACCGGGGAATCCTTGCGTAGTAGAAAAACTGGTGACTTGTGTCATGTTTCACGTCTTCAAAAAAATAGTG
>JABAAH010000107.1 GCA_014238855.1 Planctomycetota bacterium
TTCAACGCAAAGGCTGGCAGGTTCGGTGACAATAAGGATGCTTCAAAACACTTTCTCGAACTGCATGAGGTCACCTCCGGTGGTGCTGGTGTTCCTGAGGACAAGGCCAGCTACACGGTTGGTCCTTGGCTTACCTTTGACCCTCAAACCGAACGATTCACTGGTGAGAAGGCTGACGCCGCTAATGCCTTACTGAAGGATCCAAACAATAAAGGGTTTGAAGTTCCTGATGCAAAGAGCGTTTAATTGAGGTGACTTTGGATTCGGCAACTTCACTCGACGCACGAATAGAAATGCATGAATAAATCTACCGGTTCTCAGATGCCACAGGTTGGAGCGTTGGCAGCCCGTCAACTCGATGACTATTACTCGCATCATCCAGGCATGCTTTTTGCAGAGGGTCTTGTGCTGGATGTGCAGCAGGGATATGAACTGCAAAACGCTGTTGCAGCGTTGCGGTGCCAACGAGGCTAGCAATTGATTGGATATAAAGTTGGCTGTACTTCGTCGGCGATTCAGGAGCAACTCAAGATTACGCATCGTGTGCGAGGATTGCTTTTTGATACAGAGCAGCATGAGTCGGGAGTAGCCTTATCACGTCAGAGTTTTGCCAATCTGGCAATCGAGGGTGAGCTTGCAATAGAACTGTCTCGTGAGCCGAGAGAAGAAGACTTCACTGGTCATTTGCTACCGGGCTGCATCTCTCGAATATTCCCGGTTATCGAGTTGCATCACCATGTGATGCGGGGGCAGCAGGCAACAGCTGGTGAACTGATTGCAAATAATGCTATTCATGCTGGGTTTATTTCTGGCGGTTGCGGCCTTTCGTCAAATTGTTTTTCAGAAAGCATGTTTGATGAAGCTCGGCTTGTGATCTTTCAAGACAATCAACTGCTTGGTCAATGCGATGGCCGGCTCTTACTTGAGACAATGCGATCATCACTGAAATGGTTGTGGCTTGAATTGTTGCAGAGTGATGACCGACTTCGCGCAGGGCAGGTTATTCTTACGGGGTCTGTTCCAAACCTGTTTCCAGTGACAGGTGCGTGTTGTCTTCGGGTTGAGTCAGCTCCCTTTGGTGAGGTTGCAGCTGAAGTGAAAGACCGAATGCAAGCCAAATAAGTGTGTCATGCTATTCTTCATAAAGACATAGGAAGAGAGGCGTTCCAAGGTTCTTAGCATTTAGCATTGAGAACGTTCACCTTTCAGTCTTTGTTGTACCCGCCTTGGAGTGAGTCAGTATGGATGGGCTTTGGCAGTCGAGATTAAGCGTTTCGGTACTTTTCGTGTTGGGCACGTGTGTTGGGCAGGCAAATGCGTGGGGTGCTGAAACATTCGATTTTCGAGACGGCGACCGAGTTGTTTTTCTTGGTGATGCCCTGGTTGAACAGGAGCAATATGCCGGCTGGATTGAACTGATGATGACAGCGGCGTTTCCTGAACAGGATGTCACGTTTCGTAATCTTGGTTGGAGTGCGGATACCCCGAGTGGAAAATCACGCTTTGGGTTGAGTTTGTTGCCAGCCGGTCGTGCGCCAGCTGGTGAGGGGTGGAAGCAGCTTGTAAAACAGCTTGAGTTTATACGGCCTACCGTCATTGTCTTTGGGTACGGAATGGCAAGCTCTCTTGAAGGTGGCATTGAAGGCGTTGCAGCATTCGCGAAAGAATATCAACGACTGATTCATACAGCCGAACGACTTCAACCGGGTGTGCGTTGTGTGTTTCTCTCTCCGATTGGAAGTCTTTCTGACACGCACCAAAAAAATCAACCACATGCATCTGTGGTAGCCGCGTATACAAACACTATCAGTCGAATCGCTGATGCAAATCATGGTGTGTTTGTAGATTTGTCGCATGTGGCAGTCGATGATGGCCTTCGCAAGGATCCAATTCATCTTAATGATGCGGGGTATCGGGAAGCTGCTATCGCGATAGGGCAGGCACTTGGCTTCGATGACAAATGGATCAGTAATGCCCATGTCGAAGTATTAAGAAGTACGATTCTGAAAAAGAATGTCTGGTGGTTTCACCGGTCTCGCCCAGCCAACATGGCGTATGTTTTTGGATTTCGAAAACGAGAACAAGGGCAGAATGCAGTTGAGATTCCACAATACGATCAACTGATTGTTGAAGAGGAGCAGGCCATTGCATTGCTGCGGAAGTTGGACGGTACATCTGTGCAATCAAAGCCGGCTAGAACTGACTCTCAATACGCCACCTTCACGAAACAACCAACTCCACAGTTTACTGTTGGCCAAAATCTGGAAGTAAGCCTGTGGGCTGAGAACCCACAGCTGAATAAGCCAATTCAGATGAATTTTGATGCAGCAGGAAGGCTCTGGGTGGCGAGCAGCGAAGCGTATCCCATGATTGAAGTTGGGCAAGCAGCTCCGGATAAGATTCTGATATTGGAAGACACCAATGCTGATGGGAAAGCAGATACATCAACAGTGTTTGCTGATGGCTTACTTATTCCGACAGGAGTCGAGCCAGGGCATGGGGGCTGCTATGTGGCGCAAAGTACGGACCTGTTGTTTTTAAAAGATACAAATGGCGATGGGAAAGCAGACCTTAAACAGCGAGTACTCAGTGGTTTTGGAACGGAAGACACCCACCACAATCTTCACACACTTCGCTGGGGGCCTGACGGTCGGTTGTATATGAATCAATCGATCTATACGCGAACCGATACAGAGACACCACGAGGGGTTGTTCGTTTAAAAGCTGGTGGTGGCTTTCGCTACAATACGAGCACGATGCGGATGGAGGTTGTATTCCGGGGTCTTGTAAATTCGTGGGGCCACCAGTTTGATGACTTTGGGCAATCATTCCTAACTGATGGTGCTGGCTTTAGTGGAATTGCCTATTCGTTTCCGGGCGCGGCATTTAAGCCGACACCAGGCGCGAAACGGGTGTTGGGGCTGATTAGTCCAGGAAGTTACCCCAAGTTTGCCTCAGCTGAGATTATTGCTGGAAACTCTTTTCCGCCGGAGTGGCAGGGCTCGGTGATTACCTGTGACTTTCGAGCAAACCGTGTCACCAGGTTTAGCCTCGAAGAGCAGGGGGCTGGTTTTGTCACAACCCAAGAAGATGATTTGCTACGCACAGCAAGTAGCACGTTCCGACCAATTGATGTGAAGCAGGGGCCTGATGGTGCTCTTTATATTGCTGACTGGTCAAATCCGATTATCAATCATGGCGAGGTCGACTTTCGTGATGAGCGTCGAGATCGCTGGCATGGTCGTATCTGGCGAGTTACCTGGAAGGGTGGAGCACCAAAGGAGAAAGAAGACCTTACACAAATTGCTTCGAAGGCTCTGTTGGATCGGCTTATTTCTAATGATCGCTATACGCGTGACCAAGCACGGCGTGTCCTCTTGGAGCGAGATGATCTTTCAGAAAAACAGGTGCACGAGTGGACAAAAGTATCCTCTGATGAATACCAGAAACTGCAGGGTGTCTGGCTTCAGCAGGGACTCGATATTATCGATTTCCAAGATGTGAGGGCGCTGGCCTCGGCAGATGATCCAAAAGTCAGATCGGCAGCAATGCGCATTGTGAGCGATCTGGTCGATCCGGCGACGGACAGTTCGCAGCCACTTGATGCAACCGCGGCACTCGCGATCTACCGACAAGCGGTTATGGATGAACATCCACGTGTACGGCTTGAGGCCATTCGTGGTTTGGGGAAGCTGAAGACGGTTGAAGCTGCATCAGTTGCACTGATATCACTCAACTTGCCGCGAGACAGGTTTCTTGACTTTGCCCTTGCTGCCACGATGGACGAACTTGCTGATGTGTTTATGGTTGCACTTGATCAGGGGCAGTGGAAGCCAGACTCGCCAGATCGTGCGAAGCAATTAGAGTTTGCACTTACGAGTATCGATTCGAGACTCGCTGCATCCTACCTCTCAAAACGTCTCGCAAAAGAATCAATACCCGCAGATGGTACTGGGCCATGGATTGAGTTAATAGCGCAGGCAGGTGGAAAGACAGAATTGACAAAGTTGCTTAAGCAAGTCGTGCAGAAAGACTTTGAAGGAAGTGTGATGGTTCGCGCGATCAATGCACTTGCGACTGCTCAGCGTGTGCGGAAGCAAAAGCCAGCAGGCGATTTAAATCAGATGCGTGCCTTGCTTGAGCTGAAAGATCCAGCGGTCAAAATGGCTGCCATCAGGCTTTTTGGTGTGTGGCAAATGAAAGCATGTATAAGCATGTTGGCAGATGTGGCTACAGAAGAATCGGAAGCTTCTATTCAAATCGCGGCAATGCAGTCGTTGCAAGAGATTGGACAGCCAAGTGTCTCGGCACTGGCACGACTCGTGCGGTCTAAAAACACAGGCGTCCGAAGGCAAGCAGTCATTTGCTTAGCAGCGTTGAATCCACAAGCTGCTGCAAAGCCTTTTTACCAATCACTTACTGAGATTCAGAACGAACAGGACTTACTTAATTTCTGGCGACAGGTTCTTGTTAAGAAAAACACTGGTAAGGTTTTGGCGAAACACATACCAAGCACAGGGATCACCGAGATGGCCGCACTCGCAGGCCTTACTGCTGCTCGTGATGCAGGCCGCAATGAGCCAGAATTGATCGCTGTAATTTCACTGTATGCCAACGTCACAAAGAAGGCTCAGGAGTTGACGCCTGACCGTGTTGCCGAACTTATTGACTTGGTTGAGCACGACGGGCAGCCTGCACGCGGTGAAGCTGTATACAGCAGGGAAGATATGCAGTGTATGACGTGCCATGCAATTGGCGGTGTTGGTGGGAAAGTTGGTCCGGACATGACAAGTCTGGGCGCGAGCGCACCAATCGACTACCTGATCGAATCAATTTATAAGCCAAATGCAAAAATTAAAGAAAACTATCACTCGGTGAATATCCTGACAGTTGATGGGCTGATTCTCACTGGCATTATTGTCGGGAGTGACAATAATGAAGTCATTCTCCGAGATGCAGGAAACAAACTTGTCCGAAT
>JABAAH010000108.1 GCA_014238855.1 Planctomycetota bacterium
ATATGAAGACTGGTGAATGAGGTAGCCTAGTTACATGGTTCTTGGATTTCATTGCATCAACGTCATGAATGAGTGGTCGAACAAGCCAAGAATTGTCATACTACAAAGGCGAACTGCCGGTGTACGAAGCCTCGGCAAAATTCTCTGGAGAAAATTTCATGCGGTCCCTTCTGAGCAACTTTCTGTATAGCTGTTTGATCATGTCGTTTGGCTTGGTGCTTGTACAATATTCGTGGGCAACTGATTGGCCAACGTTTCGTGGTACTGACCGCACTGGTATCGCACCGGACACTGATTTGCTGGAAGCATGGCCTCAGGATGGTCCAAAACTTGTCTGGCGTTCAAAGGGTGCCGGCCGTGGGTATGCCAGTCTGGCGATTGTGGGTGATAGAATATTTACGCTAGGTGACGGACCGTCGACCGCCTCAGATGCTGATGAATATCTTTCGTGCTTTGATCGTATCACTGGGAAACCAATCTGGCATGAGAGAACAGGTGAAGCATATAACGAAAATAAGAAGCCAAGCTGGAATGGTTCTCGGAGCACGCCAACCATTTCTGACGGTATTGTGTATGTCATCACTCCTTTTGGGTTGCTTATTGGCTGCGACGCTGAGACCGGAGAATTTGGAAAATCTATTGATTTGAAGTCGGCCTTTGGTGGAACTAAAGACGATGCTTGGGGATACAGTGAATCTGTTCTTATTGATGGTGACAAACTTGTTTGTACCCCAGGCGGTAGCCAAACAACGATGGTGGCTCTTGATAAAAATAACGGCGATGTAATCTGGAAGTGTGCTGTACCAGAAGATCGTGGTGCTGGCCATGCGTCGATTGTCATCAGCGAAATTGTTGGCAAAAAAATATACGTACAAACAACTGGATCTGGAGCGTTTGCCGTTGATGCGGAAACAGGCAAACTCCAATGGACATTCCCAATCGAAAAGACAACAGCCGTTATCCCGACGCCGATTATCAAAGACGATCTTGTCTATATAGTAGTTGGATATAAAAGAGGAGGAGCGCTCATCCAGCAGCTTCCTGGTCCAGGTGGATCGGTGACATCAAAGGAAATCTTTCCTCTCAAAAAAGAATTAGCAAATAAGCACGGCGGAGTTATCCTCATCGATGATCACCTCTACGGATGCGCTGACAGTGGAACATTTATCATCAGCGCTGACTTAATGACCGGAGAGGTGATTTGGAAAAATCGAAGTGATGTTGGAGGAAAGGGATCAGCAGCCATTGTCGCAGCTGACGGACACTTGTATGTGCAGTGGGAAAATGGAACTTTTGCTCTCGTAAAAGCAGATCCGGCCGGTTTTGAAGAGGTGTCGTATTTTCAGATTCCTGATAGTGGCGACAACCCCTGCTGGGCGCACCCGGTCATTGTAGATGGGTTGCTTTACGTTCGGGACGGGGACAATATGTTCTGCTATGACATTCGAAAATAGCCGCTTTATAAAACGCTACAGCAAAGTCGGTAGAGTGCCGGCACAAATATACATAGCCCGATCACAACCGCAGTTCCTGCTGCAATAAGAACCGCCGCACTGGCAATGTCCAGTGCATCTCGTAATCGTGGGTGAAACTGTGTATCGACCGCACGCGATAATGACTCGATCGCTGTATTGAATATCTCTGCAACCATGACCATGCCAATGGCAGCAACAAGAAGCCCCCATTCAACCATGGTTACTCTGAGTATCGCCGCAGCTATAACGGCGATGCACGCGATCAACAGGTGAACAGCGAAACTGCTCTGTGTCCGAAGGGCACGCTGGAGACCCCGCAGAGCATTACGAAATTTATTTTTCCAGGAATGACGACGGAATCGACTATGCATAGATTGCTCCAACTGCCACACGAGCCAATCCTGTCATTACAAACTATTCCACGTTGAGATACGGGTCGCCCTTCTTCCAGTTGCACGGACAAAGTTCATCACTCTGAAGAGCATCAAGAACACGAATCACCTCTGCTACGTTTCGACCAACTCGGCCTTGATTTACATCAACCCATTGAATCACTCCATGCGGATCGACAATAAACGTTGCTCGCTGACAGTATCCCTCTGTTTGCTCGAGAATACCGAGTTCAGCAGCAAGTTTTTGTGCAGCAATCAGTGGATATGCAAGTTCTTTTAAGTCTGCATGTGATCGTCGCCACATCATGTGGCACCACTCGTTATCAGTACTGCCACCAACTACACTCGTATCACGATCTGAAAATGATTTCAGCTGTTTGTTAAACTCAGCTAATTCCGTTGGGCAAACGAATGTAAAATCCTTCGGGTAAAAAAAGAAGACCGTCCACTTTCCAGAATAGTCAGCTGATGTGAGCAACTTGATGTCTTCCTTTTCCGTGCCGGTGCAGGCTTGGACAGAAAACTGGGGAAACTCGTTGCCAACTGTAAGCATGATATTCTCTCCGAATCTCTAAACAGGATTTACGTAATTGCCAAAATGCACTCTGATGAATGACTACTTGTAGCATAATTGGTTATAGGCCTTGAGTGTACGGGCGACAATTGAAGCGTTCAATAAGAGGTGTATTTGCTCCCCTTTCTCATTCATTTGAGTGGTTCACACATGTCATTTTCATTTGATCATTCACAAGAACCCACGATTCGTCATGATCCTCTTTCAGACCGACGCATTTATCTTGCACCACGCCGTGATGCTCGCCCAAATGACCTCATAAACTGCCGAAAAGCAGAGTGTCCGTTCTGTATTAAAAATTCCAGTCTGACTCCAGATCCAGTACAGCAGTGGCCATCGCTTGAAGCCCTGCATTGGAAATCAAGGATTATTCCCAATAGATACCCCATCGTTGAGATTGGTAGTCCTGCAACACAGACCGGTGGCAACGCAAAATCAGTTATGACAACACAAAACAGCGTACACGCCCATGGCGTTCATGATGTTGTTATAGAGTCACCACATCATATTGAATCAGTACTTCAGATTCCTTTTGATGACTGGGTTGGGGTCTGGACAATCTGCCAGCAGAGGATGAAACAACTCTCTACAGATTCTGGGATTACATGGGCGACAATCTTCAAAAACGGTGGCGTGCAGGCAGGAGCTTCACTGGCACACGTCCACAGCCAACTGATTGCGATTGACTGCATCCCACCAACAATATCTACAAAATGTGATCGAGTCATTCATCAACCAATACTCTTTCGTAATATCTTATCTGATGCAAACGATGAGGGTCGTGTGATTCATAGCTACAAAAATTTTGTAGCTATCGTCCCACCAGCACCTCGCCAGCCCTTTGAAGCGTGGCTTATCAGCAAGAATCCTTCTTGTTTTTTCCACACTGAAAACCAGAGTTGCGTCGAAGATATTGCACGATTTACACAACACTTTCCAGCAGCACTGGAGCACCTTCTACCTGGAGCGAGCTACAACTGGTGGCTCCATCAATTTCCATTTATCTCATCCAGCACACTTCACAAGGCAGCTGAACATTGGCACTGGCACCTCGAAGCCCTACCGAGGATTACACCTCTTGCGGGTTTTGAACTTGGGACAGGCTATCACGTCTCAACTGTTCCACCCAAGACAGCGGCACGTTTACTCCGTGATACTGGTTGTTGGAAATAGGACTACAAGTTCAAATAATACAATGCTGGCACAGACAATCTTTCCTAGTCCTTAGAGCCGGTATGACCGACACCGCAGTGCCACGTACTCATTGTTGGAATCTCTCATTCCGGTTTGGCGCAGGTTCCAAGAAACATGAAAATCGAAATGTTCTTTTGACCACCGGAATGTCTCGCATATGCACCCTGCTGTTCGTCTTGTCTTTGTTCTCCACGACCATCAGCCTGTCGGAAATTTTCATGATGTAATCGAGGATGCCTATCAGAAGAGCTATCTTCCTTTTCTTGACTTATTGCAGCAACATCCAACAATCAGAATTGCCTTGCACACAAGCGGGCCACTGGCCGAATGGCTTGAGATGAACCATCCCGAATATCTCAACCGATTAGCTTGCTTAGCTGCAGCACGGCAAATCGAAATTGTCGGTGGTGGATTTTCTGAACCGATACTCGCCATGTTGCCCTCACGGGATCGAATTGGCCAGATTCGTCAGTACAACCAATGGCTTGAACAACGTCTTCAAACAACAGTGACAGGAATGTGGGTAGCTGAACGGGTCTGGGATTCGAGTATGGTTGCTGATCTTGCCAGTGCCGGTGTCGAGTGGACTATTCTAGACGACTTTCACTTCAAGGCTGCTGGCCTTACTGACGAAGTACTCGATCGTTATTGGGTCACTGAATCCGACGGTCGCACACTTGCGATTTTTCCAGGAAGTGAGCACCTGCGATATGTTATTCCCTTCGCAGCACCAGATGCCACGATTGAACATCTCCGATTTCTCGCTTCGCGCCGACAAGGAGCTGTAGCCATTTTTGGTGACGATGGAGAAAAGTTTGGGGTCTGGCCGGAGACACATAAGACCTGTTTTCAGGATGGTTGGTTACAGCATTTTTTTCGTCTTCTTGAGGAGAATCAAGAATGGATCACGATGACGTTACCATCGGAAGTGATTCAAAGTGATTCACCAGGTGGAAAAATCTGGCTCCCAGAATGTAGCTATCGGGAGATGACCGAATGGGCGCTTCCACCCGAACAACAAATTGCCTGTATGAATGCACGGCATAAGGCAAAAAGTGATCCGCAGCAGGCACTCATTGTTCCATTTATTCGTGGTGGCTCATGGAAAAACTTCCGCTCCAAATATCCTGAAGCCAACGAAATGTACGCTCGAATGATGGTTGTCAGTAATCGGCTTGCAAGAATGCCGAG
>JABAAH010000109.1 GCA_014238855.1 Planctomycetota bacterium
GTGGTGTACCAAGAAACAGTTTTCCAAGAATCGCCTCGGCTGAAATAGCAGGTTGAAATTTCCTCAATGGACTCAATGGATTGAATTGATAGTCATACCCCATGTCCGACTCTTCAGTATCACCAGGCATGATCCGGAGTTGATTGAGAAAATCATCGACCCGCTCAAACGACTCTGTAATGGCGGGGCTTTCAAGCCCCGCCATTTCCGCTGTTTTCAGAGCAAGTAAAAACCAACCGGTCACAGATAGATCACCACGATTTTTCCAACTCTCGAGAAACCCGTTCTCATCTTTTTCAGGAAGGTGATATCGCCACCCTCCATCAGGTAGCTGGGCTGCCAGCGCATACCGAAGAGCATTCTGAGCAGCCTGTTTTATTTTCGCATCGCGTGTCAGGCCATACAGCTCACACAAAGCAATCGTAATTTGACCATGCCCGTACATACACCCCGCAGATGATGTGTGTTGATCTGAAGCCGGGGTAAAATTACCTGCCCCGGTCTGTGTCTTTAGAAGCGATCGCCAGGCATTTACAACAACCTTCTGATGTTCTCCTGTCTTGGTGGTATGACCAGCACCCTGCAATGCCAGTAGTGCCATGGCAGTTGCAGCGACTCTATTTTCTTCAGAACCACCATTGGGGTATGGCCCACGAAGACTCCATAGGCCTGCATATGCTCCTGTCTTCGTCTGCTGCCTCACGATCCATGCAAGCGCTCGCTGAACAGCCAACTCCGTTCGATCACTCCCTCCACCTGTAACCAACAGACTATGTCGACGGCCCTCTTGCCTGCCTGTCAGGAGTGAGCCGATGGCCTCTGCCGG
Organism: Planctomycetota bacterium; assembly: GCA_014238855.1. GTDB lineage: Bacteria > Planctomycetota > Planctomycetia > Pirellulales > UBA1268 > UBA1268. Next base: position 827 of record JABAAH010000109.1, read on the forward strand.
ACGTGCTGCAAACGACTCTTGATCAGGTACGAGCCGGTCCATGGCTGGCACTGCGGCCGGGTCTTCAACGACATCTTTCTCACTAACGGCCAATTCCTGCAAGAGATTCTCAGTATCAATATTAGATGGTGCGACTCCTGGCAGAACAACAGCAGGTGCCCCTGGTGGCCCCGGCTCGGGAAGAAATTCAAGGGTGAGACTGAGCGGCTTCTGACTTACAACACCAACGGATACAACGAAAAGCACAATCAACAGAAGAACGTGCACTCCAAGACTTACACTCCACCCGGGACTATTCTGAAAGACGTTACGCACTGCCTCTCGCCACCGAAACTGCAAGAAAAAATCGAGTGGACCAAGTGGAATATTTCCATCAAACAAACCGTTTTTTTTCTTTAATGGCAACTCGTCGCTGGCTTCCGTAACCACTACACTCGGCGTTGAATCACTCGTTCCCGCCGACTTGTTCCACGGCAACTTGCCGGCAAGCGACCCGGTTGTGTTCCTCGAAGAGCCATTACCCGAACCCCCCCCTGCCAGCGGCGGTTTTTTTGAAGAACGAGATGATGCCCGACGTGAATCTGTCATAGTGCAAAGGTGGAGGGTCGCAACGCCTGTGGATTATTTTGCTTTCTCTGCGTTATCCATGAAATCGAAAAACTCACGGCTACTTCAAGCTTTCTTGAACGGTAAAGCACAGGATGTTTTTTCTGATATACTGTATTCGTCGGAATCGTTGGTACTGCCTTACCAGAATTCCGATCGGATCGATTCGGCTGATTAGGTGACCATATCGTAGGGTTTTCACCTCATTCAACTGTGATCACCATCAATAATACATATCGCGGGGTGGAGCAGCCCGGTAGCTCGCGAGGCTCATAACCTCGAGGTCGCAGGTTCGAATCCTGTCCCCGCCACTTAACCCCTCAGATTTCTCTGAGGGGTTTTTTCTTGCCTGCCCGAGGGTTTTGCTGTCCTGCTAGTGCGGCCTCACGCATGAAAGCCTCGGATGTCACTACACTTTTATCATACCCACTCCCATCAGGACATCGTCCCACAGTGAAGACATATTCACACTTTTCGTTTCCTAATGAGTGACGAGTTCTCATGCGTTCTGAGACCATACTGAACACCTACCTGTCTACTTACAGAGGATGACCCAATGACACTCTCTGCGTATTTCATTTCGCACATTTCTATTCAACAACGATGGATGAAACATGCTTTCTTACTTGGAATGCTCTGTACGTTGTGTCAAACAAACTCGTATATCAATGCAGCCGACGCACTGTCCTCAGCATCTCGTGAGGATACTCAATTCTTTCCAACCGTTCATCACCCGAACATTGAAGCCGTCACCTTATTTGCAACAAATCCAGATATTGTCACGCCAGTAGGTATTGCAGTAGCGCCTGATGGTCGTGTCTTTGTGCAGGAAAACCACACGCACAAACGGACACAGGATTACGAGGGACCAGAGACTGATCGAATTCTCATTTTTGAAGACACTGACGGTGACGGGGTCGCGGACAAACGCAGTATCTTTTACGAGGGACATACCTTTAGTACGGATCTCCTCTTTGGCCCTGACGGACATCTCTACGTCAGTACCCGTTGGTTTATTGGTCGGTTTCGAGATGCAGCGACGAAACAAAAAGCTGACAGCGAGCCCGAAAAAATTATCATCTGTGAGACCGACGGTGACTATCCACACAATGGCGTTGGAGGTTTGGCAATCGATCCAGCAAACCCAGAATGGCTGGCCTTTGGCTTTGGAGAAAATCTTGGCGTCGATTATACCTTTATTGGTTCCGACGGTGACACTCTCTCTGGTGGTGGTGAGGGTGGTTCCACATATTGTTGCCGTACCGATGGAACTCAACTGACGCGGCAATCCACTGGCCACTGGAATGCCTTTGGAATGGCCTTTGATTTCGATGGCAATCTCTTTTCGACAGACAATGATCCCAATGCCACACCACCGAATCGGCTGCTACACATTATTCCAGGTGCTGACTTTGGCTATGAATTTCGATATGGCCGCTCTGGTCAGCATCCGCTGGTGTGTTGGTTCGGTGAGAATCCTGGCACACTCGGAATGATCGGGGCTCTCGGTGAAGCAGCATGTGGTGTCATCCCACACGGTGCCGGCAAACTCCTCAGCGCGTCGTGGACAGACAATCGAATTGATCTCCACGTGCTCACCCCACAGGGTGCTTCATTCACTGCATCACGTGAACCGTTCCTAAGCGGCCCTGATGATTTCCGACCCGTTCACTTGTCTTACTCTGCAGATGGTAAGTATCTGTACTTCACGGACTGGGTAAAACTCTCATACCCAGTTCATGGACACGGTCGCATCTGGCGAGTGGAGTTTAAAGAGCCCATCGAGATGGGGCCGACTCGCCGCCGTGAACCAAAAAAGTCGCTACAACCAACAGAAGCTCTTGAATTATTGGGAAGTGACGATCCATACGTTCGTACTCATGCCGTTCAGACTCTCACCGAACATCCAACTGCACTCTCTCGCCGTCCACTGAACACCTACTCAAACCCAACAGCCCGAGCACATTATGCAGTTGTGCTGAAACGAGTCGCTCCTCAGCAGCAGGCCAGTGTTATTCCAAGCCTTCTAGAAGACCCTGACTCACAAGTTCGTTTTGTTGGAGTGAAATGGATTGCAGACGAAGGCCTCACACAGTACCAGACACACCTTGAGAAACTCCTCAGTCGTCCCGATGTCAAGCGCAAAGAACTTCGTGCAGTGATTGCATCACTTGCAACGCTTGCGGGACCTTCCAAAAAAGAATTCTCACCCGACGAAAAACTCCTGGAACTGGCACTCGACAAAAACAAAACACCTCGCATACGTGCACTTGCACTACAATGTATCAACGTCACTCACAAGCAACTCACCGTTGACACGCTTTCAAAACTGGCGCAATCTGAATACCCATCAATTCAGCGTGAAGCAGTTTATTCACTCGTCATTCATCCTGATCCAAACAAAAAGTTGCCTCTAGCAACATTGGCAGCCGATTCAACACTCAGTGATACACTCCGGGCTGATGCCGTGGCAGGACTCACCCTGAGTGCAGCGGAACATAACGGGCTCTTAAACCTCCTGTCACAATCAACAAGCCAGATAATCTCATCAGAAGCAGCTCGCACGCTATCAGCAGGTCTCACTGGGCGAGACCTACCAGAAAAACCCCCTGTCACTGACCTCGAGGCGTGGCATGCACTGGTTGACCAGGCATCAAGTCGGCCAGACAAAGCCGTTGGACGCAGGCTTTTCTTTCATTCCACCCTCGGAGGTTGTTACAAGTGCCACGCAATGAACGGCCGCGGAAATGACATCGGTCCAGATCTCACAACGATTCGAAACCAAACAGGTATTACTCGTGATTGGTTACTGAAACATATCGTCAATCCGAATGCTGAAATGGCACCCTATTATCGACCACAACAACTTCTGACAACGGATGGAAAAGTTCTTATGGGACTTATCGTTGGACGGGAGGGCAAGAAGCAGGCGTACGTACAAACAAATGGTGAGATCTTTTTTATTGATAAAACTGATATTGAAGAGCGGCAGGAACTCACGACATCAATCATGCCTCTTGGCCTTCTCGACAAATTTTATGCCAGTGAAATCCGAGACCTGATCGTCTATGTCTTAGAGGGTGAAGAATTACCACCAGATACCGATCCAAGCACCAACAAAACAAGCACAAGCACAACAAGCACAATACTATGAAGAATATGTGCTTATTCCAAAGGCTAAAGCACAAATCATAGAAGAACGCTTAAAGAAAGGATACACCTTAGCAGAAGCAGCAG
>JABAAH010000010.1 GCA_014238855.1 Planctomycetota bacterium
TATTTAGAGCCACTCAATGAAGGTAGCGGTCATTAAAGAACTTTATCCCGGTGAGCACAGAGTGGCTCTTGTTCCTGCAATTGTCAGCACACTCGTCAAAGCAGATCATGTAGTGCTGGTAGAGCGTGATGCGGGACTTGCGGCCGGCTTCAGCAATACTGATTATGAAAAAGCTGGTGGAAGAATAGTCGATCGGGATGAAGCCTTTCATGCCGAATGCGTGCTCACTGTCCGTACTTCCGGTGCTGCTGGTGACACTTGGGCATCAGAGAGAAAGAGGATGTCCTCCAACTCAACAATCATCGGTATGGCTGATCCACTCGGCAACTGCGAGGCATGTCTTGCTGACGCTCAAACTGGGGCAACTATTTACGCACTGGAACTAGTTCCTCGGATTACCCGTGCCCAAAGCATGGATGTCCTATCAAGTCAGGCAAATATTGCAGGCTACGAGGCTGTACTACTCGGTGCGACTGCTCTTAAAAAAATCCTGCCAATGATGACAACCGCTGCCGGAACAATTCGTCCTGCAAAAGCACTTATTCTCGGCGCTGGAGTTGCTGGGCTTCAGGCAATCGCAACCGCCAAGCGACTTGGTGCTCAGGTTCTTGCTTACGACGTTCGGCCCGCTGTAAAAGAACAGGTTGAAAGTCTCGGAGCAAAATTTGTTGAACTTGACTTGGAGACGGGTTCGACTGAAACCAAGGGCGGTTATGCTAAAGCCATGTCTGAAGAGTTCTATAAAAAACAGCAAGAACTCCTCGGCAAAGTTCTCGCAGAATGTGATCTCGTCGTCACAACGGCCCTGATACCAGGAAAACCAGCCCCAACACTCATCACCAAGGCCATGGTCGAGGGCATGCAACCGGGAAGCGTCATTGTTGACCTCGCGGCAGAGCGAGGTGGCAATTGTGAAATGACTACTCCCGGCGAGACCGTCAGTTTCAACAACATTACAATTTTGGGCCCTACCAACCTTCCTGCTGAAGTGGCAACACACACCAGCCAATTATATTCAAAAAACATTGTTACTTTTTTAAATCATCTCATTGACTGTGGATTCCCTCACGAAGTATCCGATGATGAGATCTGCCGTGAAACATTAGTCGCACACAACGGTGACATTGTTCATGCCCGAGTAAGGGACTTGGCTGGAATGCCACAACTCCACAGCGAATCACCAGAATCTTCAAGTAACGATAACGTTTCACCGCCTCAATCCTCTTAGACACGCCTCACGATCTACTTCCTGCACAGTCACGAGATTTCGTTATGAATATCACCTTATTTACCAATCTACTGCCACTCTTTGCGGCAACTCCGACACTTGCTGAAGACCCTGCTTCTACATTCATCCGGCTCCTCACAGTTTTCCTGCTTGCGATGTGGGTAGGTTTTGAAGTGATTACAAAAGTACCTCAACGTCTTCACACGCCTTTGACAAGTGGGTCAAATGCTATTTCCGGCGTCACAGTAGTTGGCGCGCTTGTTGTTGCAGGCAGCCTTACCACAGGGTTTGGGACCCTCTTTGGACTCTTGGCAGTCTTACTTGCAATGATAAACGTGGCTGGGGGCTTTGTGGTAACGCACAGAATGCTTGAAATGTTTAACCCGAAAAAGAAGTAGTCCGGTTGGTTATCACTTCCACACTATCTGTCATCTAAAAAGGATTTCTTATGTCGAGTCAGGCCTGGATTAATCTCGCCTACCTCACTGCTTCAATGCTTTTCATTGTTGCTTTCAAGCAAATGGGTGGTCCACGAACAGCTGTCCGTGGCAATCTCCTTGGTGCTACTGGCATGGCTATAGCAATATTGGCGGCTTGCTTCGAACAGCCAGTCACTACAAGTATCGCTGAATATGGTATCTGGCCGCTTTTCATGCTGATTGTGTTCGCGGCTATTGGAGGTGGCATTGGTGCGACAATGGCAATTCGTTGGCCAATGACGGGGATGCCTCAAATGGTTGCTCTCCTCAATGGATTCGGTGGAGCCGCCTCAATGCTCGTTGCAGCTGCTGAATTGACAAGTACTCGAGCAGTTTCCAGGTTTGAGGAGAGTACTCGCCAGGCGGCAGCGTCGGCTTCTCTCGAGCCCTGGACTCAGTTTGCAATCGCTATTGGTCTGGCATGCTTTATCGGGTCGGTCACCTTGACTGGAAGTCTTGTTGCATTCGGAAAACTTCAAGAACTTCCACAATTCAAAAAACCATGGAACAACCCGAACCGGCAGTGGATTAACCTTGCGTTGGCAATTACCGCTCTTCTTCTTCTCTGGGGTGTCTTTGGCACGTCCCAGCTACTCTTCTTCCTTCTTCTTGTACTTGTTGCCGCTGCCCTAGGAGTCACACTCACTCTCCCAATCGGGGGTGCCGACATGCCTGTTGTTATCTGCCTTCTGAATAGCTACTCGGGACTTGCTGCTGCGGCTGCCGGCTTCGTAATCGACAATTCAGTTCTCGTAATTGCTGGATCACTCGTTGGCGCAAGCGGCCTGATTTTAACAGCCATCATGTGCAAGGCTATGAATCGTTCTCTCGTTGGCGTTCTATTCGGTGGCCTTGGCACAACATCAATCGTTGATTCAGACGAAGTGTATGCTGGCAAAATAAAGTCTGCAGAAACTGAAGAACTCGCGATGATTCTTGAGCAGGCAGATCGTGTTGTCATTGTGCCAGGCTATGGTCTGGCCGTTGCTCAAGCCCAGCATGCAGTCAGGGAACTTGCTGATGTCCTAGAAGCTCGAGGCACTTCCGTCGAATATGCAATTCACCCGGTTGCAGGCAGAATGCCAGGGCATATGAATGTGCTCCTTGCTGAGGCAGACGTTCCCTATGAACAACTTCGCGAGATGGATGACATCAATCCCTCTTTTCCTGAAACCGATGTAGCAATTGTCATTGGTGCCAACGATGTCGTGAACCCTTCTGCTCGAAATGATCCCGACAGCCCTATTGCAGGCATGCCCATTCTCGATGTCGGCAAAGCCCAGACCGTCATTGTCATTAAGCGATCACTTTCACCCGGATTTGCGGGAATCCCAAATCCACTTTTCGCTGCTGACAATACGTTGATGTACTTTGCCGATGGAAAAAAAGCATTGATTGAACTGACTGCTGCCGTTACCAGGGGTTAGCTCCTACAGCACTGCTGACCAAAGAGAGTCTGACAGCAGCATGCCGGAATGCGTTAACCGAACATGTTCCCCGTCATCGTCCGCGAAGCCCGCAGCAACCCATTCTTGAATTGGCTTCTTTGCCAAGTCATCGACTTGAAAACCGCTTTGCTGAAAAAATGACATGCGTTCCACGCCACATCGTCGTCGAAGACCAAGCACAAGCCTTTCTCGTGCCGCTCCTTCTGGCGTCATCGCATCGATATCTCCAGTCACACCCTTGCCGGCAATAAGATTTTTAATCCAAGCACTCGTACTTCTTATATTTGTTATTCGATTCCGTCCGTCGAATCGTGCAGCTCCTGGACCAAAAGCTTCCCACGGCCGACAGTCCCAATACGCTTCATTATGCCGGCATATCATTTCTGGTTGAGCAAAGTTTGAAATCTCATACTGCTGATATCCTGAAGATGACAATCGGTCTATCGCCAATTCAAACATTTCATGTTCAACATCTTCAGCAACGGGCGTAAGAGTTCCCCGAGCACGCTTCCCCCAAAAAGCAGTTCCTTGCTCCCACGTTAAACAGTACACAGAGACATGCTGGGCACCGAGAGAGGTAATTGCTTCGATGTCTCGGCTAGCAGCATCAAGCGTCTGTTTCGGAGCAGCGATTATAAGATCAACACTGACAGTAAAGCCTGATTCCAATAAGAGATGCATCACGCGCCTGACATCGTCCTCTCGATGATCTCGATCAAGCGTACTCAAGGTCAATGGGTTGAGTGACTGCACCCCAAGGCTGACGCGATTGATCCCACACCTGTGAAATGCCTCTATCGTAGCTTCCGAAATGTCCAGTGGGTTTGCTTCAATCGTCACCTCAGCAGCGGATGCTGGATGTAAGACATCATGCAACACATCGAATAAATGACGTATCCCTTCAGGTCCCAAATGTGACGGGGTTCCACCTCCAAGATAAAGCGTAGCCAATTCGATCGGCTCCACGAGACGCTTTAACTCAATACCGAGGGCCTTGTAGTAATCGTCGAAGAGATCATCTCGCCCTGCTACGAGCGTAAAATCACAGTAGCCACAGCGATGGCGACAGAACGGCACATGGACGTAGGCATGTCGAATAGCACCTTTCACAACCACACCTGAAGGCGACCATCAAGTAAATCCGGGAGTCTTTTTGACAGAATACGTTGAATACGGTCGTCCGTGTATCTCGTAGAATAGTGAGCCGCAATGATCACCTCATTCTGAAAGCGTTCTCGACGAGCAAGAAAGTCTTCCAGATGCATGTGGCCGTATTTATGAATATTTTCACGACGGTGACTTTTTGCAACAAATGTCATCTCTGCGATGAGAATCATCGCTTCGTACATTGCTGGACATCGATCCAGTCCGTCGGGATTCGAGTCGCCTAAGTACCCAACGAGCGGGGTTCGCACCTCATCCGTGACATCAACACCTGATAGTCGTATATCACGAATCTGATCCCCAGAAAGTCCTTGGTATTCATTCTTCAGTTTACGACGTCGATCCCAAACAACGTAGCCTACGCTTGGAAGCGTGTGACAGGTACTCGACACAGTCACAACATGCTCACGAGAAAGTTCGATCTCTTCACCTGGACAAGCTGGCAAAAGTGTACAAGGCAGTCGACCTTTATCGAGATCTTCCACCGCACGTAGCAGTCGCTCGATTCGACCAATTGCCTTCTCCGGAACATAGATTGTTGGTGGATCCATTTTCATCATGCGGCGACGCGCCACATAGACCGGCAGCGCTGCAATATGATCAAGATGTGTATGGCTAATAAACCATGTCGACGTCGCCATAAACCCCCATGGTTGGCCACCGAGGTCAAAGCCAAGCTTCAGTTCAGGAACCCGCCAGTAACTCTGAACAGCTGCTCGAGAATAGCCTTCAATCGTCAACCCTTTATGCGAGAGTGAGCGAACAGGAGCATTTTCAATCATGAAAGCCCCTCTGATGTGGCCTCTGTTGGCGAGCGATACTCCAACCAAATTTCATCAAACAGTTGTTCCTGTCTTGTGAGTAAGTTACCTCGGCGAACAAGCTCTAATGCCGCAAGGAAAATACCTACTATGCGCATTCTTGGCATATCGGCATCAAAGAGTGATGTGAACGCCACTTTCCCTTTGTCTTTAAGCATTCGTTCAATGCTCTTAATATGAACTTCAATCGGCGTATCGTCTTGAATAATTTGCCGCGGCCTTCTCCGTTCCTGGCGTTCAAGAACACGCGTAAGGGCTCCCACAAGATCCCATACTTGCACATCAGCAAAATGAATTGTTGCTGGTGGTCCCTTTCGTGGCAACTCCTCTGTATGGGAACGTATAAATCGAGCTTCCCACTCTCGTGCACGGTCTTCCAGCAGCACTGCCGCATCCCGGAACTGTTTGTACTCAAGTAATTTCTCAACCAGATCTTCACGAATAGGCTCGACTACCTCCTCTTGTTCTTCTGGGCGAGGCACAAGAGCCCTTGCCTTGATCTCCAACAAGACGCTGGCCAACTCAACGAATTCACCTACCTGATCTATCGCCAACTCTTCCAATACTTCGATGTAGGCGATGAATTCTTCTGTCACTTTGGCAATAGGCACTTCGGTGACATCCACCTCATGCTTTTTAACAAGGTACAACAATAAGTCGAGAGGCCCAGCAAATACATCTAAGTCGACTTTGAAGGTCACGAACTTACTCCTCTCTGGCAGTGCACCCACCAATTTAGTCACAGCACTCAAACGTCTCTATCTAACGGAAGCACCACGTTTCCCAAGATTTAGTTACCATAGGTTAAAGGTAGCTATGTTTTATTCTTCAACAAAGACCTATGCCTGAATACTCCAAACATCCTGACACCTTGTGGGCTCCGTGGAGATTGTCTTATATCAAGGGGAATGACGAAACCGCGGTATTGCCTGATCCGGACAGGTGGCGTCCAGATGCTGACAAAAGCTGTTTTCTCTGCCGCGCTGCGGCATTGCCTGAAAGCTATGACCGTGACATTGGTGTGGTAGCTCGAACTGACCAAAGCATTGTCATTCTTAATCGATATCCGTACACGAACGGGCATCTCCTTATTGCTCCTCTTCAGCATCAGGCTACGCTGCCTGAGCTTGATGCATCGGTGTTGCTCGACTTACAACAGCTTCTCGCCGTATGGTGCCAACGACTCACTCGTATATTAGAAGCACAAGGATTCAACATTGGGCTAAATCTCGGTCAGGTCGCTGGTGCAGGCGTGCCGGGCCATCTCCACTGGCATCTCGTACCTCGGTGGCCGGGTGATGTCAATTTCATGACAAGTGTTGCCGGAACAAGAGTGATCCCACAGGCACTCGATGACTTATGGAACCAGTTGAGATCCTGTACATGACGAAGCAAACCAGAGACACAGCAACTCGTTCTAGCACCATGCCACGACTACCATTCAACTGGCAAATTCGTGAAACAGCGATACTTGCAGCGCATGCAATGCATGCAATCGATTCTGCCGGCCGTGTGCATGCAGAAACTCCTCACCCATTTCGAAGCCCGTATCAACGTGATCGAGATCGCATTGTGCATTCAGCTGCCTTTCGACGACTTGCTCATAAAACACAGGTTTTCACTGAATACCCTGGCGATTATCATCGAAGCAGACTCACTCATACACTTGAAGTCACAAGTATCGCCCGAACACTTGCGAGGTCTTTGGCGATTAATGAAGATCTTGCAGAAGCTCTTGCTTTGGCTCACGACATAGGGCACCCACCACTAGGCCATGCCGGAGAAGATACTCTTAACGAACTGCTCCAAAAAGACGGCGGGTTCAATCACAATCGCCAAGCACTCCGCATCATGACACTGCTTGAGCATCGATACCCGAGTTGTTCAGGTCTGAATCTTTCTCAAGAAATTCTTGAAGCCCAATCGGTGAGAGCGAAACTTCCAACTGCTCCACCTCCGCTCCTTGAAACCCAAGTCGTTGATGCTGCAGATTCAATCGCTTACGACACTCATGATGCAGATGACGCCATTGAGTTGGGCTTTGTAAAACTCGATGAATTACTCGAACTACCGCTGGTAGCAAAAGCCGCAGCCAACGTCGATTCTCGGCATGGAAAACTTGATCCGCTGCTATTGCGTCGAGCAGTACTCCATGAACTCATTGAATTGCAAGTAGCCGGACTGGTAACGCAAACCTCCACTCGCTTGCGCGCTCTAGAAAATCCTTCCGTTGATAGAATTAAGGAGGTATCCTCTGATGGAAACCGGCTTGTCTCCCATGACCTGACAATACAACGGGGAAAAGAGGAACTAGAATCGTTCTTATTTCAACGCGTCTACCGAAGTGACCAAGTCATGAAAGTCAGGCGACAATCACAGCACACGATGCGTGACTTATTTTTTTGGTATTGTGAAAACCCAAACGCATTGCCTTCTGGCTATTTTCAGCGATCTGAAACTATCGGAGTGCCTCGGAGCGTTGCTGATTACATCGCAGGCATGACTGACCGCTTTTTCAACCGGGACGCTGCCCGTCGCCTGAAAAAATAAGCCAGTTTGTCAAAAAGTGCAGCGAATCACCGTTTTAAGCGGCCTAATAACAAACTCCTGCGCCTCGCCTTTTCTCGCATGGTAATATTTTGTTAGCTGCGACCATATTGAACTACCTGTCGGTAATTCGATATTTTTTATCTCCGAATCTATTCTTCATCCTCTCCTAACGAAATACTTCCAATGGCTCTCATTTTTCTCCGCACGCTGTTCTGCATGGTCTCTCTTGGGATTGCCGTCCTGATTTTCAACTCTCCTTCGATGAGGTCTGCACCAGACTGGGTACCCTGGGTCGTCTTAATCACAATGATTGGAATACCCTTGACCGCAATACTGATTGACTTGTTCATCCGGAAGAAAGATTTGACAGTCATCACATCTGTATATTTTGGCTTACTCATCGGTGTGTTCTTAACGTATGTAGCCGTTCTTGCACTGAGCCCCCTCTTAGCATCATTCGCAACTTCGCCGATACTCCCTTGGACGCCGCTCATTCTCGGCATGCTGCTTTGTTATGTTTCGACAAGTGTCCTTATGCAGACACGAAACGATTTTCGCTTTATTATACCGTACGTAGAATTTGCTCGAGACGTCCGTGGGTTACGACCGAACGTACTTGATGCAAGTGCTATTATAGATGGTCGGATTGCTGAACTTGCTGACACCGGCCTCTTTCAAAGCCGGTTCGTCGTGCCAGGAACAGTTATGGAAGGTCTCCAGCAAGATTCAGATGCCGCTGAAAAACCAAAACGGATGCGAGGCAGACGGGGACTTGACGTTCTGGCAAGACTGCGCAATACACCAACAATTGATGTAGAAATCCTCAGCCATCCCGGAGCATTGGCCCAAGGCGCATCAGTGGAATCTGAAATTGTTGAACTTGCTCGCAACCTTGGTGGACGCGTTATCACAAATGAACCAACGCTTATGAAGATCGCTGGTGTTCGTGGCGTACCTGCATTGAATGTCAATGACATTGCTGTGGCTTTACGGCCGTCTTATGTTCCAGGTGACATAATCGACGTGAAAATTGTGAAGCAGGGTGAAGAACCGAGCCAAGGTGTCGGATTCCTTGACGACGGCACCATGGTTGTTGTTGAGCATGGCCGTGAAATGATCGGTCGATCCACGACCGTAAGTGTCACGAGCACACTTCAAACATCCGCGGGACGACTTGTGTTTGCCCGAACTGGTGAATATGACGACTAGGGCTTGAAGAATGTGTCTTATTGTCACCCAAAATGCTTTTCGTATTTTGAGGCAAAATCCTGACGCTGACAGAGAATACGATTCAAGCAGGCAAACCAATAGTGACATCGATTCAAATGCATCCGCTGCCACTCAGTGAATTTTCTGCCTCAAAACAATCACTACGACGTGGTCACATCTGCCAATAGTTGTGTTCAACTGTTCTCAATACACTTCGGTGATGCCATTTCCACCTGGGTGCTATCCGTTGAGCACCTGTTGAATAATCAGGCGACAGGTAGCCGTACTCGGCAATACCGATTGCTCGTGCCTTAAAGCAGGTTGCAGATATAATAGGGGGAAGCAACGTTACATGGTGCATAAAGAAGCTTTTTCACTCGGCAGTGCTGGCATGGTAAACCAAAAAAAAATCTACAGCTTCATTATTGCCAATCTTTGCACCGTTATCGCTGGCATGGCACTCGCCAATGAAGAGCAAGGACTTTCATTATTTAACGAACACTGCAGTAGTTGTCATGGACTTCAGGGTGAAGGTAGTGAAGCATACCCGGACCCGCTACTCGGCAATCTTTCCATTAATCAACTTGCTCATTACATAGACAAGACGATGCCTGACGGCGACCCATCACAGGTGACTGGTAAAGATGCCAATCTTATCGCTGAAACAATTCATTCATCTTTTTACTCCGTTATTGCACAAGAAAAAAATAAGCCGCAACGATTAGATCTTTCACGACTCACCGTACGACAAATGCAAGAGTCCCTAGCCGATATTATTGGAAGCTTTCGCAATTCATCCCCAAATATTGATCACCAGAAAGGACTTTGTGGCGAGTACTTTGACTCAAGGAAGTTCAGCAAAGGGTCACGTGTTTTAGAGCGGATCGATCCAAGAATTGACTTTTCTTTTGGAACAAAAAGTCCAGCACCCGAGCAAATCAACTCCGATCGATTCTCGATTCGATGGGAAGGATCCATTATTCCGCCCGAAACAGGACGGTACGAATTCATCATCCGAACAGACCAAGCGGTTCGAGTCTTTGTAAACGAGGAGGATTCGAATAAACCGCTTATTGATGCTACGGTTAAGTCTGGGGATGAGCAAGAATATCGAGCACATTGTACGCTTCTTGGTGGTCGAGCTGTCCCACTCCGGATCGAATTTTCAAAAGGTCGACAGGGCGTTGCGAAACAAGGCCAAGATGATCAAGACGCTCAAGCATTTATTGAATTGCTCTGGGGGCCACCATATGGTGTGGTTGAAGTTATTCCAGAACGATGCTTGTCTCCAGCAACAAGTCCTGAGGTGTACGTTCTCCAAACATCTTTCCCGCCGGACGACGCATCACTTGGGTACGAACGCGGAAGCCGGGTGTCACAGGAGTGGCTTGCTGCCACAACTGCTGCGGCAATAGACACAGTGGACTACTGCCTGGAACATGCTGAAAAACTTGCACACATTGAGCGAAATGCAACCGACCGCCAAAAAAAGCTTGAGGATTTCGCATCACTATTTGCAAAGAAGGCTTTTCGCAGACCACTTTCCAAAGAACTCCACACGCAGATTGTCTCTAATTCTTTTTCAGCAGCGCCAAATCTCGACGCAGCACTTCGACTATCGTTACTTCGAGTCCTTACTTCACCATTGTTCCTCTATCATGAAGCGGCCATCGAAAAGAATACGTTGCTTTCTTCGTTTGACAAAGCGAACAGGCTGTCATTCGGTTTGTGGGATTCCGTTCCTGATAAAAGTCTTGAATCTGCTGCTAAAAATAACAACCTCGCTACCGAAAAGCAGATTCGCCAACAGGCTCATCGCATGCTCAAAGACAATCGAGCAAAATCAAAGGTTTTAGAATTCTTACTCGAGTGGCTTAACATCCAGAACGATCCTGAACTCGTAAAAGACAAAATACAATTTTCAGATTTTTCAAGAGAAACTGCTGCAGCGATGAGAACCAGCCTTTTACTGGGTCTTGAAGACATTGTGTGGGGAGAAGGATCTGATTTCCGCAGACTTTTCACTGATGACACGGTTTTTCTTAATGGCACTCTGGCTCCACTTTTTGACGTGCCTTTAAGCAAGGATGCCTTGTTTCAATCAGTACAACTCGACAATGGGCAACGGGCGGGGATAATTACACATCCCTACGTTATGAGCGTACTTTCCTATGCCGACAGCACATCGCCAATACATCGCGGTGTCTTTCTCGCCCGTGGTGTCCTTGGCAATGTCCTCAAACCACCGACAGATGCCGTTGCACCACTCACAAATAGTGTTCATCCGGACCTAACAACAAGAGATCGAGTCGCCTTACAGACGCAAGCAGCGGTATGCCAGACATGCCATACGATGATTAATCCACTCGGTTTCGCGTTAGAGGAATACGATGCCATTGGTCGATTTCGAGCAACAGAAATGTGCCGTGGTCAAAACAAAACAATCAATGCTGAGGGAAGTTATCAACCACGAAATGGCAAGCAAGCTCATTTTAATGGTGGACGTGAACTGGGCCAATACCTTGCCTCTAGTCGTGATGTTACTGAAACCTTTGTTCGGAACCTTTTTCATGCACTTGCAAAACAGCCAATACGAGCCTGGGGAAATAACGCTCCAAAAGAGCTCACAGATTGCTTTATTTCAAAAAATTACTCTATCCATAAATTAATCGTTGAGATTGCAGTCCTGATGACAAAACCCACTCAAAGCAACGAAAGGGAATAGCCGACTATAAGATAAGCGTGTACGGTGACATTCCAAATGCGAAGCTTGAGCGACTTGCATCAAAAATCAACACGCATTGTTGAGATTTTTTTAAACAGCACTGCACATAAGACTATTCCTAAGGTTGAAACAATGCTAACCCGACGCGATATCCTGAAGAGTCTTGGCCTGGCACCAGCTGCATTGCCTTTCCTTGGCAATCTTTCAAGCCTCGCGGCAAACGCTAGTGTCGCAAAAGAAATAAAAAAAAGACTGATAATCGTCTTTACACCTGACGGTGTCGTTAAAGAAAACTTCTGGCCCGTGAAAAACGGTTCCTTTATTCCTGATCCATCATCCACTGAACAAGATGCCCTGCCACCAATTCTCACCCCGTTTAAACCCATCCAAGATCGACTTCTTCTCGTCAAAGGAGTGCATAATAAAATTCGTGGAGATGGAGATGGTCACATGCGAGGCATTGGGTGCCTGCTGACCGGCATCGAGCTTTTTCCAGGAAACATTCAAGGAGGTAGCCACACACCTGCCGGCTGGGCAAGCGGCAGGTCAATCGACCAAGAAATTTGCAGCCACCTGCGAAAAAATATGGCAACTGCAACACGATTTGGTTCACTCGAGTTTGGTGCTCTCGTTCCAAATAAAGCAAACACATGGACACGAATGGTTTATGCAGGACCAAATAAACCGATTACACCAATTGATGATCCATATCAGATGTTTAAAAAACTTTACGGCAAAACAAAAGATAAAGAAAACTTAAAAAGCATTCTTGATGAAGTTCATAGTGATCTTGCCAAACTTGCAAGTCACTTGCCAGCCGAAGACCGTCGTATTCTTGAAGAACATGCAGATATGGTTCGTAAATTTGAACGTGAACTGCAAACAAGTCACGAAAATGAGTCGCACCCGGAACCCACTCTCGAAGAAGGCATCGTTGAGCAAAATGAACAGATGCCAAAAATTAGCCGCATGCAAACTGAACTTCTTGTGTCCGCTCTCCAGGCTGACTTCACGCGAGTAGCAACTCTTCAATACACGAATTCCGTTGGCCAGGCTCGTATGTCCTGGCTCGGCATTCAGGAAAAACAGCATGATCTTTCTCACAAACCAAACTCTGATATTGATGCTCAAGAAAAACTCACCAAAATCAACGCTTGGTATGCTTCAGAAATCGCTCACCTTGCCCGCAGGCTTGCCGAAACACCAGAGCCTGGAGGCGATGGTTACATGCTTGACCATACGACCATCCTGTGGACGAATGAACTCGGGGAAGGCAATTCGCATTCTCACATGGATATTCCCTGGGCTTTTGTCGGCAGTGGGCTTGGATTCAAAACTGGCAGAATGATGGATGCCGGCGGCAAACCACATAACCAACTGCTCCTATCGGTTGCACATGCCATGGGACTTTCAGACTTAGATCGTTTTGGGAACCCCGACTTCTGTGGTGATGGCCCTTTAACCGGATTATCCTAAAGCTCTTCTTGGGTATCGAATTTTTTTTGTAATACGTGCCAAAGTTGAACTGACGAATTAACTCGTGACAACTCCTTGAAACAAAAACCGTAAAGACGGACGTGTATTGTGCTTCTTGATGGTTCAAAATTTGGTCGATCACGGGCGTCCTCGGGGTAGCATAATTCTCTACTTCCCTCTCATATTAGCGAAGCCACACCTCCAGCGAAGCCGCGCGGCCCGACTCTCAAAGGCGGCTTGCGACTTTCTGATTCAGAAACGAATAAGATGGTAAAGCCCCAAAGGATTACAATGATATTGCCGTTGAAATTAAGGCATTGAAATTAAGGCATCAGGTATAACTCTTTGCACTCCCAAATCACACGAACCACTGAACCATTATTTCTTGAAAGCCATGGTAATATTGTTCGATACAGAAACATCTGGGTACAACAAAAATCGTGAGAGCTTCGAAGCCAATACCAAACGACAGTGCACTGCATGAAGGAGAAACGACACAAACCACCTGCGGCGGCTGTGAGTTGCTTTGTGAAGATTTATCAGTTCAAAGTATCAAAAATAGAACCGGGTGCACGGTTGCTGATAAGTGGTTTACCCCGAATGCTATTCCAGCAGAGACCACAATTGATGGCAAAAAAGCGTCACTGCATGAAGCAATAAAGGTAGCTGCAACAAGACTACTTTCAGCCCATCGACCGCTTCTGACCGGCCTTGCTTCAACAACAATCGATACAATTCAGATTGCCTGCCGTATAGCTGATTGCATTGATGCTGCTGTTGATGCAAATGCACATGACAACTCTTTCCTCACCGCTCCGACTACAATCCGTGTCGGTAAAGTCAGTGCAGACTTTGAGGAACTGCGCGATCGTGCCGACCTAGCCATTTTCTGGGGTGTCGATCCTTCTATAAAATCTACTCGCTTCATAGAGCGATTCATTCAACCTAAGCTACACGATGGAAGTCGTCGCACCATCAGCGTAGGGATGACACCGGCGATTGCACCCTCTTTACACAACCTTCACTTTCCAGTTCCGGAAGACCAACTCATAAGTCTTGCTCGGCTCGTAGATGCCCAACTTACACAAAAAAGAGTTCGTGATTCATCTTGTGATCTACGCGACATTGCAAATCAACTTAAAAATTCAATTGATGCTGCTCGTTGCGTAGGCTTCGTTTCTACAAAAACAGTTGAGACCACAGGCCTCGTGAACTGGAGCCTCTCGCAGCTCATACGGTCACTCGCTCATCAGAAACCTTGCTTTGAAATACCACTAAATCAGAGTGCCTCTTTAGGAGGTGGAAACCTTGCCGGTGCTGGTGCCGTTTGCACATGGCGTTTTGGATCATCCGGTGCAATCCCGCTTGCATCAAGTTCTGGAAGCATGTTTCTGCCGGCAGAGACCGACGCTCAGCGTTTAATAAAACGAAACGAAATTGATTGTATTTTTATTGTTGGACGGATATCACCTCAAATCAAAGAATTATTAACTAAAAGTTCCGACCCAAAAAGCGTCATTCATATTACTGATGAGTCAAATCAAACAACATTTGAAAACAGTGTTCGTCTTGGTTGTGCTAGCCTCAGCGATTCAACCAAGGGCAGCATGCTACGGTCAGACGGCAGACTCGTCTCATTACGGCCATTTGCAAGTGCTTGTGTTCCTTCCATTCAAAATATTTTAAACGAATTACTGCACCGTATAGCAGCTGATGTTCGCAATGAAGGTTCCACATGATTGAAGCATCCCCCACGGCATCTTCCTCAATATTTCATGATCCATTTGTTCTCGTTGGCGGAACTGTCCATGATCCCCGAAATGGGATCGATGGCAAAACAACTGACATCTGGGTTGAATCGGGTCGAATAGTGAGCACCCCCAATCATAACACCCGATTTCGTCATATTGATGCAACTGGTTTGATCATTATGCCCGGAGGTGTTGACCTGCACAGCCATATCGCAGGACCAAAAGTAAACATTGGCCGTCACATGTCACCACAACTAAACTCTCATCGTCAAAGCGATAACCAACCCAGTGCTGTTCCAACAAGTCATGCTACTGGATCACTCTACGCATCACTCGGGTACACCACGGTTTTTGATGCAGCAATAGCAACAAGCGCAGCTCCACTTGCTGTAATGGAGTTACGTGACCTACCTATCCTTGATAAAGGTTTTTACTTGCTTGCAGCCGATAATGCAGAACTTCTTTCCGCTCTTGACGCTGGCAATCCGGACCTTATTCAGCGACTTATTACTTCCATTGTTCGTGCAGGTACCGGATGGGGCGTCAAGGTAGCGAACCCAGGAGGTGCTGCATTTTGGAAAAACAGTCGTGGAGACCACCACGATCTCGACACACAACTCCCTGGAAGAAACCTAACGAGTCGAAAACTTCTTGAAAGACTGGCAGCGGGCGTCCAAGCGGCAAAGCTGCCGCACCCACTCCATATCCACACCTCTCACCTTGGTTTGCCAGGAAATTGGCAGACGCTTCATGAAACAATGAAGACCTTGGACGGCCTACCGGCACACCTTGCGCATGTGCAATTTCATAGCTACACAGGTGGAAATCTTGATTCGGAGAGCTTCGGATCCGGCGTAGCAAAACTTGTTGATTATTTCCAAAAAAATAAAAATTTGACCCTCGACGTCGGGCAAATCCTTTTTGGTGAAACAGTTGCCATGACTGGTGATCCAGAAGCAGCTGAGCACCTTGCCGACACAACCGGTGCTCCTTGGAACTCTCATGATCTTTGGCTCGAGGGTGGCTGTGGTGTTCTACCGATTGAATACAAGGAAAAAAACCTCATCCATTCGTGGCAGTGGGCAATTGGGCTTGAATGGTTTCTGTCGGTTGATGACCCTTGGCGAGTTGTACTCTCTACAGACCATCCGAATGGTGCTCATTTCACGGCATACCCTGTACTTATGCAACTCCTTGGTGACGAAGCATTTCGACGAGACGCCTTTCGTCGCATTCATCCCATCGTCCAAAAACGTTCACCACTGGCATCTCTTTCTAGAGAATATTCGATCCAAGAATTATGCATTATTACACGAGCTGCCCCAGCGAAAATTGCTGGCCTGCCTCAGAAAGGTCATCTCGGCATTGGTGCAGACGCGGACATAACTGTCTATAGACCCAATCAGCAACTCGCTACAATGTTTTCGCTACCCGCCGCCGTTTACAAGGCAGGAAAACTTGTGAATGAAAATGGACATTGTCGTAGTGCAGCTACTGGACACCTCTTAACAGCATTCCAGACTGACTGAGGCAACACACTTCAAAGTCCTAATGATTCCAGTAAATTGGACTCCGACACGTTCTTGTTAAATTCCCTACCTGCTCTTTGTTGACCAACATCGCCTAAATGTATTTGTAGGTTTTTATTTTCTAGAATTTCAATCGCTCGGCGAGCAAATTCACTTTCTGGTAACGCAGGCACTAGAATACCGGCCTCACTATTGCCGAGCATATCATGACTCTGTGGTGTATCGATTGCTACAGAAGGAATTCCGTGCGCGAAACCTTCAAGAAAGCATCCACCGAAAGCAACTTCCCCTGGCTGAAGTACAAGCTCTATATGGCGAAACAAAAATGGCAAGAGAGGCTGATTCTTAAACCAATGAATTGAACCATCAACTTCTTCGACCCAGGCACGTCGTTGGAGGCGTTGAAAAAGTGGGCCGCTGCCAACAACTATGTGCTCTACATCATTTTTTGCGACTGCCATTTGATCAAATGCCCAAATAAGCCTGTCTATCCGTGACGTTGAAATCAGCGGCGCAACACATAGTGTCCATATTTTTTTTGAGTTCAAGCCGATTTTTAAAGCCAACTGGTCTCGATCCATCATTTCATCAAAAGCAACTGCTGCAGGAGGCACAACACAAATGGATTCCAAAGGCCTTATTCTCTTCGAAGATTCCAGAACCCACTCTCCTGCCACAATCACTTGATCAGCTTGCGCAACCATTGTTGCTTCTATCATCGTGCGGGGCGGGCATGATAATTGCTGGATATATCGCCACGAATAGCGAGAACGTCTCAATAGCATTCTCAAACTTCCAACAATGAGGGCCGTTTCAATGCTCCAGCCAATCACCAACTGAGGCAGTTCATTCCGTATGATTGCAGCAACCTCGGAGGTCACTGAAAGATGCACCGCTGGCCTCCTGCTCACATCGCACACCACTGCACCAAGTCTCTTCAGACGTACAGCAAGACCATGGCCTGAGGACACTAGAACAACACATACTCGATATCCAGCAGCAAGAATTGCAGCAACGGCCATTTCAAGCTGGCGGCCGTTTCCTACAGGATCGTAATCACTAGCAATCACCATGATTGTTGTTTTGGAATGACTTCGCATCTTCGATCAAAGCTACTTTGGCTAGCGTGTTCGACAATCAAGCCAACACAATAAGGAGTTTCACTGACTCAAGAACCTGGTGGTACATCAATCAGACAAATTTCAGGCAAATTACGCCACGCACCGTTATGGTCGAGGCCGTACCCAACTACAAACACATCTGGAATATCAAAACCAACATAGTCTGGTTGCATAACAACCTCTGTTCTACTCTTTTTGCGCAGGAGAACGAGTGACTTCACTGAGGCTGCACCTCGGGCGTATATCGCCTCAACTAACGCCGTCATTGTGCGTCCCGTATCGAAGATATCGTCGACGAGTAATACATGCCTCTGAGACACATCGGGCAAAAGATCTAAGTGAAGATTGAGTTTTCCAGGAGTGGTTTCGAGCCCTCGATAACTGCTCGCAGAGACCATCCCAACCTCTATAAACCCATCAAGTCTACGTAAAAGATCTGCGACGAGCATGATACTTCCAGTTAGGACACCGACGAGAACCAGTCTTTGCTCACCTCGTTCATTTTCTACAAGATGAGCAAGCCGATCGATACCCTCAGACAATTCTTCACGAGATAGTAAAACTTCCATTATGATCTCCGTACACGGTAAAACAAACCGCGTTTTCATTCGAATGTCATGGTGACGTATTAAAACATTACCCGATCTACCAAGAATACAAAATCCCACATGGCACCAAACTCCTCTACCAATTGGTCGTGTTATTCAGTGGCCGGTCACACATGTGAACTCTTTCAACCGCCTACTGTCTTAGTACCGGGTCGCGTAATCATCTACCTCCATGACCTACAAGAAAGATCACCAGCACTTCTCCCTTCGCTTCACAAAGCATTCGAATCCGCAGGCCTCCCAGTCCTCGTGCCACACATAGGACGCACTTGGTGCCTTCAGCAACAATTAATGCGGTTTGATACCAAAATAAGTGCAGAAGATTATATTCTTGGACCTATTCTGGATGAGTGTGCTCGCATCACCGGCGTCACTTCAGGAGGGGTTGGTTTACTGGGCTGCGAAATGGGAGGTCAGGCGGCACTTCGGCTGGCTTATCGACATCCAGGAAAATTCCCAATAGCCGCAGCAATCTCACCAGCGATTGATTTCCATCTTGGTATGCAGCGAGGACACGAGTGGGTGGACGGTGAACTGTTCGATACGCTCTGGGAGATTTTTGAGGAACCCGAGCAAGCGCGACAAGAAACCGCTATTCTGCACGTTCATCCACTGAACTGGCCGCGTCACCAGTGGTTTGCAAGTGGGGGTACTAATGAGCGGTGGCACGATGGTGCTGTCCGCCTTAGTAGCAAATTAATTGCGCTTGGCATCCCTCACACCGCAATCCTCAAGACGAACACTGATGGTGATACGACTTCTCTTTTTATTCATGACGCTATTCAATTCATCATGGAATCACTCGACTCTGAAGCGAGACGTGTCAGTTAGATGTCGCATAAAGGTCATCTATTGAAGGTGAACACCTCTAGCAAACACTGCCGGACCTTTGGCAACCGACACCTATTGGCACAATGTATTGCACGCATCGCACGCCGTCCTACCGAGGAACCTGAGGCATGTTTGCTCCACCAATCTGATCCAAGTCAAGGTATCGAGCATCTTTCACCTCAACACGATTATATTTTCGCCAATAAAGAATTTTCCCAGCGGATGCGCTCGATGTTGGTCCCCCTACGCGCTCTTGACGAAAAAGCTGTGCATCACTCCTTCCATCTCCCTCAAAAATAAGAAGATCTTTTGACTCACTAAACGAGAGCCGTGCGCTTCGCGCCGTAAAAGAATCACCTTCAACGAGGACGTTCCCACCGGCCGACAATTCGATTGTTTGGCCTGGCACTCCTGGAACAGAGGGCGTCTGGCCAATACCCAGAGTATCGCTCGTCACCGCGATGGCTTTATCCGGCAGCCCTTTCGGATCATGAAGATCAAGGCTACCTTCCCAGGAATCCACTGGTCCCCAGATCGTTTCAACACGCTGTTGAAACTCCATCTGCCGCTGATTCATATTCCCGGTAAAACCCCGTTGAAAATCAACACAAAGAAACGTCATGCCTAAATCGTCAGCTGATTCACTCACAGGTGGTTGCTGCTGAACTGGTTGCCCTGGCAAGCCGGGAGTACCCATGGGAAGGCCACCTCCACCCCTGCGAACACTCGTCAATCGGCCCGGACCTGTTCCGCGAACATCTCCTGTAAATCGGTCAAAAAAGAGATCTCGAACAAATAGATTCTCCACCGACTTTTGCTTTCCATCAGCCTCAGACAGACTCTTAATCTGAACACCATTTCCACATGTAATCCGAGCAATGTCCGTTTGCTGGCTTGAAACAGTACCCTGCTGACTGCTGAAGTTCACTGGATTTGTAAATATGCATTCAAGTACGCCAGAATGCAGCGTCACAGCACCGCTTGCTGTTTGAACCCGGTCAATAAAGCGAGCGGTCTGTCCATCGAAATCCATTCTGCCCTGCCAGTCGATGATCAACGGCTGAGCAGGTGTCATACTCTTTTTTGGTTGGGTCTGTCGAGAACCGGTACCAAGAAAGTCAAATGACTCCAAGCCAACACCAGCACCAGCCACTGGGACTGTCAATTGTCCACCGCCATCTACGGCAACTCGATTCTGCCCACGGTCAAATTCAATCAATGGACCTTCGAGACTGAATTGGTCACTATGCACAGTAGCCGGGCGCCCTGACACGACGGCTTTCGCATCGAACTGTGTGGGTCTCGTCAACTGAAGTTGATCACCACGAATATTGAGTCGTGGCTCTTCTTGATTGACACCTTTAGATTGTTCGAGAAGTTGGACTTCTCCTTCAAGTGACATCTCCTCTAATTCATTATGATCAGGTGAAAGCACAACAAGTCCACGAATAAGATTTCCCGTCGCTAACAATTTTCGCTCAACTGAAACAGGTGGCCGAATAGGTGGAATTGGTTGTCTGATTTTTTGTCCTGCTGCAATTTCTGTTTCGCTTGGCCTCTCCCGTGTATCACTTTCACTGGCAGCGACTGCCACAAAACTCTGACCTTTTTGCGCACTACTTTGCAATCCAACATCTCTTCGAAACCAGATTTCCATTCGATCTGTACGAGCAGCAACTTCTGGGACATCCACTTCGACAACGCCGCGAACGAGCATCCGCAATGGATTTAAAGAGGTAATATTCGGCAATTGATTCGCTTTGGGGCGTACAGAATGACCATCTTGGGTTTGCTCAAACCAGAAATGCATTTCCGCGCCAGTAAGTTTGCCTTGCAAATCCACAGACACCTCAGCCTGGCCTGATATTGAAGCAACATGCCCCACATCATCCGGACGAATCCGCAGCCACTTCTGCCAGTGAGACTCGATGGCTGGCTGCTTCTCATCAGCTGCTCGAATCCAGCCGGGACCAATCGCCATTAAAGAACCGACTGTATTGTTCTCACCTGGCGTATAGTCGACAGATTTTGCCTCAAGTTCGACCCCGGACATATAAATAGACACCGGATCTTCACCGTCGAGCAGTATTCTACGAGTTTGCAGTTCATACCCAAGTCTATCGGCTCGTACTTCAAGACCCGCAGCAACACTATGAACTCGCACTGGTGAGCCACTAGCTTGAATCTCAACAATCTCCAAGCCACCTGACGAATTCTTTTCCTGCTGAAGATCTGGCTCACCTAAAACAAGCGCGAGAACATCGCAGTTAAGGCTATCTCCTCCCTGTTCTGGCACACCACGCCGAACTTCAACAGCATCTTCTAAAGTGATCACATTGGCCGAAAGATTTGCAGTCAGGCTACCATCACATTTCACCAGAACAGGCATCTCATCCGTTTCTGTATCAGGCCTGTGATCACCCACTCCTGGCAGTACACCAGTTTCTAATCCCTCCAATCGTAGCTCTACTTCTCGTTCAAGTCGTATTGAATCAATACCACCAATATTAGGACCGTGACCACTCCCTCCTGGACTTGGGAGAAGCGTTGCCACAAGTCCACGGCCTTTGCCAACGGACCGTCCAAAACGGAAGTCCACTTTTTCATTTGTATGAATTTCAAATTCATCAAGTTCAAGATCACGTGTCACAAGTTCGATTTCATCGTTTGCGCCAGGGGAACTTTCAGTGCCATGAACAGTGACTTGACCCCGCAGGCTACCTCCCACAAGACGGGCCAATCTGCCTGCTCGTAAATCAAGTGGCTCATCGAATTCTAGAACGGCACCCTGCGGCGCCCGCAGCAACATGGTGCGGCCATTCTCTGAATTCGCTCGCCGTTGACCGTCGGGTAGAACGATAACTGTGCAGGGCACTAGATTGACACGGCCATCGGGCAGCGAATGGTACTGCTTAAATAAGAGTCGCATGCCACGGCTTTCCATTACGATCGGATCGGCATGCTCCCATGCGTCAGGCGGAAATAGATCTCTCACAGCATCAAGCCTGCGGTCAGCACGGGCTCGTATGGCAGCGGCTTGCTCTGGAGTTAATTCCTCGATTCCTACTGTTTCGCGATAGCGGGGTTCTACCCAAGGAACAACTGCTAAGCGGTACAGACCCGCCGTCGCCAAGACTACGAGAAACACCCGTACTGTGCGTCCTAGACGATGTTCCATCAAGCAATTCCATTACCTTGATAGTGTGCAACAAGATTTCCCCAACAACCACGAGATCGAAGCAAAACTTCGACTGTTTCACGAACAGCTCCTTTTCCTCCTGGTAACTGAGTCGTGAAATCTGATGCTTCTTGAACTTCCTGACAGGCGTCTGCAACTGCCACACCGAATCCAGCTCGCTGAATTACCGGAAGGTCAGGCAGGTCATCTCCAACATAGGCCACCGAATCCCAGCCCAAGTGACATAAAGTAAGGAGTTCAGAAACTGCTTTCACTTTATTTCCGATGCCCTGCCTCACAAAGTCGATGCCCAGTTCATCTGAACGCCATCTGACAACGTGGCTCGAACGTCCAGTAATGATACCAACCTGAAAACCAGCTTGCTGCCAAAGCTTTATGCCCAGTCCATCTCGAATATTAAAGGTCTTGTGCTCAATACCATCCTCTGACCATGTCACCCCACCATCCGTGAGAACCCCATCACAGTCCAACAAAAGAAGTTGGACCTTGTTTTTGTTCGAGGGAACGTCTGGTGCAGTTTCTGACATAGGCCGACTCAAAATGACTTTTGTGGAATAAACAACGTACGGAGAACCGCAAGACTTTCAATACATATAAATGTTCGCTCAGGCTGCTGAACTGTGCTCCCGCTTCTCTGGGCTTCGACCATTTGTCTCTTTCACAGCTGCTGAAAAGTCAGCGCCCACTAAATCAACAACATCAATGAGACCAGATGGACATCCATTTTTATCAACGACTGGCAGTTCACTCAGGCGACGGCTCTCGAGTAGAGCTACGGCATCTTCCAGTCGGGTACCTTCCAGTACTGAAATTGGCTGGGCAGTCATAACCTCATGAATTGGTTGATCCAAAGTATTGTCTTGACGATTCTCAAATAGTCTGGCGAGGTCACTATCTGTAAAGATCCCAACCAACTGCCCATTTGAACCAACAATCATGACAGCACCCGTTCGACGTGAAGGAAGAGGGCGAGTGAAAACCTGGCGGACAGTATCATCAATACTTGCTAACCGGCAATGCTCAACTGGTCGCATCTTTTCTTCAACTTGAAGAAGACGCATGCCAAGACTTCCTCCCGGATGTCTCGCTGCAAAATCATCATGACTAAATCCACGACTACCACTCAACACGAGTGACATACTGTCGCCAATCGCAAGCATGACAGTCGTACTCGTACTTGGGGCAACACCTAAGGAGTCGGCTTCTTTCAAACGACCAGTCTCCACAACAACACTTGCAAAATTTCCAAGCGTACTATTGCTGCAACTTGTCATTGCTATGAGTGGTATTTTTCGGGATCTGATATGTGGAAGAATCTGTATCAATTCGGCAGTCTCTCCCGACTGAGAGATGGCCAGAATCAAATCATCGTTCCGCAAAACACCGAGATCTCCGTGCATTGCCTCCGCTGGATGAAGGAAATGACTAGGAGTTCCAGTCGATGCTAGTGTGGCTGAGATTTTCCTGCCGATAAGTCCGGCTTTACCCATGCCTGTCACGACAACACTACCTGTGCAGTCGCGAAGGAGTTCTATTGCTTTGCAGAAAGAATCATCGAGTGTCTTGATGGCATCGAGAATCGCGGTGGCCTCTGAACGTAGCACTGCAGCGGCTTGCTCCAGCACTATTTGATTATTCGATTCAACCACAGCCGTCCTCCAGTCCTTCTATCCGTTTACCGGATTCCCGATAAACGAATAAGGACTATAAGGCGACTACCAGTGCCACCACAACGCACATTTCACTCACGGAAAACAGACGTTTGGCAACCCAACGAAGTTACAAAACCGTTCTTAACCGTAACGTTTTGCCATTTCGTCGACTGATATGACGGGTACTTTCCCAGCATTACCGGCCTGACCGAACTGCACCATTCGCTCAGCACACACTTTATGCATGGCTGCCCTTGCTGGCTTCAGGTAGTCTCTGGGATCAAACTTCTCAGGTGTTTCTGCGAGAACTTTACGAATCGCACCAGTAATTGCCATACGGCAATCTGTATCAACATTAATTTTTCGAACACCGTGTTTGATGCCTCGCTGAATTTCTTCAACTGGAACACCGTACGTCTGAGGCATTTTCCCACCGTACTTATTGATAATATCCTGCAATTCTTGAGGCACACTTGATGAACCATGCATCACGAGATGACAGTTTGGCAATTTAGCGTGAATCTCTTCGATTCGCTTCATCGCAAGAACATCACCGTCAGGCTTACGGCTAAACTTATAGGCTCCGTGGCTTGTACCAATTGCAACCGCAAGAGCATCGACGCCTGTTGCCTCAACAAACCTAGCGGCCTCATCAGGATCTGTGAGTAATTGATCCTTCGAAAGAACACCTTCTGCTCCATGACCATCTTCTGCTTCACCCTGACCACTTTCGAGTGAACCAAGACAGCCAAGCTCCCCCTCCACTGAGACGCCCCGTAAATGAGCTTGCTTTACAACTTCAGTAGTGACCTGGACGTTGTAGTCAAAGTCAGCAGGAGTCTTACCATCTTCCCTGAGAGAGCCATCCATCATCACGCTCGTGAAACCATTATCAATTGCACTTTCACATGTTGCTGGTGAATTTCCATGGTCTTGGTGCATGGCGACTGGTATACCAGGATAAAGCTCTGCAGCAGCGAGCATAAGGTGACGCAAATAATTGTCCTGACTATATGCCCGAGCACCTCGTGAAGCCTGTACAATAACGGGTGAATCTGTCTCCTTCGCCGCCTCCATAATAGCTTGGATTTGCTCCATATTATTGACATTAAAAGCAGCCAAACCGTAATTATTTTCAGCGGCATGATCGAGTAAGATACGCAAAGGAACCAAAGGCATAAGAAAACTCTCCATCGGAGTAGTGAAAGCGAACAATCATTCACATAAGATCATACGGAATCTTTGAGCATGCTAAAATCCCCCCATCAAATATGCCCCAAAGCCAATGAAGAGAAATAGCCATGGACTTGCGGCCAACAACTGATCCACTGAGCAGCTTTTTCTACGTCGTTGGGGGGTGGTTTTGTGTCGGCTTGGCTGTGTTGGGGGCGGTTCTTCCGCTCCTTCCGACAACTCCTTTTCTATTATTGGCGAGTTGGTGTTTTTATCGAGGATCACCGAGAATTCATGCATGGCTGCATCGATCCCGCTGGTTTGGCCCCACACTCGATGACTGGCAAGAATATCGAGGTATTCGAAAATCTGCAAAATATCGAACAATAGCTCTGGTTATCACAGTTGTGATTTGCAGTCTGCTGCTCAATAGTCTCCCATGGTGGCTCAAGTATGTTGCACTCGGTGCAGTGGGAATTGGGCTTTACGTCATTGCGACTGTGCCTACTCTTCCTGACGACACCCCTCGACCACCAAGAACAATTATTACAGAGTAATCAAAGACAAAACGAAACATTTGATATTCAGAGCAACCTCAACGCGGTTCACCACGTGGCTTTAAATAAACGAACAGGCCTCTAGGGAATTTTTCATGAAACCAGCCTACGGTGTTTGGGGACTGATCCTTTTGCTGATTATTGCGCACCAAGACATTTGGTTTTGGGAAGACACAACACTTGTCTTTGGATTTCTTCCAATGGCTCTCGCATACCACGCTGGCATATCTCTTGCGGCTGCTTTCACCTGGTATTTGGCAACGCAATTCTGCTGGCCAACTGACCAAGAACCTTCAGCCCCAAGAAAGGAAACGCCATAGTGCCACAACTTCTTATTATCTGTGGGTATCTTTTATTACTCCTCATTCTTGGACTTGGAGCGAGTCGTCTCTTTCGTGGCACAAGTCAGGACTACATGCTCGCGAGTCATTCCATTGGCCCGTTCCTTCTCTTGATGTCCATTTTTGGAACGACAATGACTGCTTTCGCGCTGGTTGGATCTACAGGTGAATCCTTCAAAGAAGGTGTCGGTGTGTACGGAATGCTTGCCAGTTCAAGTGGCATCATTCATTCCCTCTGCTTTTTTCTACTTGGTGTAAAAGTTTGGAAACTAGGAAAAAAAAATGGGTACCGCACCCAAGTGCAATTTTTTCAAGATCGCCTCGAAAGCCGTTGGATTGGTGCACTCTTATTCCCTGTGCTTGTCGGACTGGTGATTCCCTATCTTCTCATTGGCGTGATGGCGTCTGGGACTGTTATCAACAAGGTAACCGCAGGAACAATTCGAGACGGGCAAGTCGTGGGTGGCACGTTTGATGAAGGAACGTTTCCTCAATTTCTCGAACAGGCCAAGAATCCGAGAAGTGATGCCCCAGCAAGTTTTACATACGGATCGCAGGGTGGTGTCCCAAAGCCACTGGCATCTCTGGCTATATGTGGCATCGTTTTGATTTATGTCTTTCTCGGCGGCATGCGAGGAACAACGTGGGCAAATACTTTTCAGACGTTGGTTTTCATGGTCTTGGGTCTCGTGACGTTTGTAGTCATTGCGTGGAGGCTTGGGGGGCAAGAGAGTTTCTGGGCTAGCTTGCAAATGGCAAGTAGTTCAATCCCTATTGAAAAACTCACCCGCACGCATATTCCACCTGAAAAATTTTTCACATACATGCTCGTACCACTAAGCGTCGGTATGTTTCCTCATCTTTTCCAGCATTGGCTCACTGCCCGCAGTGCAGAAAGTTTTAAGCTGCCAGTTTTTGCACACCCGCTATTTATTGCCATTGTCTGGGTCCCGTGTGTCTTGATCGGTGCATGGGCAACAAGTGATCTTATTTCAATCCCTCCACCAGTTGCTGCAAATCCAAATGCTGTTCTGCCTTTTTTGGTGAAACAATTAGCCGGCCCAGTACTCAGCGGCTTTCTAACAGCAGGAATCTTGGCAGCCATCATGTCTTCACTAGATAGTCAGTTCCTTTGCCTTGGAACAATGTTTACTGAAGATGTTGTCCGTCCTCTTTACGGACAACGAAATTTGTCCGACCGCCAACAACTACTGATCGCTCGACTATTTATCATTGCCATTGTCGCACTCACATATGCATTAAGTCTCTTTGAGCCGCGACGCGTATTCACCCTCGGTGTATGGTGTTTCAGTGGATTCTCAAGCCTCTTCCCGCTCATCGTTGCAGCACTATACTGGCCTCGCCTGACGAAACAAGGTGCTTACGCATGTATTTTAGCTGCTGCAGGAAGTTGGCTGTGGCTCTTCCGTGCTTCGGATTTTGCGGCTCAGTCAAATTTCACGGTTAACATTCCCGTTCCAACAGCAATTGACCTTGATGGCTACTGGCAATTAATGCCTGTTGCTGCAATGGTTGCTTGTTCGACAATCACCATGATATTCGTCTCATTGGTTACAAAGCCGCCAAGCCAAGCAACTATTGATCGTTTTTTTCCAAAAACGTAATCTTGTCTCAGTACTTAGTAACTGAAACTAAGGCCCGATTGATGGTGGGCACTTTGCGAGGAAATCACGAGGACCCCGAGTTGTGTAGTAAGGATATGCTACTGCACCGCTTGGAGGACCTGGCGGGCGTGTTGCTCCATAATCTGACCCACGCAATTCACATTCTTCTTCTTGGGTTAAACGGTGCTTCCCAAGGCCGCCGTGCCGTCCAACATGCCTTTCCTGACAGCGTCCGTCGGCACATGCACTACACGCATTACAATTTTCCCCAAGTCGACAAAGGCCATCCTTACAACCACCCGAGGGGCATAGACCACTCTGGCAGTCAGTACATGGTGCTTCATCGCAACGCTCGCAACCGTCTTCACAACCAGCAGGACAGCTACCATAGTGGTTTGAATAAGGACCATCAGCGTTAATTAAAAACAGTCTGTCGATCAGCGAACAACCGCTAGCCGTACCCAGAACTGCGACAACAAGCAGACAGACATAAAGGTGTCTCATAGCTTCAATCTTCCAAGCGTTTTCAACAATGAGGCTATGCACAAAGCAGCACGCAACATGCCACCCCGAACAGCCAAAACCATCCACTGGGAATAACTATCGGTCGAAATGGTTCAACCGGTTAAGAAAACCTTGCCGGTTTTCTTGCTTTTTACAAAAAGCCACGATGTACGGCTTTTATTGCCACAAATCGTCATTCAGCCGGTCGACTCTGAACTGTTTACTATCCCGACCCCACTGCTTACTGTCACGTCTCATCAAAATGGCTCAGTATCAATGAAATGTTTTGACCGCCAAAACCAAAACTATTTGATAATACTCTTCTACAAGGAGATTCACGAGCGACATTCGGGACATAGTCCAAATCACAGTCTGGATCAGGACTATCGTAGTTTGTCGTAGGTGGAAGAACACCGTCTCGAATTGCCAACAGTGAGACAATAACTTCGGTTGCTCCTGCAGCAGCGATGAGATGGCCCATCATACTCTTCGTGCTTGAAACGGGAATTTTATAGGCCCGTTCTTCAAAAACATTCTTAATTGCTAATGATTCGACTCTGTCATTCACACTGGTACTCGTTCCATGGGCGTTCACATAATCAATATCACCCAACCCGAGCCCTGCATCCTTCAAAGCCATTCGAATACAACTGGTGGCGCCTCGTCCTTCCGGATGGGTATCGGTAATCCGATAGGCATCCGCCGTTGAGCCATAACCAACCACTTCACCATAGATTTCTGCTCCACGAGCTCGTGCATGCTCAAGCTCTTCTAGAACAACCATCGCTGCACCTTCACCAAGAACAAAACCGTCGCGTTCATTATCAAAAGGTCGTGATGCCTTTGTCGGCTCGTCATTACGAGTTGACAATGCTGTCAAAAGATTAAATCCAGTGACACCGAAGGGGTGAATCATGCTATGAGTACCACCCGAAAGCATCACATCAGCATCACCGCGACGCACAAGTTCCGTTGCTTCACCAATTGCCTGGCTCGAAGCCGCGCATGCGGTAAGGCAATTCAAATTTGGACCTTGTGCATTAAATAATGCAGCCAAATGTCCGGCTGGCATATTCGGCTCTTGCTCCACCTCCGTCAAAGGATGAAGTGTTTCAAGACCAAGCTTTGTGAACTTGGCAACGTCAAGAGTCTCGCCTTCGATAGAAACCATCATCATCTTCGTAAATGAATCAAAATCTTGCTGGCCCTCACCACTTCCAAGATAGATTCCAAGCCGTTCTGGTGCCGATATAAGTCCTTGAGAAAGTCCGGCGTGTGCCATTGCTTGGGATGCTGCACCAACAGCAAATTTTGTATGGCGACCACAATATTGCCACCGATCCTCGGGTTGGCCCTCATCTGATACGGACCAGTTTTTCACCTCAGCTGCGATCTTGGTCGGAAAACGTGTTGCATCAAATACGGTTGTAGCCGCAACACCAGAGCGGCCCTCCTTGAGGTTGCCCCAAAGCTCTTCAGTCGTTACACCAAGTGGCGTAACACATCCCATCCCAGTAATTACAACTCTTCTACGACCTGCCACCATTGCAGTTCCTCCATGCTCCAGATTCCGGAAATACTCCCGAGCAAATGCTCGAGCCGTTGGCCCCTACGATACCGACATCTTGCTGAAAGGCCTACCAGTCAGGCCGAGACAGTGGGTTTCCGGCCTCATCACGACCAATATCGTAAATATGCATGTGATCGAGCCATTTAAGCAGCTCTTCTGGTTCGAACAATTTTGGAACACCTTCACCCGGTTCGAGATGGGCAAAAAACAATTCTGCTTTTCCCTGAGGTCGTTCCTTTCCTCTTTCGTCAACAATGACACTCTCTACGCTCGCAAGAGAACCCGTTGGTTTTAGTTCCATAATTGTCGCGCGAAAAAGAATTGAGTCGCCTGGAACGGCGTCATACTCAAACTCTGCCTTCGCAACCTTTGCCAGAACAACTCGACGATTGAATTCCAAAGCATCTGCAATGAGTAGACCAGCGGTTTGTGCCATCCCTTCAACAATCAGAGAATTCGGCATCAAGGCAGCACCCGGAAAATGATCATGAAGATGCTCCTCTGCAAGCGAGACATTCTTTACAGCAGTCGCCTGCTTGCCACGAACAAATTCGTTAAATCGATCAATCCAGAACCAACGCATAGCGCAGTTTCACTCCAAAAAACATACAGCGACACCACCTGTAGCCCAAAACACTACAAACATCAAACACTAGTTAGCTAGCGATCTTAGTCTGCACGTAGCGAACCATGTCCTCAACGGTGAGGATGTTCGGGAAATTCTGAACATTGGGATTCGCTTCAAACTTAGCCAGATCAACAAAAGGCATTCGTTCTTTAAGCGATACGATGCCAGCATCATTTAATTTGCCATCAACGACAAATTCGGTGCTCGACAAAACATCCTCTGGAAACAGTTCGCTTCTCGGAATCTTGATACCGAAAGCCTTCTCTAATCGAAAAACGATATCGAGAAAATCAATTGATTCTGCGCCAAGATCACCAACCATTGTCGCTTCTGGAGTCACTTCGTCATCATCTACCCCCAGCGCATCAACGAGGGCAGACTGTACTTTTTCAAATATTTCATCTCGAGACGGCATCGACATCACACCTTTACGTAAGATTGGAAAACTCGTTCGCCATCGTAGGTTGTAATCTCGACCATCTTCGATGGAAAGCCGAGTAATTGATTTCTTCACCGGAAAAAGCATCAAAATCGGTAGAATCGAATGCTTTCACACGGCAATCTGAGCAAAAACGAGTGATTGTAGGCTTTACGAAATTCCTTTAAAGCCTAATCTCAGCCTCAAACAGCACCCGCCGAAGAGGAAATCCCTGAAGTAACACCGTAGACAGTTCGTCCTGATGCAGCAGAGCCTCGTTTTCCAGGATTTAGAACGGTCCACAAACGCCGCATTTCCGAACGCACACGGACATCCATTGCGTCACCATAAGGACGCTTATCAGCGAGATTATACCGCTCAAGCTCTAATCGGGCTGTGAGGCTCGTTCGATCGCCCACCATTCCACTGGCTTTTATTTTCGTACGGTGTGCATCCTGAGACAGCACTTCCGCATGCACAGTGAGAACTCTTCCAGGCTCAACAAAGTCACCATATTTCACATTACGAGCTGCACGTAAAACAACAATGCTATTCGCAAAATCTTCTCCCAAGCGAATAGTCCAAGCTGCTGCCTGAGTCATGGCTTCCAACATAAAAACACCGGGAAGGACGGGGAACCTTGGAAAGTGATCTGCAAGATACTCCTCAGACAAGGATACTGCTTTGACTGCAGTAATACTTTTTCCTGGATCAACCTCAACAATTCGATCAAGAAGCGTGAATCGCATAGCCCTACCGTTTCCGAAAACTGATTCGTAACTGAGTCACATAATAGCGGCCTACTTTACTCCAGGCCAGAAGCATTGATTATAGAGATTGCTGTAACAGGCACAACGCAGAAACCGACGAAAAAGAAGCTTATCGAAGCAGATTGCGACTCCGTCGAACGACAAGACTCGCGCAACCCGTAAGGTCACACCAAAGGCCCTGGAACCAAACTGGAACCAAACTGGAACCAAACTGGAACCAAACTGAGTACTTTCGATTGACGATGAAAGATGAATTTCTGAACACTTCGTGGCGGCTTACTTTGACTTTTTTGTTATGCCGTGGTCATCGCACAATCATCTTTCAGCTTTTAACTCCATCAGAATTGAATACGACTCATATTATTTAGCCAGCATAATGAGGACATTCGCACGGGAGACGCATTTACTAACGAGCAGGAAACGCTGGCGGCAACGGACTGTCCCCTGGAATCTGACCTCTCAGCAGTCTGCCCCCTTGCCCAGTCACTCTCAGGTAGTAATCGGTGGGCAACCCATCGTAGGTTAGAAAAGAAACGTCCTCACCAACCGGCGGATCATTGCTGCATTTAAATATTGCAGTTCCTTCATCAACTTCATCAAACATGGCGACATAAATCATCTCTGCCCCGACTTGTTTTGCAGAAGTTATCTGCGTCCACAGGAACTTTCCTTTTAGCCTTGGAATGTCATCAAGTTTTCCACCATGCAGATGTTTCCAGCTGAAACCTGGAAACACAACGGGCAAAAATTCAAGCTTCTGCTTTGCGCACCAATCTAAATCAGGCTTCCAAACACGACTCGCGTGCAACGACGCTTCACGTGGCGAACGATAGCGGCCGATGGTCCAAGGACTTAGCACATCCGCTTTTTTTAAGACATCATGCAGCGATTTATCAGTTACCGCGTCACGTTTCTGTTCTCTCCACCACGATGGAACTCCTAACATCACGGCACACCCTTCTGACTTCAAAACGCCAATCAGGTCACCACATTCGGCCAACGTATACTCACGATCGTCACTGAAACCGACTCCCCAGACTGCCACCAGTGGCTTTCCATTGTGATGCAGGTACCTGCTACTTTGGGTAATGCCATCATGCCTCAACTGTTTCCAGTCATTGCCAACGCGTGCGACCTGCCCTTTCCCCAAGCCAGACAAATCGTACATCACGGCCAAAACCCGCCCTGTATCCAATGCCGCATCACGAGCGTGAAAAAGCACGACGTCTTTCTGGGCTTTGAGACGTGCTGAATTCAGCTCACTGGCGAACCGCTGCAGAAAAATTCCATCGATGCCGTAGTCACGCATCCAACGAAAATGCCGATTGATCGTTTTTTTGTTGGCACTGCTATACACCGTAGCGAGGCGACCATTAGCGTGCTTAAATTGGGTTGGATATCGTTCATCCTGACTGAGTTCTCGCATATCAGGCCATAAATCGACGGCGGCATTCCCTGGCCCGAATGGTCGACGGATCGCACGAGCCCAGTGGGTCCAGCCCAACTCGGCACCGTCTTCGGGACAACTAAACCACCCCTGGTAGCCACACATAACCTTGCCCGTCAGAGCACGAGAATCCACCACTGCATTACCCGCCGGCTGACCAGCGTCCGCAACAACCTGCTGAAAGATACCTACCTGCCTTACATTCAGTACGAAGCAAGTGATCAAGACAAGCCATTTCAGTTTTTGACATCTTCGCTGGTACACCGTTCATATCTCCCTTGCCACAAACCAACATTCAAAACCGAAAACAGGGGTAAGATGATTTGGCAACAAACATGTGAGGACAACGTGACTTAGGAATTTCAATTAAATTGTTGGTTGGATTCATGGTACCGGAAACCTCCACTGAACCGAGAAGATACACGCTTTGATTGCTCACGACCTCCACTCCCCAAAGTAATTCTGGACACATCGTTGCTTGAGCATGTTTACGCATTTCACTTCTATTGTTGAGCGGTCGTCATCACGATTATCTTTTAAGCTTTTATCCTGTAGTAGAATTTAATGATATTCACTTCAGCTGGCTGATTATCTCATATTAAAAACATTACGAACCTTCAGTCCATTCGCTATTCCTAAATCGCTACCATGCCCCTCTTCCTCACGGCCCGAATTCAATCGTTAAACGACAACCGAGTTTGTCGTCATTTGTCTGTCCGGGGCCTTCTTCCAGAAGTCGTAACAAAACAGAGCCTCAGTGATATCAAACGAATGCCAGTGCTCTGTGACAATCGAACCTTGAGACTTGGTGACTTCTTTGATGTCGATGGGAATCCCGATGATAATCACATTGAATGTATTGGTGACTTCTCACGAGTTCACTTTCTTGGGGCCGGCATGCAATCGGGAACAATCATCGTGCAAGGGAATGTTGGCCGACATGCAGGGGAACAAATGCGGGGAGGCAAACTTCTCGTCAAAGGCTCAGCAGCTGATTGGCTTGCATGCGGTATGCAAGGCGGTGACATTCATGTTTATGGAGATGCAGCAGATAATGCAGTTGGCTCTCTTCCTGGTGATCGTCATGGCATGACCGGAGGGCGAGTGCTTATCCACGGTTCAGTCGGAGGGCTAAGCGGAAGTCGGATGCGGCGAGGTCTCCTCGCTATTGGAGGAAACACTGGCGAGGCACCTG
Organism: Planctomycetota bacterium; assembly: GCA_014238855.1. Taxonomy (GTDB): domain Bacteria; phylum Planctomycetota; class Planctomycetia; order Pirellulales; family UBA1268; genus UBA1268. The sequence continues at coordinate 34,020 of JABAAH010000010.1, forward strand.
GCTTTGAACTTCTGGCAGGCACAATCGTCATTGCCGGGCAGCCTGGGCCTCATACGGGCCTCGGGATGCGAAGAGGCTCGATCGTGCTCTCTGGCTCGATCACACACTGCGGCGAGAACATAGACTATATCCCACTCACCTTCATTGAAGGGGCGATTTGGCGACCTCCCTTTATGGGGCTTTTAGGGAAGCAACTGGCGAACCTTGGCTTTCCTTCTATCCGGAATACCGCGTGGACAGGTCCTTGGCAGCAGTGGCATGGAGACACCCTGACTGGATGTCGGGGTGAAATCATGACACTCGTGAATACCTAGGTGTACTCTACATCGACCATAGACCGGTATTTTGCCGCCATTTCCTGATAGCCGCTTCCTCTGCATTCTTTTTTTAGCTACCTTATGAAGTCCGCGGACAAGGTTTTTCTTACTTAAGAAATCAGTCTTCACAAGCTACTTGCTCGTATTTGACGCCATTCGCAAAATACACACAAAACTTTTTTACGAAACACTCCATGCCTACGATTAGCCAACTTGTCCGTAGCCGTCGACGTCCAAAGCGGCGGTTTTCAAAATCACCGGTACTCGAAAGATGCCCGCAGAAACGTGGGGTCTGCCTTCAGGTTCGAACGATGACTCCGAAGAAGCCTAATTCTGCTCTACGGAAAATCGCTCGCGTTCGTTTATCAAATCAAAAAGAAGTTACGGTTTACATTCCAGGCGAAGGTCACAACCTGCAAGAGCATTCAATTGTGCTTATACGTGGCGGTCGTGTCCGTGACCTTCCGGGGGTTCGGTATCATGTGATACGGGGTGCGCTTGACACTCTTGGTGTTCAAGGGCGCAAACAATCCAGAAGCCTTTACGGCGCCAAGCGAGACTAGAAAATCATCAACACATTCCGTTCTTAATTCGAGGAAAATCAGTTCATGGGAAGCATTACTGCCAGCCGTACTCAACTCAGGCCGGACCCAAAATTCCAGTCTCTTCTAGCAAGCAAGTTCATTAACTGCTTAATGCATGACGGCAAGAAAAGTGTCTCACAACAAATTTTCTACAAAGCCATGGATGTAGTTGGCGAAAAAATCAATGATGCTGAACCGATTGAGGTATTCACTCGTGCAGTAGAAAATGTGAAGCCAGCTGTTGAAGTGAGATCAAAAAGAGTTGGTGGTGCCGCGTACCAGGTACCGATGCAAGTCAACAGAAACCGTCAGCAGTCTTTAGCGATACGCTGGATCTTGTTGGCAGTTCGTGAAAAAAAGGGACGGCCGACCTATCAAAAATTAGCTGAAGAAGTGATCGCTGCTTATAAACGTGAAGGTGCTGCAATCACCCGGCGAGAAAATGTTCACCGCATGGCAGATGCCAATAAGGCTTTTGCCCATTTTGCATGGTAGGGTTATCGCAGGATCGGGTAAGCGAAGGCTCATCCACCGTGCCAAGATTTCACCTTGCCAAGATCATCAGCACGTACAGACCGAAGCCATCACGCGAATCCCTATCGTGTTTCGACAATCGCCGGCAGCAACATCAGGGGCTTGCCTGACGCAACGAGGCTTAAAAGACGAAATTTGCTTGATAATCCTGTAATGAAAGCATCGTTTCGTTTCGTTTCACCCAGAAGCCCAAAAAGCCGAATCATGATCGCCTCTGTCGTTCGTGACTCAACAGGAAAGGGCTGGCGCGTTTCGTTGACGCCGAAAAACTCATCTAAAAAGCCACGCGGCTCTGGTAAGAGGAGTCGCTCTGCTGCACTTGGATCAGAGATATCTGCTAGTTGCCCAGCCCTCAGGACAGCGTCTTCAAGTGTTCCGAGCGAATCGACAAGCCCGGCTGACTGTGCCATCCGACCAGTGAACACTCGCCCTTCAGCAAGTGTGTCGAGATGCTCACGATCAAGTTTCCTCCCCTGTGCAACTTTTGTTGTAAAGAGACGGTATACATCTTCCATGGTTGTCCGGAAAGCATCTTTCTCACTTGCAGTGAAGGGTTCTTGAGAAGAGAGCCAACCGGCATTTTTCCCACGGCTGACCACGTCGGTATGAATACCATATCGATCCAGGGCACCTCCGATTGCGATTTTTCCACCAACAACCCCTATTGAACCTGTGAGTGTTCCTGGAGCAGCCACAATTTCATCTGCAGCCACGGCTATGTAGTATCCGCCACTTGCAGCAGTGTCCGAAAGGCTTGCAACGATCGGCTTATGACACCGATCGAGTTCTCTCCAAATAAGATCACTGGCAAGCGCTGACCCGCCAGGCGAGTTAATTCGTATCACAAGAGCAGCTACCGAGGCATCTTCTGATGCCTGGCGGATAGCCTTCGTGATGGCTTCGGAACCTGCTGCACTTCCACCAAACATCCCGACACTGCCTCTTCCATCAACAATTTCACCTTGTACATGAATAATCGCTATTCGCTTTGATGCATTCTTTTGTGTTGTTGTTTCTGTTCCAGAAAGAATATCTACGAGCTTCATGAAGCCGCTCAATCCAGAAAAGTCTGTATCAACATCCTGCTTCCCATAATCACGCCTGAAGTCAACGAGAGAATCTGCCGAACTGGCGGAGAGACTACTTAACACTTCGTCTTCATACGCAATTCCGTCAATAAGCGACGCTTGCACTGCTTGGTCTGGAGTAAAAATGCCAATATCAATAAGTTCTCGAACCTTTTTATTTTCAAGGCCTCGATCTTCAGAAATTTGTTCCACCATCTGCTCGAAGAGATCGCCAACGAAGGATTCGTATTGCTGTCGCAATTGTGGACTCATCGAATCTCTAGTGAGTGTCTCACCAGCGCCTTTAAATTCACCAACTTGTAAAATCTCTGCTTGAATACCGAGTATGTCAAGAAGTCCCTTATAAAATGTGACTTCTGTTCTGACACCAGTAATGGCGAGCGTTGCAGCAGGTGGCATCACAATTCTGTCACACGCTGCAGCAACGCTGTAGTCGAGAGTTTCACCGCTTATAAGGTGTGCAACGACTGGCTTCCCTTGAGCACGGATATGGTGAATCGACTCGCGCAATTCTAAGACCCGGGCACGACCGAGTTGGGGAGATTGTATGGAAAGAAGTACTCCACACACACTTTCATCTTTCGCTGCATCTTCTAGCCTCTTTAACATGCGACTTAATCGTGGGGCAACGTCTCCGAGCAGTCCCTCTTGACCAACACCGTCTGATAAAGATCCCGTAAGGCTAATTCCGGCAATGAACGTTTTTTCATCAGCAAACACATTGTTGTGTTCCAAAGATCCGACCAACTGGAAAACAAAACATACTGCTATGCTGAAGAGTACCGATTTTGATCGACTGCCAGTAAAAATCGTGACTCTCTGAACTGCGCAACGAGTGACCATTTGTCTCCCCTGTTTGGTGAAAGAAGCAGACCGCCCGTGCCACACAACGCCACGAGACAACCCATTTTATTAGTGTAGTGCCTCACTCCATGAAAAGGTGATTGAAGTCATTGGGGTCCCAATGCCGAAAACGACCTTGACAATGTACTTCCGTATAGTAGGATATAGATGTTTAGGTCCTCATGGTACTGTGCTTTAAAGGTGTACGAGACATGCCACGATCCCAAAAATCAGCTTCGAAAGAGTCGTCCCATGGCACGAAGGGAAAAATCTCTTCCCGCTTGCCTGGAAAAGCATCTCGTGCTCGTGCCTATACCTCGGTACATCGACCGGCTTCGGGCCTCTCCCGATTGCTTCAACCGGAAGAAGAAAGCCAAGACACAAGCGATATGCCAACGGCACGGCAAATGGAGATTTACGAATTTATCCGTGACAAGATTTATTCTCGAGGTTTCGGCCCAACCGTACGAGAAATTGGTGAGGCCTTTTCCATTCGCTCGCCCAACGGTGTTGTCTGCCACCTTAAAGCCCTTGAAAAGAAAGGACTCATCACGAGAGGCCGTAACATGTCACGAGCCATTGAGCTTGTGACCGAATCACCTCACGGCCGAGGCATGCAAATGGCTGGATGGGTTGCAGCTGGAGCCTTAAGAACAGCAGATGAGCAGAAGGAGCGATTTGATTTTACAGAACTTTTCGCTCAAGACAATCATTTCGTGCTTAAAGTCATGGGCGACTCGATGATTGATGCCCAGATTGCTGACGGCGACTGGGTCATTATTGAAAAGCGTGAGTCAGCGCGACACGGAGATATTGTTGTTGCCCAAACAGAAGATGGCGAGGCGACTCTTAAGCAGTGGTTTCCAGAACGTGATCGTATTCGCTTACAGCCAGCGAATGATTCTATGAAACCCATCTATGTGGATTCAGCTAAGGTGCTAGGCGTACTTGCTGGTGTTGTTCGAAAAACATGAATACCGCCAGCTGATTCGAGTTGCTTTCAACTAGTTCGTCACGCTGCTTCAGGACTTGTTTCAGTACTCTCCATCTGATTCAGTTTGTTGTAAAGAGTCTTCAAACTAATACCAAGTTCATCTGCAGTCCTCGACTTATTGCCATCATTTCTTTCAAGGCTATCGATAATCGCCTGCATTTCTATCTGTTTGAGACTCTGCGGCTTATTCGTGAGTTCACATTCCTCGCTGGCATCTGATACTACATTCTCTTGTTCAGAGGAAGCATTGATCGAGCTCGAGCAGAATAACGTTCCCCCAGCTCTTTGTATTCTTGGAGGAAGATGTTCGACACGAATAGGCAAATCATCACAAAGAACCAGAGCATGCTCAACACAGTTGGCGAGTTCACGGACATTCCCAGGCCAATTATACCGTTGCATAATCTCAGTAGCCTCCTCCGTCAAAATTTGAGTTCCTGCTGAAATTATCTGTTTCCTCTGTTCTACAAAGTGCTTGGTAAGTAACAGCAGATCGCTCATACGTTCCCGCAGCGATGGGACACTAATTTCAAATGTATTAAGGCGAAACAATAAATCTTCTCGGAAATTGCCGAACGAAACCATTTCTTCAAGAGAGCGGTGTGTCGCACATACCACTCGAACATCCACTATTATTGGGTGGTTGTCTCCGACTCGACGAATCTCTCCAGACTCGAGAACTCTAAGAAGACGGGACTGAAGCGCCGGAGGTAATTCGCCAACTTCATCTAAAAAAAGTGTGCCGCCGTTGGCCACTTCAAAAAGTCCTGCTCGATGTTCACTCGCTCCCGTAAAAGCACCTCGGCGATGTCCGAATAATTCACTTTCAACAAGTTGCTCAGGAAGACCACCACAATTGACCGTAACCAGCGGTCCGTCAACACGGTGACTTAGTTCATGGATTGCACGAGCAACAAGTTCCTTGCCTGTACCTGTTTCACCACGGACCAACACCGTCGCCTCACTCGCAGCAACTTTTGCAACCAGCGATTGCATCTGATCGATAACAGATGACTCACCCACCAACTGCATACCGCCCTCTGCCTGCTTGACGCGTCGTTCAAGCGACCTGACTTTAAGAGTCATGGTTCGTTTCGTTCGAACTCTCTGAAGCACCGCCTCAATTTCAACTAGTTTGCAGGGCTTCGTCAGATAGTCAAAGACTCCGTGCCGCAATCCAGCTACAGCGGTCTCAAGAGTAGACTTCCCTGTGATGATCACACTTTCTGTGTCTGGTGCGATTTCACGAACTCGCCGGATGACATCAAGCCCTCCTGCTCCAGGCATATCGAGATCTACGATGACGCAGTCGAAATCATTTTCATCCAGAACTGCCATTGCTGTCAGCCCGTCCGGACAAATCGTTGCCTCGTGGCCGAGACGTGGTAATTCCAACCTCATCAGTTCCTGAATCGATGGCTCGTCATCAGCAAACAACACACGTAGTGATCGCCCTGCCGATGACTCATTCGCCTCTTCATTACGCTGCATGGTCGACATTTTTTTCCTCCCCGTAATCCAGTTTTCTTTTCTCTGCCACTGCGGACGCACCACTGCCTCTCGTACTTTGACTCTCCACAGTGATCACTGGAAGAGTGACGCAAAAAGTTGCACCGCGTGCGGGACCATCGCTCACCACCTCAATTCTTCCGTCATGATCCGCAACTATTCGATGGACTATCGAAAGGCCGAGACCTGTTCCTTTCTTTGATGGACGGCTCGTAAAAAATGGTTCAAAGAGATTCTTGAGTACTTCCTCATTCATACCGCATCCGTTGTCAGTGAGCACCAACTTCGCTTCATCACCATCACGGCTTACTGTGAGTACAACTTCACCATCTTCATCGATCGAATCAAGCGCGTTCACAAGTAAATTAAGAACGACTTGTTTAATTTCTTGGGGATTAGCCAGAACAAGCACATCCGGTCCGTCTACAAACGACACAGTCTTACGAGCAAATCGTCCCACATGTCGAAGCATATCCACAACGTCATGCACCAAGGCGCCAAGTGCAGTCACCTGCCTGCGAACCTCTCCAACACGAGAAAAATCGAGCAGTTTCTCTGTAATGCCTTTACACCGAAAAGCTTCACTTTGAATGAGCTGAAGATATCGCGAAGCAACCGCGTCAACATCACTACCAATTCGAGCCTCAAGTGATTCCGCACACATTGCAATAGATGCCAATGGATTATTGATTTCGTGAGCCACTCCGGCGGCCAGAAAACCCACACTGGCCAACTGCTCACTCCGAATAACTTCTTTCGTTCGTAATTGAACCTGATAATCAAGGTCATCTCTAATTTCCTGAAAACGAGCAGTCATATCATTCAGCGCCTGCCCTAGCTCAGCCATTTCATCACATGTATCCAGCTCGATGCGAAAACCAAAGTCACCTCCTGCAATCCTCCGAGAACCGTGCCCAAGGTGTCGTAATGGGCGAAAGACCCATGAATATGTAAGGAGGCCTAAACCTAAAAGTAACACAGCTGCAGCGAGTGCCGCTGCCCAGGTGGTAATGATAAGCGTTCGGTATCGACCCCGCACCTCGTGTGCCAAATCATGCATTCGTGACTGTAAAAAAGTAGGTAGTTTTGCAGACAAGAATGCAAGTGAATCGAGATGAGACCCAATAGCCGTAAGTTTTAATAACTGTCCATCAACAAGATCTGACAATTTCTGCTCGACCATAGTCTCGCTTGAGGAGACTGCCTCCTGAGCCAGCGTCCATATAGTCTTAAGCTCAGCAGCTATTCTTCGTGCAATATCTCTTTCTTGGCTACGGTCTCCAAAGGGCTCTTCATCTAACTCTCCAGCTTTGAGTTCATGACAGTAATCCTGAAGTGCTACTCCCGTCTCAGAAATTTTCTGAAGAAATGAACCATTGGACGTTGCTAGAGTTCGTGACTTCTCTTCGCTCATTACGTTATTTTTAGTAGCAACTTCGTCTTGCTGCTCCTGAAAACTCGGCTCTCCAGATTCGAGCAAATCAATGGGTGGGGTATTATTTATTGACGCCTCATCCCAAAGACCAAGATCAACAGCAGACATTGCTCGGGAATGTGATAGTCGTAATTGCCCAACACACGACGCCAATCGACTTGCTTGTGGCAACTCACTTGCACGACTACTGAGTGCTTTCACCAACCTTCTATATGAGTACACGCTAAGAAAACTACTTGCTGACAACAATGTCACGGTGAAACCAACAAGGAGCCCCACCACAAGAAGCTTATTACGAATCGGTCGTTGCTTTGGCAAAGCCGACCTCCTGGCTTGAAGGCTAATACGTTTTTACGAAAAAATGATTCGCTCCAGAAGATAGCAAGACTCCTGCGGTAGCCAAATATGAAAAGAACGGCTATCTGCGTGTTCTGACGGAAAAACATGGTCAGATTGAGTGAAAATATACGCTAGATTGAATAACTCAAGCTCAAACAAGCCCCCATCGCTTTCGGAAAAACCACTCAGTGCAGAGACACCCAGCTACCATCAAGAGTGTGATCCAATTATCCCAAAGAGATACTGACCATTCTTCACGTGTGGTGTAAACAGGTGGAGCTTGTCCTATCTCTTTAAAAATACTTGATAGCTCTTCTGGTAGCCTCACGCCTCCATCAGTCGTACTTGCAATCTGCTGCATAAGCAGGGTGTTCGCCCTTGGATTTGCGAGCTCTAAATCTTGCCGGTACACAACGAACCGCGCAACCGCCTCTCCTCCCTGAGGATTTGCTGTTACCGCCACTCGCCAGTCTCCTGGTTCCGAACAACCTGTAATGGTTCCAGAAAAAGATTCACCGTCCTTTACAAGACGGACATATCGTGAATTTCCAGCTGGATCAATGACAGTCGCAGAGAGTGCGTTCCCTTTCGCTAGTGTTCCATCGGCAGTCGTAAGACCTGTGTCAAAAACCAAAGGGCTTCCTACAGAAATACGACGCCTTGCAAGCTTTAACCAAAGTCTTTCTCCATCAAAGTCATCCCGACGTGCCAACCAAAGAACAAATTGACGCCAAAATTGTTTATACAATCCCGAAGATCCTTCCATTGCCCACCGCCATGTCGAATCAACCGCAAAGACAAGCACTCGGCCCAACCCATATTCACGAGCAACCAAAAGAGGAAGACCTGCCTCTGTGCTAGCAAGCGTCTTCGCAACTGGTAAAAGTCGTGGCAAACGGTTCGCCCCATCCAGCGGTGGTAACCCTTTCCAGATTTCATACGAATCTTCCACTGTTTGACCAAGTCGTAGAACAGAAACTCCGCCGAATTGTTTATTGGGAACAATTTTTATAGGCCCTCTAACGTGAAGATCTTTCCGGATAGGCTCCCCAAATCGCTGACGCGAAAGGCCGTCTCGAGCGTAGGGCAATAATCTACCGAGTGGTGAACTTCCCCAACCACCTGCTTCGAACGAATGAAACCCACCGAGAAATCCGATACTGGCTCCATTCTCTACCAGAACTCGGATCTTCTCGAGATCCTTTGGACGAATAGCATCAACATCGAGGTCACCTATGAGAAAGACCTTGTAGTCACGCAACAGTTCTCGCTCAAGACTAACCGGCCAACGACTTCTATTTACAGAGTTGATCCATTGAAAATCTATTTGTACATCAGGACTGCTTGAAAGTGTTCGCCGGAGAAACCTCTGCTCTACCCGCGGACTACCTTCAATGTAAAGGACACGCAAGCCTCCATCGACCACATCAACAAAGGTTGCAACAACATTGTTCGTGAGGACAATCTCACCCGCTACGGCATCAATCACAAGTGTAATTTTTCGTTCGCCCAATGACTCTGCCGTCCAGTCAAAACGTACTGACTCTTCTGTCATTCCTTCAGTCGATCGAATCTCCTTCCTTGAAACCTCAGCCAACTCACCATCTGGCTGCTCGACCATCAATCGCACAGTAACATTTCGATCAGACAGGCCTTCTAGTCGAACTCTTCCGATGATTTCTACCGTATTCCCCAAAAAGACTTTTTCCGGAACCGATAAACCCACGACCGATGCGTCGCGTGCCTGAGCAGCACCTCGAGATTGTCCGTACGTAATTGCCCAGAGTGGGACACCTCGCTCTCCCAAGCGACGTGACTCAGCCTGTGGCGGCAAATCATTAGGTGGGTAGGCGTGCTGACCGCCATCGCTAAGCAAAACGACTGCACTCAACGGTTGTTCACCCATCGCTCGAACAGCAGATTCCATGGCCGAACCAATTGCAGTTTCCTCTGAAGAAGGTCGCCTCTCCCATTCGCCTATATCAAGGGACGTCGTATCAATAGAAATTTCTCGTGCCTCACGATCAAAGGCCCATGCTCGAACTAGCATGCTCTCATTGACTATTTGTTTTCTCGTAGACTCCATTGCGGACTTTAGCGTCTCTCGTAAATACTCCCAGCGAGTCTTACTATTCGGGCTATCAGTCACATTCATACTCTCGGATGAATCTGCCAATACAAGGACAGTGGCTGGTTGCTGGAGTTGTTTTATCGAAACCATACTTGGCTTCGACATGCAGAAAATAAGAACCAGGAACGCTCCTGTTCTCAATGCAATTAAAGCCAGTCGCCTGCTCGGTGACAGACGACTCTTATCAGGAGCCAGGAAAAACAAGAGACAAGCAAAAGCAATAACCAATATAAAGATGCCTAACCACGTACCAGTTGGATCAAAATAAAATGACGTTGTATGAATCAGACTGCTGATATTCATGATGAATACTCCGTCTCTGAACCGAAACCTGACGGTATGGGAGGAGGTGTTTTTTCTACCTGCTCTTCAATGATTCCCTTTGCTGGAACGGGTGGTGGTGGCATGGACTCGGCTTCTCCCATGGCATCGATGCTCTCCGCAAACACTTCTGCAGCACCGACCTCAGGGTCGGCACCTACACGAGGTGCATAAAACCGATTCGAAGCCCACCAATCCAAGGCGAGTAACGCTGCCGCTATGAGAAAAATCCAATTACACAATTCTGCCCCGACACGATAATTCATAACATCTCGATCAAGGCTCTCCGCATCGCGCACAATACGTCGATTAGCACCAAGTAACAGTGGCAGTTCATCATCAGTGAGTCGTGAAAAATCCGTCGCCGATTTTGGCAGCCTTGCACTAAATCCTTTTAGGAAACCCCCTGTCCTTCCGCCGGACCGAATCCGGTAATTACCAGGCTGTCGAGTTGCTGATACAGCAATCGCCCCCTGCTGCTGATCAATAGCCACGGGAAATGTATCTCCAAGTGGTGTGCGAACAGTGGCCGTAGGTAGATCATGACGCTGAAAACGAAGTCTCGCAATTTCACCCGACGTAATGTTGAGAGAATCCGGAGTCTCTACAACGTATCCTAAGATTTCATTAGCGAGCATCATGAATGGCCACGGTTCAAACCCTGTGGCAAGTTGATTCCAAGCCTGCGGGTCATTCGCTGATTGAGATATTGGCGTTGTCACGATGACAACTCTTCCCTCTCCCAACATCCGCTCAAAAAGTGCTGGTAGTCCATTTCGGTAATTTGCAAAAGATATTGCAGTTGATAACTGCCCATCTTGCACATCACCACCAATAGAAGTCGGCTTAAACTCCCAATGGCGAAACACTGGGAAATCTTGCCAAGGCACAGAATCACCAACACGTCGGAACGCAGACAGAGCCGGATGATCCAAAGACGATGGAGCCAAATAATTCGAACGATCTGCAGAACGCCATACTCGCTCGATTTTCCCACCCAACACCGACTCACTTTCGGATGAACTAAAATCTGCTGGCTTGCCGGCTGATGGACCCAGCCAAACAACAAGACCTCCTCCCTTACTGACCCAATCATGCAGCATTTCCCAGGTGCGGGCAGGTAGCGGCGGTGGATCAATCAGAACAATACTCCGAAAATCCGACCACGAAGCATTCTCAAAATTATTCAAGGAATCTAGCGTAACCGTAAATTCACTGCGTCCAGCACTCACAAGCGGAAACGGTGCTACGGCCTCGACAAAAAACAGGCCCGTTATTGCAACCGGTTCCTGAGAAGCCACTAATATGCGTGTTGGTGGACCAACATCGACGGTAAATTCGATCGAATCATCAGCAGGGAGACCATCTCCACCTTCAACGAGAACTCGGCCTTGATGAACCCCGGGCTCCAAACCGTTTATTTCAAATCGTACTTCTTCTTCTGCTCCATCTTTCCAAGCCACAGGCTTTTCTCCACGACGAATGAAATTCCCTTCTTGATCTTGAAATTCAACCGCAACAGACCTCACAGAATCCGGGCCTATCCGGCGTGTTATCACAGAAACAGTGAGAGGACTTCCGACAGTAAGACGCTCCGCAGAAAGCTCAAGATTTTCCAATATAAAATCTTGTGGATGTGTTGCTGAAACATCAATAAAAATGAGGCTTATATTCGGATGAAGCGTATCCCAATCAGCTTTTACAGACTGCTCCCACCCGCCATGAGACAAATCTGTAAAAATATAGAGTTCTTTTCGCTCCATCTCCGAACTCTCCAACAGACGTGCAGCGTCGCCCATCGCCGTAACCAAACTCATCGAAGAAGCAGATACTGAGAGCCGTTCAACTCTATTGGTAGCCACGCTTACGGATGCCGAAAAGTGAACACCACCTTCACTTGTATCAACGATCGCGACCTTACTCTCAGGCGGAAGCTCTTCGAATAAGCTCAGGGCTATATCTCGAACCTCATCGATTCGTGTGCGATTTTCTTGACGCAACAACATACGAGGTGAAGTATCCACTACGCAGACCACGGCAACTGGTCCCTCTTGGTCAACAATCCATCCGGTGCCCCGCAGAACAGGTCGAGAAACGGCAAAAACCAACATGCAAAGAGCTGCGACACGTAACAGCAGAAGTAACAGATGCCGCAACTTCAACCGACGTTTTCTCACGTGAGATTTGACTTGCAGAAAGCGAAGTGCCGGAAATTGATGAGACACAGGCTTCCGTTGCATAAGAAGATGCAGCAGGATGGGAATCGTGGCAATAGCCATCCCGCTGAGCAACAGAATATTCAGGAAAGAAAGGCCCATAGGGTTGATACTACTCGTGAAAAACTTGCTTGTTTACCTAGGCCCGTTGCTGACGATTAATTAAGTACTCCATAAGAGCAGCATCAAACGGCATGCTCGTATCGAGTGGGACATAATCGATCCCGGCTTGCTGACACATTTGCCGAAAATGATCCCGAAATCCTTCGACACCATCTACATAATCACGACGAGCTGCATCAGCATCAACAACCATACTCTGACTACTTTCTGGATCGGTCAGTTCCACCATTCCCTGAAAAGGAAATCGGACCTCTGCTTCGTCGAGTACATGAAATAATATAATGTCATGATTGCGATGACGAAGTCGAAGCAGCGCATCACGAATGGCAGATGGTTCCGCCAACAAGTCGCTAAAAACCATCAACAAGGAACGATGTCGAAGCATTGCTCCGATCTGAATTAAGCTAGCAGGGATATCAGACACGCCAACAGCCGCAGTCTTCGCCAAAAGGGACAGGACTTCTGAAATCTGACTACGTCTTGATCGAGCAGGCAGCGATGCCGAAACCTTTTCCCCAAAAACCATCAAGCCACAGGGGTCCTGTTGATGAACCATGAGCCAGCAAAGAGCTGAGGCCAGTGATATCGAGTAGTCTAGTTTGGTAAACTGCTGCCGATAGGTATACCCCATCGATGCACTCGTATCGACGATGAGGTACCCGGTAATGTTTGTCTCGGCTTCATATTTTTTAATATAGTGCTTGTCAGTTTTGGCATAAATAAGCCAGTCAATATCTTTAGGATCATCACCAGCTGCATACCGACGGTGCTCACTGAACTCTACAGAAAATCCCTGAAACGGACTTGCATGAAGGCCCTGCAGAAATCCTTTCACTATAAACTTCGCTCGTAGATCAAGCCTCGCAATCTGCTGTACTACATCAGGCTTAAGATATTCTTCTACTGCTCGCGCCATACGGCTCTCATTTCACTAATGGAGGAACCGACGGTTCGGGCACTTCTCTCAGCAATCGTTCGACAATTGATTCGCTCGTAAGACCCTCTGCCTGGGCCTGAAAGTTTGTTGATATTCGATGCCGGAGCACCGGCACAGCAATTCTTCGAACATCGTCAATGGAAACGCTGAATCTACCATCCATAGCCGCCATGGCCTTGCCACCCTGTATAAGGAATTGACCAGCACGTGGACCAGCACCCCAGTCGACCAACTCTGTAATGTACTTGGGTGACTGCGGGTCTTTGGGTCGCGTTGAACGAACTAATGCCGCAACATACTTAATGATGTATTCACTTACCGCAACGCCTGCAACAAGCTTTTGAATATTTGTTATGGCTCGTCCAGAAAGTACTTTTCGCACTTCGGGACGCTCTGGCCGAGTCGTCGCCATTAATATCCGTTCTTCCTCATCCGCACTTGGATACCCAACTTTTATATTAAACATGAACCGATCGAGCTGGGCTTCAGGAAGAGGATATGTTCCCTCCTGCTCAACTGGATTTTGTGTTGCTATCGTAAAGAACGGATCCGGCAATGCGTAGGTTTCTTGACCAACTGAACACTCTCGCTCCTGCATTGCTTGAAGTAATGCCGCCTGAGTTTTTGGCGGCGTACGATTGATTTCATCCGCAAGAAGGACATTAGTAAATATAGGCCCCTCTACAAATCTAAAATTACGGCGGCCTGATTCATCTTCATCCAATACATTGGTGCCCGTGATATCTGAGGGCATCAAATCTGGCGTAAATTGCACCCGCTTAAAATCAACATCAAGAATTCTCGCCACCGTCGACACCATGAGGGTTTTCGCCAAACCCGGCACTCCCTCAAGCAAACAATGGCCGCGAGTAAAGATCGCAGCAAACAACTGCTCAATAACTTCGTCTTGGCCGACAATAATTTTTTGAAGTTCCTCCTGCATAAGAAGTCGGTGCTGCGAAAATTCCTGCAACACGTCATCAAGTGACTTTTGTTTTCCCGCAGTCGACACGAAGACGGTTTCCTTCCTTAGGAGAATCGTTGTGCACCTGTTTCCAGCAGTGATGAATCTATACTACTCGAAAGTAAAGTATCGGTCTTTGTACCACTGCGAGGCAAACAAAAACATTGGCGCAGCATGAAGAAGGCACGTAGGCCATGTCTCTATCGACGACAATGTCGTAGAATCAGGCTTGGTAGACAGGTGACTCCCCACAGTTGGAAGGCTCCATGCATTACTTGTTATTGAGTGGTTATAAGAAACTTTCATGCATTGCATTGCTTGCCATGCTTCAACTTGTAGCTACACCCGTTGCATTTTCTGCTGAAAATGATCTGCAGCCTGAGCAGATTAACAACGCAATAGAACAAGCAAAAAACTGGCTCATTCGCCAACAAAGTCCTGACGGCACATGGAAGTCATCGATGCGAAGTGACGAAACGGTTGTAGGTGCAACTGCCCTTGTCGTGCTAGCACTCACAAATGCTGGTGTCGGTGAAGATGAAAAGGCTATGAAAAAGTCGCTTACCTGGCTGAGAGGGCAGACACCTACCGACACATATTCAGTCTCACTTCAGACACAGGCTCTTGCAATGGTTTCACCAAAGCGGGACCTTGCTATCCTTGAGCGAAATGCACGTTGGCTTGAGGACCACCAATCGAATGGCCCTGGAACAACTGGGGGCTGGTCTTATGGAGCCAATCGTTCAAGTGCTGACAACTCGAACTCACAGTTTGCAATCCTTGGATTACACGAGGCGCAGCGTGCCGGCGTTCATGTAAAACCCGCTGTGTGGAACTTTGCGCAAAAATATTGGGAAGCTGCACAGCGTCTTGATGGCTCGTGGAGTTATACCGCCGGGGGTGGTAATGGCACTGGCAGCATGACCTGCGCAGGAATTTCAAGTATTTGGATAACTACAGAGCATACCGAGCGGCCCGATGCGTCTGTCAATGATTTGAATATTTCATGTTGTGGTGGTGGCTCTTCAGCAACACCTCTCGAGAATGGCCTCGAGTGGCTTGGAAAAAATTTCTCTGTCACAAGAAATCCACCAGGAGGTCAGCAGTGGCTCCGCTACTACCTCTATGGGCTCGAGCGAGTAGGACGATTCACGGCAAGGAGGTTTATCGGTAATCATGACTGGTATCTGGAAGGGGCAAAAATGTTTGTCTCAGCTCAAGATCCGCTTACGGGGAGTTTCCAAAGAAAAGGGTCTGAGGATGCCGTCGTCGCAACAAGTTTTGCCCTTCTATTTCTTGCCAAGGGTCGGAGACCTGTTGTTATTGCAAAAAGCCGTCATGGCCCTCGGGATGACTGGAATCAGCATGGGCATGACATTTCACATCTTGTTGAATTTATTGAAAAACGATGGCGGGATGATTACCCAGCAGGACTCTCATGGCACGTTCTTAATACACAGGAAGCCGATACGCAGGACCTCAGTCAATCACCCGTTCTCTGGATAGGCGGCACTGACGGACTCGATATTGGTAAAGAACCCGGTCGTCGATTACGAGAATACATCGATCAAGGGGGATTCATCTTTGCTGAGGCGACCTGTTCAGAGGGCGCCTCCTTTGACAAGTCTTTTCGCCAACTCGTAAGCGAAATATTTCCTGAACCTGAACACCAGCTAAGCCTTCTTCCACCTGAACACCCAGCGTGGTATGCAGAAAAATTTGTTCTGCCAGAGTTTCAACGACCATTACTTGGAGTGGACTACGGGTGTCGCACGTGTTTAATTTATGCACCTTCTCATAACCCAGAAAATAAACCCTCTGCGCCGCCCAGCCTCTCTTGCCTTTGGGAACTAGCCGGCCCATCGTACAACGAATTTGATGACCCTGTCCGACAGCAAATAGACGCTGCACTTGCAATCGGTACGAATGTCATTGCATATGCGACAAATCGTGAACTAAAAAAGAAAGATGAACTACTCGCTCGCAGCCAACTGGAAACCACCAAGCAGGATTCAATTGGCCGAGGTCAACTGACCATTGGCAAATTACGTCATGGCGGGCTCTGTGATGCGGCCCCCAAAGCACTTACAAATATTCTCCGTGCTGCTGCACGCGAACTTGGAATACTCGTTGAAGACACACCGACAAAACTGGATCTCATTGATCCGGCGATCTTCAAGCATCACATGCTTTTCATGCACGGCAGACAAGCATTCGCATTCGACGATGCACAACGAAAAAACCTTCGAGACTTTTTAAAGCGAGGAGGGACACTACTCGCCGACAGTGTGTGTGCATCACAATCATTTACGGATGCTTTCCGAAAAGAATTTTCAGTCGCTCTGCCTGACTACACAATTGAGTCAGTACCCAATGACGATCCTCTTTTTTCAGCATCTACCTACGGAGGCTATGACCTACGCCAAGTTACATTGAGGGCACCTACTGCTGGCAGAGGCCCGCTCTCCACAGAGAAACGAAAGGTGCCTCCACAATTAGAGGGCATCCGTATTGGCGACCGATGGGCTGTCATCTTCTCACCGTTTGACATCTCATGTGCTCTTGAAAAACAAAATTCCATGGAATGCACGGGTTATGATCGAGATGATGCTGAGAAAATTGCTCTGAATGTGCTCCTCTACTCACTCAATCACTAACCGTACAGTTGTCAGATGGAAGCAGACACTCATTCAGTCCTCATAATCTGAACCCATAAGCATTTTTTCTATAGAGCCCCTGCCTCCTCTCACCACAAGGTCTCTTCCCGGTGTGAAACAAGAATTTCTCCTCGTGCAAATGGAAACTTTTGCTTGCACCAACCACTTGGGGAAACCATGCTGTAGGAAAACTCTTTCCGACGAACACAAGAGAAGCGAATTATGTTCTCGAATTCAACTTCCTCAAGCCTTGCACTTTTCATTCCATGCATCGTGACATGCCTGATCTCTTCTGGGTGCGAGGAGCACAAACAAGAAGTAACACATCAAGCTGAATTCACTCAAGTTACACCAGCTGATTTGTGCACACGGATCACCAAAGTACTGAAGCAGACTCAAGACGGACGGCAACTCACTGCAGAAGTGCAAGGTGCTTGGCAAATTGTTCACGGCATACTTGCATTTGGAGAAAATTTTTCGATACGCAACGGAGCCGAAAACGTCTTCGCTCTTGACTACTTACTTCAAGGCGGCCCGCTCCAGGGATGGAAGTTACGACATGGAAAACAAGGCGTTGTCGCTCTTGTTGAGGAAGGAAGCACACTCGGACAAGGACACCCGAATCAGTGGCTAGGGTATCTCTCACAATGCGGCAGTAGTGGAGTTCCTCTCGAGACGTCACTCGTTGTTGGTGAACAACCTGCAAACGTCGGTGACCTGCTCCGACAAGCTCAGGCTGATATTCGTACCGGCCAGGAAGCACCATGGACGCTGATGGCATTCGCAACGTATCTCCCAGACGATAAAACGTGGAGGGCATCTGACGGAGAAGAATGGAGCCTCTCCCGTGTCATTGAGATGGAACTCGATGCAGACCTTCACTCCAGCGCCTGTGGTGGGTCACACAGCCTATACGGGCTAGCAATCGCAGTGAATAAATACCGAAGTCGGCATTCAGAATCGAGCGACGTACTTCCAGCCCCTTGGGAGACAGCTCAGGAAATCATTACAAATAGCATTGATCTGTCGCGGCGATTCCAACAAGCGGATGGCAGTTTCTCTACACACTATTTTGAACGCCCCGCTTCATCCGCTGATGTCTTTGCAAAACTGAGCTCGAGTGGTCATGTGTTTGAATTTCTTGCAATTGCTCTTCCCGCAGAACGACTTGAGGAGCCTTGGGTGCTACGCGCTGCGGAGCGTCTGGTAAAAACTTTAGAACAGACTGCTGACATAGATATTGAATGTGGCGCGCTTTACCACGCTGCGCACGGCCTGCTTCTTTACCGGAACAGACTTTGCCAAGTGCCATAAGAATTTATCCATAATCCTGTGCTCGCACCACCATCGACTTCTCTTACCCTGCCTGCCTGTGGTACTATTTTTTATAGTAAAAGAGCATCAGCGTGTTCGGATATCGGCCAGACAAGCTGGGGGCTATAACAATGAGAATCAACTGTGCACGGCATCATCTTTTTCTACATCCAGAAGTTTGCTGACGAAGCTACCTCGGGGAAAACCACATGGCTCAAACTTCGTGAGACCGTGACGGCAACAAACAGCAGGTATCTTCCAAACGAGGTCTATCCCGATACGGATGCTATTCAACTACTCCAAGAAATTGCTGACACATGCGGCGAGCCATTACCTGAATTAATTGAACGATTCGGTGAATTTCTTGCACCTCACCTCATCAAAGTTGCTGGACAACTCATTGATCCTTGCTGGCAGACACTTGATCTGATTGAGAATACTGAGAGCATCATCCACACAATGGTTCGGTCAGCGAATCCTGGCGCTGAGCCACCAGTCCTTGAAACGGTGCGACATTCACCGAATGAGCTTCATCTTGTCTACACCTCTGGACGCCAGTTGTGCCTGCTTGCAAAAGGTGTAACGCGGGGTCTTGCTCGCCACTACAACGAAACCGTCATGATTGAAGAAACC
Source organism: Planctomycetota bacterium (assembly GCA_014238855.1). Classification (GTDB taxonomy): domain Bacteria; phylum Planctomycetota; class Planctomycetia; order Pirellulales; family UBA1268; genus UBA1268. Next base: position 52,959 of record JABAAH010000010.1, read on the forward strand.
AGCTGTATGCACAAAGGTGATCCTTTCTGCTGTTTTATTATTCAAGACGAATCGAACGAAACACACTCAACAAAGTCGCCTCTTTCTGAAACTATTGCCTTTGATCCAAGGAGTGGGGATTCCCTGAGTCCCCAAATAACAAATTGGCACTCAAATCCGTCAGACTCTTCAGGAACTCCTGAAACTATCGACATTTTTTCGATAAAGAGTGTGATTGGCAGCGGTGGCATGGGTCGCGTGTATCGGGGATACGACAGGAGCCTTGATCGGGACATTGCAATTAAGGTGATGCATCCAAGCCGAGCAAAAGATGATGTTTCGCGAAAACGATTCCTTCGTGAAAGTAAAACAACTGCCTCGATTAACCATCCCTCAATCGTAACGATCTACCAGATTGGGGAGCATGACAACCTTCCCTACATCGCCATGCAGTATGTTGATGGACCAAATCTATCTGAATACAGAACACAATCTGGCGGGGTGATTCCTGTCTCAGAGGCCGTCCGCATTGGCCGTGAAATTAGCGAAGGACTCGCTGCAGCCCACCAAAAAAACCTTGTCCACCGAGACATTAAGCCAGACAACATTCTTCTGGAAGGGCCTCAGCATCATGTGCAAATCATTGACTTTGGACTTGCACACGAAACAGGAAATGAAGAAAGCCGCCTCACTGTCAACAATGCTGTCATTGGCACCCCGGCCTACATGTCTCCTGAACGGATTGGTACCGATGAGGTCGATGCAAAGAGTGATCTCTTTGGCCTTGGGGTGATTCTTTACGAAATGATCTCTGGAAAACTTCCATTTGATGGAAAATCAATGGTTTCGATTCTTGCGGCTATTTCTCGAGGCAAGCCAACGGCTATTGATACAGTTGTCCCCGGAATGCCTAAAGACCTTGCGGCTCTTGTAATGCAGTTGCTCTCAAATGATCGAGCAGAGCGACCAGCTGACGCCAATAGTGTTGTCGAGCAACTCCGTGTTATTGAGAAACAGGGAACATAGGCTTCAAGACTACCCGTCACTTGTATTCTGCAATTCAGATTGAATGAGATTTGCTAACACGGCACAATCTCCCTGCCAGCTGAGGTTCACTGATTGCTGAGTAGCCAAGTCTTTCAACTGAGCGGTACCTGCCTTGAACTCATCACTACCGAGTACAAGAGCTTTTTGAAAGCCTTTCTTCCCTGCCCATTTTAACTGCTGTCCAAGCTTTTTGGGATCCGGATACAAATCAACAGAAATACCATGCTGCCGCAGCGTTGCTGCAATCCGAAGATAGTCGCCAAGGTGCGACTCATCAAAATAGACGAGAAAAATTGCTGCTGGTGTTTCGACAGCTTCAAGTCTGCCAAGCTCTTCAAGGCCTGCCAGTAAACGATCTATCCCCAGCGATGCCCCCACTCCAGGAAGAAACTGTTTTGTGTACAGTTCTGCAAGATTGTCATACCTGCCACCAGAGCAAACACTTCCGAGACTGGGCAGATCATCGAGAAAGCTCTCAAGAACGATACCGGTGTAATAGTCCAGACCTCTTGCAATAGAGGGATCTAATGTGATGTGATCGTCACCAATTCCTACTTCAGACAAGCCTTTCAGAAGTTTACCAACAGCTTCAACACCGTTCTTGCCGACTTCCGACTGACCAGCGAGATCACCAAGTTCACGCAACACGTCTGCCATCGATCCATTCATCTCACCGAGCCCAAGAAGACACTCAATGGCTTGAACGGCAACGCCCTGCCCTTCAAGTTCATTTGCTACGACGTCTCGTGGGCTTTTTCTAATCTTATCAAGACACCGAAGCACATGCGTTGTCTTATCCGCAAGACCGAGCACTTCAAGAATCCCTGAGAGAATTCTTCTGTCATTGATTCGAATCGTAAACTTTTTAATCCCGATCGCTGTAAGGAGGTCGTGCACAACCAAGACCATTTCGAGGTCTGAATTCGCACTTGTTGTCCCGATGGTATCAAAGTCACATTGCATAAATTCACGATATCGTCCCCGCTGGGTATTCTCCCCACGCCACACCGTACCCATGTGATACCGTTTAAATGGAGTGCCGAGTGTTGAGATATGTTGCGCGGCAAACCGAGCAAACGGAACCGTAAGATCAAACCGCATGCCTACCTCACGGTTTCCGTGATCGGTAAACCTGTACAGTTGCTTATCCGTTTCGTCACTACCCTTACCAGTTAAAATCTCAAGATATTCAAGCGCTGGAGTCTCTATTGGTGAGAAGCCGTACGACTGATAGACCTGCCTTGCTATTTCAAGGACTCGCTCTCTAGCCAGTGCTTGAGATGGTAGGAGATCTCTGAAACCCTTCAGTGTTCGTGGTGTGATTTTTGACAGAATAATATCTCCTGAAAATATGCTATCTACTGAACTGCACAGCTTTGGGCCATCACATAATCTTACAAAATGTTTAACAATGTCGGTTTCGGGCTTCGGATAGATCTCTGCCGATATTTCTTCTTGCGTCCGTCACCTACATCTTCACCACCGGGCCCAAGCACTGCCTCCATGTACTCAACTACTTGCTCTGGTGTTTCAAAGTATTGATCGTACACCCATTCATCCTCATACTCGCAATGGTCCGTCGTGTACTCTCGACAAATTGCTGGCCGTGAATCATAAATACCGCATCGATTATCTTGTTGAAGATGCTTGCAGACGGTGTGTACGCAGATATACCATTCGCCATCCTCTGTGAAAGCCGTGGCGTGTTCATGAAGCAAGAACCACCGCAAGGAATCAAATTCCTGACGAGTTGTCGGCTTCTCTAACGGAAGTGCAAAGTACTGACAACATTTTGCTGTGCAGTATTCACAAAGATTCATCCCTTTCGCAACGTCGTCGCGAGCTGGCTTCGTCCGCCTACGAGAAATCTCTTTATCTTTACCGGACTTGAGAGTAACGAAGGACATGGCGATATCCAAGGGATTGAGAATCCAACAATGAGTCTCGTTCGAGAGATTTAAGCTATGTGACACTATACCCGACACTCAGAGAAGAAGCGGCTATACTGTTGTTTCTAAATTCCTGAAATGCTGCTGGCCAGGGAGGCTGCCATGCCAAAACGCTGGAACATTGCTCCGCACGACCCAACGACGGTTGCATCGCTCGAGAAATCCGTGGGGGTCTCGCCAATTCTTGCACGATTATTAGCCGCGCGAGGTGTTACTGATCCAAAACAAATCCGTGCTTTTCTCAATGCATCTATGGCGAATCTTCGAGAACCCGAAGAGCTCTTTGGCATTGCAGAGGCCGCCGATCGAATTCTTGCTGCTGCCAAAGCAGGCCGCAAAATTGTTATCTATGGTGATTACGATGCAGACGGCATGTCATCAACTGCCATTCTATGCCACTGCCTTGAAGCAATTCATGTACAACCGCACTGGTACGTGCCTGATAGATTTGATGAGGGCTATGGCCTTAATTCCGATGCATTGCGTCGACTCAAACAGGATGGTGCGGAACTTGTCGTGACTGTCGACTGTGGTATCGCCAGTGTTGCTGAAGCAGATGTCGCACGTGAAATCGGCCTTGAGCTAATCATTACAGACCATCACAACTTTGCTGACCGTCTTCCGGCAGCAGATGTTCTTGTCCACCCTCGATTACCTGGATCAGAATATCCCTTTGGTGATCTTTGTGGTGCGGGCGTTGCATTCAAACTCGCATGGGCTGTCGCCACTCGTTCGTGTGGAGCAAAACAAGTTACACCACGATTACGGGAAATGTTGTTGCAATGCGTGGGGCTTGCTGCAGTTGGTACGATTGCTGACGTTGTGCCCTTGCTTGATGAAAATCGAGTGTATGTAAAGTATGGGCTCAAGTGCCTACGGGAAAAGGGTGGACCTGGCGTCACCCGTCTTCTTAAACTGGCAAAACTCAGTGATAAATCTTCACTCAACAGTGAAGATATCGCTTTTCGATTTGCCCCACGACTCAATGCAGCTGGCCGCCTTGGTCAGGCTGGGTGTGGCATTGAACTGCTAACAACTTCAGATACTGAGCGTGCCACGACACTCGCAAACTACCTTCACGAATTAAACGGGCAACGTGAGACCGAAGAGCGGAGCATTCAACTCGCCGCAACGAAGCAGGTAAAAGATACATGTGATCCAGATGCCGATCCTGCACTGGTCCTCGCAGGTCGCGGCTGGCATGCCGGTGTTATTGGAATTGTGGCCGGGCGACTTGCCGAGCGTTGGCATCGGCCCGTTGTCATGCTGGCTCGAGACGAATTGCAGGCGAAACCAGCAATCGGAAGTGTCCGAAGTGTTCCAGGATTTGATGTGCATGCAGCCCTCATGGCATGCCGTGAACTATTAATAAGTTGTGGTGGGCATGCTGCGGCAGCAGGACTTCGCATTGAGGATAAAAAGATTGATGCCTTCCGCAAAGCATTTCTTTCAGAAGTTGCTACTCGCATGCCAAAAGAACTACGACAGGCGCAAATACAACTTGACGGTGAAACAACGATCGCCGGCGTTACGCTTCAAAGTATTGGCGAACTTGAGCGACTAGCCCCGTTTGGCCAAGGAAACAGACGGCCTCTGTTGTGTGCTTCAGGAGTAACCTGCGCGGAGCCACCACGAACCATGGGCAATGGCGATAAGCATATGTCTGTCACGCTTCTTCAAAATGGTGTTCGGATTCGAGCAGTGGCTTTCGGTGGTGCTGAATGGATCCCTCATCTTCCGCCACCTGGTGAGCCGTTCCATATTGCATTTAAGCCTAAGATCAATGAATTTCGTGGGCGAAGAACCGCTGAACTGGAACTGTTAGACTGGCGACCTGATGGAATAGACGTTTCCGTAGACCTGCCACCGATGGCAGATGCTACGGCGTAGCTGATAATCACTTTCATCTCATATATCGAAAGATGTCATCATGAGAATAATTTTGGTGCTCGTAGTTTTGTGTAGCAGCTTTTTGGTATCACCTTCCACAAGGTGTGTAAAAGCTGACGACTGGCCACAATGGCAAGGACCAAACCGTGATGGTATTTGGCATGAAGAAGGCATCATAAAAAGTATGCCTGAAAATGGGCCACCAGTTCTATGGCGAGTGCCTCTTGGAGGAGGGTATTCAGGGCCAGCTGTTGTCGGTGAGCGTCTTTATGTCACCGACTACATAAAGAGCGAAGGCGACTTAGATAACAATCCAAACAATCGTTCACTACTCTCTGGTAAAGAACGGGTACTCTGTTTTGACACGACTACCGGAAAAGAAATATGGACCTATGAATACGATTGCCCATATTCGATTTCCTATGCTGCGGGCCCCCGATGTACGCCGACAGTGAGTGATGGACGAGTGTATGCTCTTGGATCTGAAGGCAATTTCCTTTGCCTAGATGCCAGCGACGGTCACTTACTGTGGCAGAAAGATTTCAAGGAGGAATATAGCGCGAAGACACCTATCTGGGGATTCTGCGGTCACCCACTTGTTTTCGACGACCTCGCGATTTGTGTTGTTGGAGGCGAGGGCAGTGTCGCTGTAGCCTTTGATCGCGTAAGCGGAACAGAACGCTGGCGCGCCCTGACTGCAAGCGAGCAAGGGTATTGTCCTCCTACACTTATTCAATCTGCTGGCGTGGAGCAACTTCTTATCTGGGACGCCGACAATTTAAACAGCCTTGAACCTGCCACTGGCCGTAGTCTTTGGTCAGAACCACTCAAGCCTATGTATGGGATGTCGATCATGGTGCCACAACTTGGGGAATTAAATGGTGATCAGGTTCTCTTTGCCAGTGGCATTGGGAAAATTGGTGCTCTGTATTCCCTTGCAAAGGGTTCACCCGGTGCTGAAGTCGTCTGGCGAGGTGGGCCAAAAAATGCCGTGTACTGTGCCAACAGTACTCCTTTCATTGAGAAAAATACGATCTATGGGTGTGATTGCAATACCGGGATGCTGACTGCTGTTGATCTTGAATCTGGTGACAGACTGTGGGAAACGAGTGTTCCCACATCAGATACGGACAGGCCGGCCAAACATGGAACAGCGTTTCTAATTCGGCAGCCGGTTCCGAATGATCCGTCTCGCGTCTGGTTATTCAGTGAAACAGGTGACCTCATTCTTGCGAGTCTGACACGTGATGCCTACGAAGAACGTGGTCGAATGCATGTACTTGAACCTACCAACGAATGTTTTGGTCGGTCAGTTGTATGGACTCATCCGGCGTTTGCAAATAAATGTTGTTTTGTAAGAAATGACAAGGAGCTTGTCTGTGTCTCACTTTCAGCGCGGCATGACCACAACTAAAAGTGTGACCGTTTACAGCTTTATTTGCTCATCATCACCAGTCGGTGTACGATCCCATTGCTACTGTAGGAAGACGTAAATCGCGAGCTGCATTTCTTCATATTTTTCAATCGGGGCGTAGCTCAGCCTGGTAGATCGCTACGTTCGGGACGTAGAGGCCGGAAGTTCGAATCTTCTCGCCCCGACTGCTTGCTGGAAATGCAGAAAGACTATAGAAACAGGTAAGAACCTTACCGATCGCCCGTCGTGATCGTGCCGTCAAGGACTTGGTTTAGTAACCATATCGGCGAAAACTAAAAACGTTTCGCCGTTATCAAGTCTTCGAGGAATAACGATGGGACGAATGAAGGTCGGAACACTACCAACACCACGTGCCACAAAAGGGTGTTATCTGAGGATGCGAGTCGATGGCAGGGTGTTCAACCTTGGCAAAGTCGGCAGCAAGGCGGCAGACGATCGACGCAAGGCAATTCTTGCCGCGTGGGGTGCACACGGTGGCACGCTACCGGCTGACTTCAAACTTGATGCCAAGAAGCCACGGAAGACACTGCCAAAGATAACCAAAGAAGTCACCGCGGTTCTTTCTGTTGGTGATCTTGTTGAGATCACACTGAGTGAAGTAGGCGGCGGTAAGACACCTGAAGAACTCAGGAATAATAGCAGGTGGTGGCGGCTGCGATGTGTTGCCGATGTGCTGCAACCATACTTCACCACGCTGGCTGTTGAGTTCGGTCCACGCCTGTTAGCACTTCCCACCCTAGCCGCTGACACAACAATCGTTGGCAAGGTGGTTGGTAATAGGCTTGCATTATCTCCATGTCTTAGTCAATCTTTAAGGCATGCCACCTCCCAAAAAAACTCGTAAGAAATCACCAGCACGGTCAAGCATCCATCGTGTGACTATCAAGAAACCGACCGGCAAGGTTTCCGGCGCCTCAAAAATTACGACTGAACAGCGCAAGAAAATCGGTAGGGTGGCGGCTGCAGACTTCGACAACCTGCACGACAAGCGACAGGCCACGATTGTCAAAAGCCTCTCGAGGAAACTGGAAGCGGCGGGTGTTTCAGACACGGACCGTCTTAAATTGTCTTTTGAGATCCGTAAAGCTTTGATGGATCAATTTGTGGCTGGTGCTGCAGCATCACACACCACAACAATGTCACGTGTGACGACTGCAGCAAAGGCACGGCGTAAGGATCGTGCTGAACGGTACGGTAAGATTCGGACCGAATACGAGAAACACCACAAGGGTCCGAAAATGGACGCCTTGCAGAAGACTGCCGCGATGATGTCCTGCAGTATCAACACCGTGCGGCGTGCGGTTTCCTAAGAATTCCCAAACGGGTTTTTCTCTCTGCCTAAGCAATTAGTCAGATTCTAGTTTTTCTGACATACCAAATCCTCAGATTTGGCATATTGAATCAACTTGGAACGGATTCAGGTAACCCTTAGCGGTAACTTCGTCACCTACTTCCCATGTTTCTATCAAGTTGAAGCTATGCCATTGCGGATCGTTCCTATGCGAAGCCAGACGGGAAGACAGGTTGCCCGTTCTGCCAACGCGAACGCCGCGTTTACCCTCTTGTGTAATAACGTCAGCCATGTAGATGTAGCCCATCGCAATTCCTTTGCATAAGAAGGCCCGCCCGCAGGAACCAGTAAAACCTACGGACGGGCCAAGTTGCGTAGGAATATTACGACTGCAAAAGTGACTGGTTCAGGACGTCCTGGCCTTGTCCAGAAAACGCACACAGAAACACAACATTTGCTGCCAATAGGTTTGGGGTTCGGCGGAAGAATTAGCCAGAAACCGCAATGAAGAAAATGCGTGCAATGCGAACATGAAAACACTCGCCTTCTTCTGCCTACTAACACTCCCCGCCCTTGCCGCTGATACAACAATCGTTGGCAAGGTAGTTGGCATTCATGACGGTGATACGCTAACGCTACGCACTGAAGAGAAAAACCTTGAAAGTGAAGTTGTCTGGTATTGATACGCCTGAACTGGTTCAGCCCTTTGGGAACAACGCCAAGCAAGCACTGTCAGCCGTTACCTTTAGAAAGACTGCCACCATAAGAGTAGTGGTAAAGATCACTACGGCAGGACGCTGGGTTACATATTTATTGGCGACCAAGCCATAAATACCATGATGGTACGCATGAGAATGGAGTGGTGGTATCGCAAGTATGACAAGACGAAAGAACTTGGGGACGCTGAACGTTACGCCAATGAAAACAAGATTGGCTTGTGGGCTGACAAGAACCCCATAGCACCGTGAGATTGGCGGCAGGGGAAACGGCAAGCCGCACGGGATCAATACAATCCGGAATCACTTGAACAAAGGGCGATGATGGCGGTTGTTGCTCCTGCTTATGAAGCAACTCAGGACTGGGGTGGTGGATTTCAAGCAGAAATCGAACTTCAGAATTTAGACGTAGAAGCTGTCAGGAACCCGCTGCTGCTCAGCAAATCAAAGGAGTCTCTAGGGTAGGGTACGTCTTTCAACATTCCTTCGTAGGCCTCCGCTTCCTCTTGAGACTTGACTTGTCTGCCAATAACTTTTTTTCTTGCAAAGACAATTACGCCGTAGGGGAAGCCTGTAATTGCGTACCTATAAATACACCAAGTTAATTCAGGACCTTTATTGTCAAAAGCTGCAAACGGTTCACCTATCAGTGACTTAACTTCTGAATAAGTCATTCCCTCTTCAACCTTAAGCCACATGTGACGTTTCACAGCTGGTTTGCCGCAGCCGCACAACAAGACCAGCATCACAAGGGAACAAGAAGCAAAGATTTTCATTCTTACACCTGGATAAATTTAGCCGAGCAGTAGTTTTTCTGTTGCTATAGCTGAAGCTGAAAGAACGTGATATTTAGGCAGGCCAATCCAAAGTGTAGTGACGATCAGCAGCAACAATATGTTAGTACAAATGAACATCGCAGATATAAACTCAGAGTTGATGTAAATATGTTTTAAGTATTCGGCTTCTGTTTTAGGATCTGACATTGGTTCCCATCAATTAAATGTTGCTGACCCCAGCGGCAGCAATTAAAAATCTCATCATTTATCCCCGTATGGATTTGGTGGCGTGGTAGGGGCGTCGTCTAGCATATTGCCAAATTCGTCAACGTCCGGCTCGTCTTGTGGTGGATCGTCTTGCATGGGTGCAGTCTAGCAAAAGCGGAACAGCTCCTGGGAAGCGGTAATTAATGACATAGACATGCAAACAAGTTGCAACAACGCCAAAGTAAATCACCTTCCACGGCCGTTTTTTTCGCCGTTACTTTCACCGACAAACGGTCGATCTACACCAACCAAACAAAGGCATGTGATTTTGAAAACGCCTTGCTTTTTTGGCTGTAACGCGTTCTTGTTTTTTTCTTATAGGCGACTGCAACTTCTTTCGGGACGTCGAGGCCGGGAGCTCGAATCTTCTCGCCCCGGTTGCTTGAAGAACATAATGCAGATGTCTTCAAACTTCTGACGTATTCTCAGTATCACATAGCCCACTTTCATTACTTATCAAAGGCGATCATGCCTATTCTTGATTAATTCTTAATGAAGGATGACGTCACTGTTGTTACAGGTGCCGGTGGTGGACTCGGAAGTAAACTTATAAAGATCCTGGCTGCCGCCGAAGCGATTGTTGTCCTGGTTGACCAAAACATTCATCCAATACAAAAGCTTGTAGAAAATCTTCAACAGCAGGGCAGTCAGACAACTGCTTAGCGAATGAGCTTGTGGTGGAGTTTAACCAGAAAACGCACTCAAAAAACTTTCTAGCACTGACTGCTCAGGATACTTTTCTGATTCAAAGAAAAACCACTTAATGTTCTGCTTTGTCAAATGCTTTTGTCTTGCTCTTCCAACACTCACCAGCCAGGCGTAGCTCTTGCTTCGTCGCGGGCAACTGTAAGCACTTACGGACTCAGAAGAATCAATCTCATGCAACAACGGACCAGGAAATCGAAAGCCCCAAAATAGATATCGTTCTACAAGTCCTGAGACACCATAATAAGAAAGTCACCCCAGGGGCAGCTGGAGTGACTTTCTTTTCCTGAGTCATTCCGCAACAGCTACTTGTTGCGAACTCTCTATTTTCATACTACGCCTGTTTTGAAAACAAAAGCAAGCATTCGGTCAGGAAACATTTTCTTTACTAAATTGATCCAACCATCATTGGTCCCCCATTACCGACGTTTGAAGTCCTAGCAATATGGGTAAAAAGCTCATGCGTTAGCAAATTTTATTTCTCAACAATATTATTGACACCTACAGGCTTCATGAAAAATGCCTGCCGTCCACTTGGTAGGCAGCAGTCGCCATCAAGAGACACTTGATCGCCTTGTGCTGTGATCTCTGGCTCATGCCAGTCTTCAATCTCTTGCTTAAGCCGCGCAACAATATCAGGGTGTTTTGCAGAACATTCGTTTTGTTCGTGTGGGTCTTCTGCCACGTTATACAGTCGCACCGGGGCCTGATCCCACACATGAAGGTTGGCATACTTCGTTGTATCTGCTCCGTGATACCGTACGAGGAGTTTCCAATCTCCATCGATGCACCAGAGATATTGGAGCGTTTCATCTGATTGACCGAGCGTTATATTATGCGTTGCATTACAGACACCAAAAACACACGTCCTGGCACCCCGCTTCTCTGCATCAAGAAGATTGATACCAGGAAGATCGTCGGGCACTTCCACTTCTGCTGCCGCTGCAATAGTAGGAAAGAGATCAATCGCATGGGCGAAACGCTTCGATTGTTCGGGCTTTACTGTCCCTGGCCATGAGATCATGATTGGCGTCCGTATTCCATTCTCATACGGTGAACTTTTCGAACGCTGGGCATAGCCTTTCCACAGTTTTTGATTTGGATCATCGGCATTCGTACTCGGCGCTGCCCATCCGTTATCACAGATATAGACCACCATCGTGTTGTCTGTCAGATTCTTGTCATCAATGTAACTGAGTAACTCACCACATGTTTCATCAAACCATTCACACATGGCGTAGTACTTGACAAGGTCCGCAGCCCGGCCTTCTTTCTCATACTTTGTAAGCAATCGTTGTGGTGGATTATGTGGTGTGTGTGGCAGAAAGGGTGCGTACCACAACAGAAACGGCTTCTCTTCGGCGACGGCCGTATCGATGAATTGCGTAACTGGTTGCATTCCCTCACGACCAATTTTCAGCCCCGCATCACCATGCCGACCTCTACGTTTTGGATCACCATGGGTCATTCCATCAGTAAACCCACCGTCCTGCCACGACCCTTCCCACCACTTTCCAGATTGATGCGCAAGGTAGCCGTGGGCAACAAGTGTTTTGACGAACGTTGGAAATTTATGAAATGATTCCCGCAACGGCACATCCAGCGCTGCGCGATTCGTAGACCCATCGACATCATTGCCTGTGATGCCATGCTGAAATGGATATCGACCGGTAAGCATTGATGCGAGTGATGGCCGACACAATGGTGCCGCAACATACCCTCGATCCATAACAAGGCTATGCTCAGCAAGTCTGTCGAGATGCGGTGTCTGGATCACTGGGTGCCCCATAAACCCGTAATCAGTCCATGCCTGATCATCACTAATGATGACCACAACATTGGGTTGATCTGCGCCGTGTTGATCTGCGCCATAAAGATGGCCTGCTACACAGATTATCAATGCAATAACACTGACAACTCGACTCGCTCTTTTCCTGACCATATATACTGCTCCCTATTTCGCAAAAAGTAGGCACTCTCACCTACTTGGTTAACTCAAAATATCATTGACAACATGTGCTTCTTCAACTCCCGTGAGTCGCTGGGACAGACCACGGAACTTGAACGTGAAGCGTTCGTGATCAATACCGAGTTGATGCAGAATTGTGGCATTGAGATCACGAATATGAACTGGGTTTTCAACGACGTTGTAAGCGAATTCGTCCGTTCGGCCATAGTCATAACCCGCTTTGATTCCGCCACCTGCCATCCAGCTTGAAAAACATCGGCCGTGATGATCCCGGCCCGCCGACGGACTCCCTAAGGCACCCTGACTGTACACGGTTCGGCCAAACTCTCCGCCCCACACCACAAGCGTATCATCCAGCATCCCCAGTCGTTTCAGGTCTTGTACCAACGCCGCTGATGCCTGATCAACGTCTCGACATTGTTTGGGCAACTGATTCTTAATCGAAATGTGTTGATCCCAACCACGATGAAACAGCTGAATAAACCGCACACCACGTTGAGCCATGCGTCGGGCGAGCAGACAGTTTGCAGCAAAACTCCCTGGACGCCGCGCATCATCACCGTAGAGTTCAAATGTTGATTCTGGCTCGTCAGAAACATTCGTCAGATCAGGAACCGACGTCTGCATGCGATAGGCCATTTCATAGGCCTCGATCCGAGCCAGCGTTTCAGGATCACCCGCCGCAGCGGCGTGCTTTTGATTCAGGTCGCCAAGTGTATCGAGTAATTGGCGTCGAGAATCGCGTGAGACTCCGGATGGGTTCTTGAGATACAGCACAGGATTTACACCGGGCCGTAACATGACACCTTGATGGCTTGAGGGCAGATATCCACTACCCCACAGTCGTGAAAAAAGTGGCTGTCCAGGATTTTTGCCGCTGCCTTGGCTTAGCAGAACCATATAGGCAGGAAAGTCATCGCTCTCACGTCCGAGCCCGTAACTAAGCCAGGCACCCAGAGAAGCATGCCCCATCTGCTGTGAGCCGGTGTTGATGAACGTTACTGCAGGATCATGATTGATCGCCTCGGTCCATAAAGAACGAACGATTGTAATATCGTCAGCAATCGACTGCGTATGCGGCACAATGTCACTGATCCAAGTGCCGTGCTCACCACAACGACGACCACCCCACAGTGGCTTGACGACGGGGAAACTTGTTTGACCAGAGGTCATTCCAGTCAATCGCTGCCCACCACGAACAGAGTCAGGAAGATCTGTCCCATGTAACGAGTCCATGGCTTCGTGATAATCAAAGAGATCAACATGGCTTGGGCCACCAGATTGAAACAAATAAATCACGCGCTTGGCTTTTGGAGCAAAGTGTGGCAGCTCAGGAAGTCCTTCAGACCTCGTTTCTCCAACGGCAGCAGCCGCCTTGTCACTCTTAAGAAGATTCCCGAGTGCAAATGCACCGAGGCTTACTGTAGAACTGCCCAGCAGTGACCGACGCGTCAGCAGCTGAGCTCGTCGCAGTTCAATGTCAAAAGAAAGTGAATGCATAATGAGTAATGAAGACTATTGTCTGGTTAGAGTTTCGCTTAGATTGAGTAACAGCGTTGCTATCTGTGTCCACGCAGCCTGTTCCACCGGATCGACATCTTGTGTCGCAGGATACTCACCAACAGCAATAACACGCTCTGCATTTCTTGGACTTCTCTGAAATCGTGCTCTTTCGGCAGCTAAGAGCCGTGCAATCAAGTCGATCTCAGAATCCATCGGCAGACGCGAGCTAATGACTTCGAAGGCTCGCTCGATACGTGAACGATCGTCATTGGCTGTTTGGTCCTGCAAGATAGAACTGGCAAACACACGCGCTGCTTCAGCAAACTGGGGATCGTTCAATGTCACGAGTGCCTGAAGGGGCGTATTCGTCTTACCCCGATCGACCACACACATTTCACGATTCGGAGCATCAAAGGCTGCCATGGCAGGATGCGGACTTGTCCGCTTCACGATTGTGTACAAACTTCGACGATATAATTTTTCACCATGGTCTTGAACAAAGACCTGTTTTGTGGCCGGTGTACTTCCGAAATGACTTATCTCTTTCCAAAGCCCATGCGGCTGGTACGGATGAACACTCGGCCCTCCAATACGTGGCACTAGAAGCCCACTTACGGCCAATGCCTGATCACGAATAAATTCTGCAGGAAGTCGAAACCGAGGACCGCGACCCAGCAATCTGTTGCCTGGATCGATTGCTATTTGTTCAGTGGTTGTTGATGACTGCTGTCTGTAGGTTGCACTCGAAACAATCATTCGAATCAGTTCTTTTTGATTCCATTCATGACTGACAAAACGCGTTGCCAGATAGTCAAGCAGGTCCGGATGACTTGGATACTCCCCCTGTGATCCAAAATCAGCTGACGTGGAAACAATCCCCGTTCCAAAAAACAATGCCCAAATACGATTCACCGCAACGCGTGCCGTCAAAGGATGATTTGAGTCTGTCAACCAGTCTGCAAGATCGAGACGTGTCGGCTGACGTTTTTTTGGATCTTTATTTTTGTTATTTAATCTCTCTTCATTGCCCCCGAGACGAAGCGGTGGCAGCACTTGTGGGGTTCGCGGTGTCACACGTATCGATGGTGCATCATATTGACCACGGGTTAAGACAAATGTCTCCCGCGGCTTGGAGGAAACATTCATCACCATTGCCGAATGCTTCTTCGTAAGCATATTCTTTCGCTCTTCCAGATTGCTTATCTGTGTTCGTAGCGAACTCAAAGAAAGTGCTGTCTGTCGAAAGAGTGCAAGCAGCCGTTCTTGGGTGCCCTTGCTCCAGTGCGACTGGTCTGCTGCTAGAGCTGCAGCAATGACATCATCCCACTTGCTCTGGGGATCATGACCCGTAAAAGGACGCACTCTCCATCGGAAAGGAAGCGATTGATTTTTTCCAAAAAAGACAAGCACGCTCAGGAAAGGTGTTTTTGTTTGATCAACAGGCTGATCGAACGTTAGTGTAAGACGCTGCTTCTGATCTTTTTGTGATGGCTGCCACCAGTGGACGTTTCGTTCATCGAGCACTGACGGTGCTGCATGGTCATCAGCTGAAGTACTTGCTGTCGCCGTAACAAACTCGCATTGACCATGATAGTCCACCTGATCAGCAGGCTGATTATTTGCAGACACCAATACGGCTGTCACTTTAGGAACACCGTCAGCAAACGGAGTCAATGCAAGTAATGACTCTTTCATTTCCTCAGCTTTTGTCCCTGCCGCATCAGGGACCTGCTGGGGATAAAATTCGATCGAAATACCTGATATCGTTTCGCTTGCTTGCTGGGCCCCTTGCCGCAATTGCATCGAATGACTGAATCCAGCCAGACCCTTACTCGGAGCCGACAAAGAGACGGTTCCATCAGAATCAAATTCATAGGGACCAGGCCGATTCGGTGCCGAAGCGTCGAGTAGTTCAGCGTCGACGTAACGAAAGCCCTCTCCTCGCACTTTCTCTCGTCTGCGTTCCTCTGCAACCCACTCGTCAAACCCACTTGTTGTATTTGATAACTTAATGCGTGCTGCTGCCAGTTCAGCATTCACGCTTTTGAGTTCATCTTGAGCCATAACCGTAGAGGCAGACACCTGCGGCATAGCATTTCTGCCAGCATTTCCATCAAGGCCACGGTCATCAAGCTCATTAAAGAAGGCAAAAAACTCGTAGTACTCTTTCTGAGAAATCGGATCGTACTTATGGTCATGACATTGAGCACACCCAAACGTCAAACCAAGGAACACTTCACTCGTTGTTTTTACACGATCGGCAACATAGTTCGTGAGATTTTCTTCTGGGATCGTGCCACCTTCATGAGTGATCATGTGATTACGATTAAATCCAGTGGCAATCAGTTGTGCATCAGTAGCGCCTGGAATTAGGTCACCAGCCAACTGTTCTTTGAGAAACTGATCAAATGGCATGTTGTCGTTATAGGCCTGAATGACCCAATCTCGCCACAACCACATATCACGACCACCATCGATTGAATACCCATTGGTATCAGCGTAACGGGCTTGATCCAACCAAGGCACTGTCATTCGCTCACCAAAATGTGGCGAATGAATCAGTCGACGAACTGCTTCTTGATACGCACTCTCACCGTAGGTTTCATAGTCGTCAATAAAGCGATGCGTTTCCTCAAGGGTTGGGGGAAGTCCTGTCAGATCAAAAGTGAGTCGCCGAATAAGTGTTTGTGGAGCGGCTTCCACCGAAGGAGAGATACCAGCCTTCAGAAGCCCTGCAAGTACAAACGAGTCAATCTCGTTTCGGCCCCATGATGCGTAACGAGAATTCATGCCCTGCACATCAGGAACGGTGGGTGATTGCGGTGGGGCAAATGCCCAATGCCCCTCGTACTGAGCCCCTTCAATAATCCATTGCCTGAGGACGGCCTTCTGCTTTTTGTTGAGAGAAAGATGTGACTCTGGTGGAGGCATCACCGTGTCATCATCATCGCTGGTAATACGAATCCAGGCTTCACTTGCTTGCAGATCACCAGGACTGATGGCCTGGTAGCCGCCGAGATCCTCTCTCGCACTACTCTCTAGATCCAGCCGCAAGCCTGCCTCTCGCCCGTCTTCATCTGGACCATGACAATGAAAACATGTCTCAGCCAAAATTGGACGAACGTCACGATTGAAGTTGATGGAGCCATCATTACAAACACCGTACGAAGCCCATGCTCCAGAAGAAACGACAAGCATAAAAAGAGCGCAGGATTTTTTTAAATTTATTCCCGTTACCGGCCAACATGCTCGCAGAAACGAGAACAACAACGTGTACATACAATTCATAAATTTTTTCAACCGCATTCCACAGATTTTCTCAGTCACACGTGCCCACTCTCTAATACATGTGTCACCCACTTCGTACCTTACGGCATAAGACTGCTCTACGATAGA
>JABAAH010000110.1 GCA_014238855.1 Planctomycetota bacterium
GGTATCTCGTGGGAAAAGGCCATGAAAGAACGTCCTGAGGTGGACATGTATGCCAAAGATAAGGAGCACCCCAGTATTCAGGGAACCTACCTTGCGCTGTGCGTCCTCTATTCCACAATATATGGGGAAAGCCCGCTTAAGCTCGAGTATTTGCCCAAGAAACACGGCAACATGACCGCCAGAGAAGCCGCGTGGTTGCGGCGTGTCGCATGGGCAACGGTTCAGGCTGAGCAGGCAGTTTTGTCCAAGTAAGCTTTTCCCTTCTGCGTCCCCATCACTTGACGAGGCCGAATCACTCTCTGTTCCATCAACCGCTCATGCCTGTCATGTGTGTTTCCTTTTTCCGGGCGTGAATGTAGCGGCCTCACCGCTCACATCAAGCAGAAAGAATCATGAGCTAGAGTAGTTGCTTACTAAGGGTGTTTTGAACCCTTGCTTAATAACCCTACTCACCATCATCTTGCTCCAAGGTTTGCTACGACGTATAGGCTGATTTTCATCATTCATCCCCGTATGGATTTGGTGGCGTGGTGGGTGCATCGTTCAGCATATTCCCGAACTCGTCATTAGGCTCGTCTTGTGGTGGATCGTCTTGCATAGGTGCAGTTTCGCAAACGGCAATAAGCAAGCCCGCATGGGCTGACAAGAACCCGATAGCACCGTGGGATTGGCGGAAGGGGAAACGGTAAAGCACAACCAGCCGCAGTGACAACCACTAACTGACCAACGTCCACCCCGCTGCTACTGTGGATCAAAACCAGCAGGCAGCATTGTCGCTGTGTTGTATTTCGCAGCACCAGTTACGCCTGTCGAGGTTGCACCAGTTTGATTCACAAAACTTAGATACACGCCGGTCAGATCAGCGTTGGTTAGAACTGCTTCATGTAGTTGCGCATATGGACCAATGAGATGCCCATCAATGACTTGCCAGTTTGCAGGAAGTGTAGGGGGCGTCCCTGCCTCACCAACTACTATTCCACCTGATTTAATTCCGGTTAGGGTCGCACCAGCTAGGTTCGCCTGTCTGAGCTGTGTGCCATGCACGTTTGCATTAGTCAGATACGCACCGCTCAGGTCTGCGGCAAAGAGGCTTGCCGATGGGCCGACGAGATACTCCTTCACGGAGATCTATTCAGTAGGTAACGCTGCGGGTACGCCTATTGTTTTCCCAATTATTCCACCCAATATTGATCCACTCAGGTCCGCACCCTCCAGCTTCGCACCAGTCACTTGTGTTGAAGTCAAGTTCGCGTTGGTGAGGTCGGTATTGGTCAGATGTTTCAGGTTCGCGTTCTCTAGGTACGCACCAGTCAAGTTCACGCCCGGACCAACGAGAAATTGGACAGACGGGGACCCACGAAACGGGGGAGTCGTTAAGACTTTCCAAGATGGTGGGAGCCTCGTAGGAGTGCCTTCGGCCGACTGTTTAGCTTCCAAGTGCCAATAGCAGATATATCAAGAGCCCACAGGCAATGACAATCGTCGCTCGTGATTGTTTAGGTTTTATCGCTTCCACTCCATAGTGTAATGAAGGCCGCTAGCAGCACACGCTTCCCGTTCTGAACGAACTACTTTTTGATGAAAATAAATCTTGAGAAATCTTTCCTTTTGGTTATCTGTCATTGCCTGCACACGTTTGACCTGTTCCTGTATTATTTTTTCCATGGCTTCCATTCCGTAGTGTGAGAAAGCCCACCAGCAGGGATGCTGATAATGTCCTGCCGACGGGCTACGTTGAGTTGCAGATATTACGGCTACAAAAGTGTCCCGTTCGGAACAGCCGCGGGTTGTCCACAACACGCATAGAAGCGGGTCATAATTCATGCCATAAAGGATACGAATGGTGGACACATTAGCCAGAAAGCGGCGTGAAGAAAATGCTGGAGATTACCACATTAGGTGCGGCCGTTGGCTTCCTTGCTTTCCAACGCTTCACGCACAAGGTAAAACGCAGGCATTGAGAGAACCGGATATTTGTCCGAAAGTTTAAAAGGGTTTGCCATGCGTTATTTAATCATTGCCAGTTTGATTCTTTGTTGTGGCTTTTGTCATGCCGAGGACTTTCCGGGGGATACACGCGACATCAAATCTTTGACTGCGGAACAAGCCGCTGAGTTAGTAGCCACAAATGAAGAATGGGATTTCCTGTACCTCAATGGCCTGACTTCAATTGACAAAGACGTGGCGAAAGAGCTGGCAAAGCATAAAGGCAACCTGTACTTGAATGGCCTAACTTCGATCGACAAAGACGTGGCGAAAGAGTTGGTAGGGTTTAAAGGGTGGAGGCTAGTCCTTGGCCTGACCTCAATCGACAAAACCGTAGCGATAGAATTGGCAAAGTTTAAAGGAAGCGGATTGGGACTTGGGGGGCTCGAGTCGATTGATCAGGACGTTCTCAAAATCCTGAAGACAAATCCTGCTATTGAGTTGCCTAAAAATATCCCGACTCAATAAGACCGCGATCTTCGGCGTTCGCTTCAATAGGTCTTCACATTGTGACCCCGTACAATACCACCATGAAAACACTTGCTTTTCTCACTTGCTTTTCTCCTTGCACTGCCATAAAAAACGCCACCCCAGTCTGACCAAACTGGGGCGACGTTCTTGCATCAAAAGCAGAAAGGTAAAGACTTTTGATGTTTCCGAATTGTTTAACGACCCATGAGGGCGAACGCTCGATAGCGTGGTGCCTTGACGTGATCGTACATGGAGACATTCTCCACTGGTGCCTGCATGTGATCATACATTGAGACATTTAGTGGCTTTGGCATGAAAACGTCGTCACCGCCAGGAGTGGCTGAACCACCGAGTCGCTGGGTGAGTTGAAACTCACCTTTGATGTCACCGAGTTTGATGAAGCCTTCGGCATCAGCACCTGCGTGACCCACGTCCTGCCGAGCACGAATACTTGTTGCATTACCGTTCGTCCAAACACCAACGCGGCCTGAACTGGCATGAGACCCACTGAAGCAGTGAACCGAATCATGCAAACTGAGACCACGGCTAACTGGATTTGGCCTGAAGATATCATCGCCGCCAGGACCGGCTGAACCGGTAAGGTTGTACTGTGGATGCACGATACTGCGGCCATCTACACCAACGTTGTACTGTGGGTGGACGATACTGCGACCATCGTCGCCAGTTAAGAAGCTTGTCCCTCCAGGACCAGAAGTGCCGCCAAGGTTCTGCGTTAGCCTTAACTCGCCTTTGATATCACCTAGCTTGATAAAGCCAGTACCACCAGCAACACAGTATCCAGTGCCGTATGTTTCTACATGATTGACTTCCGCGGCACGATGAACAGGACCGACATCGAATTGATCGGATACAGTTGTTTCAACAACAGGCATCGCCGTTACAGAAAACATTGCTCTTGGCTCAAGTGCTTCAGTGCTAAGTGTTGGGCGTGTTGTGCTGCGTTGTGTTTTTGTCTTGTTGAAGAACATGGTTTTGCCTCTGGTAACTGGTAGCGTTGTTTGACACTTTTGCTAAGTACAAACGGCGTGCCAAAAGTCATGCGAACCAGAAAGAGTCTTGTTTCGTAGTACAAAAACGACCGGAGTAGAATTCTTTGCATTGTGCAGCACCGACGCATTTTGCGTCAGCGTGTGGCATTACGCGCCTACATGTCGGTTGGTACAAAGCGTTCTATACGAACAATTCCCCTCTTCTACCTACTGGCACTCTCCACCCTTGCCGCTGACACAACGACCGTTGGCGAGGTGGTTGGCGTTCATGACGGCGACACGCTGACGCTACGCACTGAAGACAACAGGGGAAACGGAAGCTACTTGTCTCCGTATGGTTCCGCAGGCGTAGTCGGTGTGTCGTCCAGCATATTGCCGAATTCATCATCTTCCGGCTCAGACTCTGGTGGATCGTCTCTCATATGCCCCAGGTAATAAATGTGCGTGCCTTCTTTGAGCGAATGCAACTAATTCAGAACGATGCGGTGTCACAGAGATATTAGCGCTGAATATCGATTACTCCGACGGCAAGCCGTCTATCAGTGAAATATGGGTCGCCTCCACCATTTTTTCCTTTGGCGAGTCGGTGAAACTGTTCCACCCAGTAATAGCCATCTAGCTTTCCTGCGGCGATCGCATCATTGACGAGCTTATTTCGTTCTTGATCGATGTTGGGTGCAATCTTGTGAGTGATTCTTCCAGTCGTACGGCTGAGTTCAACACGTTCATCATAGGTGGCCGCTCCCAACCAAAGTGGCTTTGAATTTGAGTCAACTTTGTGTGATTGCCAAAAACGGACATGGTGACGTTGTTTTGGGCTGTTCCCAACCGGCTGCTCAAATGCTGCGTCTTGTTTGCGTCCCCATAGGTAGAGATTACTCACTGGGGCGTGCGGATACGGTTTCCGTAAAACAACGTCCGCTGCAATGCGAAAGGACGTTTTAGAAGTGATTGGATCTGCTGCGTACCAGCCAGATACCGAAAGCATATGATGGAGCTCTTCTTCGGAGCCAATAAAGGCAACATTAATTGCATCTCCAATACGCCCGGACGATGTTGCTGTGTGTGTTGGTGAATCGATAAGTGCCGGATGACTATCAACAGTTCCCTCTTGAACACCACTCGGGGTGTCTTCAGCCTGACTGGCTG
>JABAAH010000111.1 GCA_014238855.1 Planctomycetota bacterium
GTAGTCTAATTTGTTAGTGAGAAGGAGGACTTTGGGCTATTGAATGCGTGTTTTCAGTTCTGATTCTTCCAATGATTGCTAGTCCCATATCAATGGAACGAGGTTTTTCGCAGAGTATTCCAAATCCAGTGGGAAGGTGTGGCAGGATTGCTGGCAGTTCATCGGCTTCGACTAAAAGTTTTGCTGAAGGATTCGCACGAAGATGCTCAATGCCTGCGCTAATGTTTTCCAGTTTGGTAACACGTTTTTGCGTATAGAAGACTAAGCTTGGTCGAGGCGTTTTGATGCTTGCCCAATTCCCTTCTCGTCCAGACGGCGACAAGGTGGCTAGAAGAGTAGAAGTACCCTGACGGTGAGCTAGTCGCACTGATACGAGACCGCCGAGAGTCGCTGTGAAGAGAACAGAGAAGATTGCCAAGGCACTTATAGCCAGCCCGGCGTGCCCTCGTCGCTGGAGTAAAAAAGCAGTAGCAGCGGCTATGACTGGAAGCATCCCAAGTAGTCCAAGCCATTCATTTCCTGGTGCGATTTTTTGTAGGACAAGAGGAATGCTTGTCATCAGACAGATACCAACGGCGGCAAGTGTGAGCCAGCCGATATTCATAAACAAATCAGCGGCTTTGCCCGAGGTCATGTTTCGGAAAATTGTCCTTTCCCAGCCTGTTCGTCCGCAGAGCCAGTCAGTTAAATAAAGAGCCGTAATGACTGATATGGCCGGATAGGCAGGCCAGATATAGCCAGGAAGTTTTGTTCCTGCGATTGCAAAAGTTCCAATCCAGACAAAAGCCCAGCACCCAGAAAAAGCAATAGCACGAAAGTGTGAACTCTTGAGACGACTTGTCCGCCAGAGAAATACAGCATGAGCGGGGACGGCAAGCAGAATAATTGACCAAGGAAATAAGCCAATAGCAAGTATCATTGGATAGTATAGAAATGATCCGGAATGCCCCTCCATGGGAGCTATGAATCGACCAGCATTATGAATGAGCAAGAAGTCTCGAATCCACTGGCCATTAGTGCGCAATCCAACCAATACATACCACGGCAATGCGACGGCTGTAGCTACCGCAAGAATTGTCAGAGGACGGAGAGAAGATGCAACACTGTAAATCCAAGATTTGCCACATGTGAAAATAGATTTGCTGTGCAGTACGCCCGCGGTGAGTGAAAATGCCACCATTGGTAAAACAATGCCAATGGGACCTTTTGCAAGAATGGCGAACCCACATGCCAGTCCGATTCCAATAGCATGCATGCGAGTTATTCGAAGCCCGGTGTTCCGTTGAATGGCGTGAACATAAATCGAGGCAGCCAAGGTGGTGCAGAATACGAGTGATGCATCGGGAGTTGCGGCGCGTCCACCTACTGCTGTCCAGATACATGTTGACATGACAAGGCCAGACAGAAGGCCAGCAAATGGTCCGGCGAGAAGACGCCCAATCCACCAAGTAAGCAAGCACGTGCCAATCGTTAAGCAGACTGACCCTATGCGGACACCAAATTCATTACGACCAAAAAGTGAGACCCCTATGATTTGTACCCAATTGACCAGTGGAGGCTTTTCTACACGAAGCGAGCCGTTGTAAGTGGGCACGATCCAATCACCCGAATCCAGCATTGCTAATGTGCAGGCAGCATTTTTGGGCTCGTCTTCATCCCAAAGTGGTGCCGTACCCAGTCCCGGCAAAAGAGTGGTAACTGCCGAAATTATGACGATCAGGATTGCAATAAAGGGGCTTCTGAATATCACCAGCGTCGCCCAAAGTGGATGAAAGGAACGGAGCAGGAGGGTAGAAGCAGGAGCGATGCCGGTCAAGCCGTACAAAGTCACGTTTTTTTAGGTATATTGAGCCCGGTTGACCGCCTGCTTGGGGCGGGTATGTTCAAGATCAAGTTACCGCCTTTTCGAAGCGGTCCATTCCCGGGAGAACGCACCCCTTGGCTGATGAAAACACCCCTGCTGATGATGCTGCGAATAAGCAGCCATCAGCGAATGATGGCAGTGGACCGATGAATGACGGTCAATCGAAAGAGATCGCTACCAACCAAACTCAGGATGGTACCCGAATCATTGATTTGCCAATTGAGCAAGAACTTAAAGAGAGTTACCTGACCTACGCGATGAGTGTCATTGTGAGTCGGGCACTCCCTGACGTTCGTGATGGCTTGAAGCCTTCACAGCGACGGATTCTGGTTGCTATGAATGACCTGAACCTGTCCCCAGGTCATTCTCGGGTAAAATGCGCGAAGATATCCGGTGACACCAGCGGTAACTATCATCCTCACGGCGAAAGTGTGATCTATCCGACCCTTGTCCGCATGGCGCAAGAATGGAATATGCGGCATGTGCTTGTTGACAAGCAGGGTAATTTTGGATCAATCGCCGGATTGCCTGCTGCAGCTATGCGGTATACCGAAGCTCGATTGTCAGCAATTGCATCCCAGATGCTCGACGATATCAATCTCGATACGGTCGACTTTGTCCCGACTTATGATGAGCGAAATACAGAGCCTGTCGTGCTACCAAGTCGCTTCCCCAATTTGGTCGTAAATGGTGCGGGTGGCATTGCTGTCGGTATGGCAACAAGTATTCCGCCACATAATCTTGGTGAAGTCTGTCGCGGACTTGTGCAGCTGATAGATAACCCAGATACATCAATGGCAGAACTGCTTGAGATTGTTCCTGGCCCAGACTTCCCGACGGGTGGAATTGTAATGGGCAGAGAGTCTTTATTACGAGGGTATCTCACTGGAAGAAGCACAATTACGCTTCGGGCTCGGGCTCACGTTGAAGAATTTGGAAAAAATCGTAATCGGATTGTTATTACTGAAATACCGTATCAGCAAACACGTGATGCTATTGAGGAGAAGATTGCTGATCAGGTAAGCGATGATCGGATTAAAGGTATTTCCGGGATTCGTAATGAGAGTGATCTCAAAGAGCCGGTACGACTGATTTTGGAGTTGAAGCGGGATGCTGACCCAGACGTTGTATTGAATCAGCTCTATCAGTATTCGCCACTTCAAACAACCTTTTCACTCATCTTTCTCGCACTTGTCGACGGCAAGCCTCGGATGCTTTCGTTTAAAAACATGCTTGAAGAGTTTCTGCGTCATCGTACTACGGTGATTCGTCGAAGAACGCAACATCTTCTTGCTCGTGCACGGAACAGAAAGCATACGCTCGAAGGTCTTCTGGTCGCCTTGGCAAATATTGATGAAGTAATCAAAATAGTCCGTAATTCTTCTTCGCAGGCGGAAGCGAAGCAAGGGTTGATGCAGATCGAAGCGCCAGCATCTCTGCTTCAACGAGCTCTTGGCGATGAAGGATTTGAAATTCTCCAAGATGAGCGAGGCAAGTCTGATACCTACGGCTTGTCTCCTGTTCAAGCAGATGCGGTACTGCGTCTTACGCTAGGGCAACTCGTAAACCTCGAGCAAGAGAAGCTTGGAGGCGAACATGGTGAACTGCTGAGTAAGATTCGTGAGTTCCTGCGGATTTTGTCGGATGAGACAAATATTCGTGAACTAATCCGGGCAGATCTCCTTGCTATTGATTCAAAGTATGCAGAGCCTCGAAGGACAGAGATAAGCGGTGAAGTTGCTGACATTCGTGACATGGCAGAGTTGATTACGGAATCAACAATGGTTGTCACAATCACTCGGTCCGGCTATGTGAAGCGAACTGCAGCAGATACATATAGAGCCCAACGAAGAGGCGGCAAAGGTCTCACTGGTGCTCGGGTCGATGAGTCAGACCCTGTCGAGCATTTTTTCGTAGCGAGTACACACGATTGGCTGCTGGTGTTCACCACACGAGGCAAGGTGTTCTCAATGCGTGTCTTTGAATTGCCTGAGCTTGCACGTGATTCAAAAGGCCGGAATCTTGTGAATTTATTGGAGTTCGAAGAAGGCGAGCGAGTTGCAGAGTGTCGAGCAGTCTCTGGTTTCGATGATCCGGACCAATGTCTCCTGCTCGCGGCTCGCAGTGGTACTGTGAAAAAGACACCTCTTGAGCAGTATCGTCGACGGCGAACCAAGGGCCTTATTGCAGTAAAATTAAAAGAGGGCGATGAGCTTGTTGGTGCTGTTATTACAAAGCCGGGTGACGAACTTGTTTTGGCAACGGCTTCCGGTATGGCGATTCGGTTTCCAGAATCGGATGCCCGTCCGATGGGGCGGGATACCAGTGGTGTGCGGGGTATTAAGCTCGGGAAAGATGACAGCCTTGTTGGAATAGTTGTAGCTGACCCGTCTGCCACACTTCTTACCGTGTGTGAGAAAGGGTATGGCAAGAGAACACCCTTTGGTGCAGGCACACCACTTGTGGAGGAAGAAGCTTCGGCGGCCCCCGCTCCTGAAG
>JABAAH010000112.1 GCA_014238855.1 Planctomycetota bacterium
TGCTGTCATGAAACAGTTAAAAGACATGGGGATTCATGATGAAACACTTGTCATCTATATGGGTGATAATGGTTATATGTTTGGTGAACACGGTTTGATTGATAAGCGCGTGGCCTATGAAACATCGAGTCGCGTGCCGATGCTCATACAATGTCCAGAGATTATTAAAGGTGGTACGGTTGTAGATAAAGTTGTGGCAAATATTGATATTGCTCCAACAATCATGCAGACCATGGGACTCAAGATGCCACCGCATATGGATGGAAAGAGTTTCCTAACACTTGCTGAGGGGAAGTCGATCCCATGGCGCGATTACTTTTTATATGCTTACTACTGGGAACAAAACTACCCACAAACACCGACTCATTTCTCGTTGCGCGGCGACCAGTATAAGTACACAACATATTATGGGTTATGGGATACCGACGAACTCTTTGATATAAAAAAAGATCCGGAAGAACAAAATAATCTCATTCATGATCCGGCGTTTCAAGAATTGAAACAGCAACTGCAGGATCGACTCTATACAATGATGGAAGATCTTGGTGGTATGGAAATTCCATTAAATCGGCCAAGGGGACAACGAAAGACAGAACGACTTCGAAGTCGAGGCGGCGTGAAAGCGGCAGATTTCCCAGAAGCTTTTATCGTTGATGAAGCACTTCGTAAAGAGCTGCAGGAGTGAGTCGCAAGTCCAACCAACAAAAATCAAGATCCTGTGTTGTATCCAGATCTTCGGCAGTTCAAGTAGCGGTTCACTCGGTCGTCAGTCATGTCTCACAATGTGAATACCTCATGCTCACAATGTGAGAGAGTTGCAGGTGCCGAGTGTCGTTCATGCAGAAACAAGATACTTCGTTGAGAAAATAGTTTTGTTTTCTTTCATAAAAACGAAGCGGTTGGGGAACTGGAGAGTCTTTTCCGACGGCACAATGCACAATCAATCTTGACTTGGTAAGACGCCGATTCCTATTGTTAGCTTTGTGTTAGGACAAATCGGAAACTCGCTATTTTCATGGTTTTTCTCTTCAGAGGCCTTTCGATGAACTTGCGTAAAAGGTGCTTGTTGTGTGCAACTCTCGGCACAACTCTCGGCACAATCTGGATGGTAGGGTTAAGCTTCCAAGCAGGTCATGCAGTCTCTGCCACTGGGGTGGGAAGCGTATACGCAGCAAATGTGCAGCAGGAAACAGTGAGACATCGCCGACCATTGTCACTTCGTATGTTGGCACGTGTGCTGCATGACTGTGAGCAAAAGGGCAAGCCAATTCACCCAGGATTTGTTCGGTGGGCATCGCGAGCACTCTCTTCAGAGGAAGGTCAAAACACCTTTCAAAAAGTTTCTGGAGATCAGTTATTTGGTCGTCCTTCTTTCCAATCTATGTCGAGCATAACCAATTGATTGGCAGCAGTACGTTCTCCGTGAGTGTCTCTTCTTTTCTGCATGAGTATTCAACTCGCTATAACGTTTCTTGCTGTGTCAGCCGTATAGCCGGATAATACCACCGCTAATTACTGTCTCAGTTGATGAGTGGTTTGATAGCAATTCACTTCTTTGGAATGAAAGAGTTATGATGTGCTAAGCCAAAACATTCCTGAGGAAAAATATTTTCTTCACATCAAAGATCAGAAGTTTTTTAGAAATCATGCGGTTCCCTGCAGCGTTGCTTTTGAGCCTGTTCGTGCCATGCCTAGACGGCATGTTGCAGTGTGCGGCTGAAGAAGCTGAAAAGCCTTCAAAGCAATTCCTGACAGATAGGAAGGAAAAGAAACAATCGCGGCAATGGGTTATCCCGATTCCTACTTTTGGCGGACTACAAGTTTGGACAGACCACAGCTATCGCCAGGGATACCGAATTCAACATAACGCAGTGACAGACAACTGGCGGCTCCTTGACGGCAACGATAGAAGATGGATGTGGGGTACTCGTGCACAGTGTGAGGCTTTTCTAAACAAAGTTGCAAAGCGTTCTCGATCCAAATTAGTTCCCCAACGCTGTATCGTGCTCGTTCATGGCCTCATGCGGACCAAGCACTCAATGACTCCCCTCACGAAGGTCTTGCAGAAAAAATGTGATTGTGAAATTATTTCCTTTTCGTATGCAAGTACTCGAGGAAATATTGGTGAACATGCTGCAGCCTTGCAAGAGTTTCTTGAAAGTCTGCCTGAATCATGGACTCTATCTTTTGTTGGCCATAGTATGGGCAACATTGTCATCAGGCACCTCATTGCAGACCTGCAAGACGATCAAAAGCACAGTGAACTGCTGAGTCGGTGTCAACGGATGGTTATGCTTGGTCCACCTAATCAGGGTGCAGCTATTGCAAGGCAACTTTCGTCTCTGGGAATGTTCGAATGGATAGCAGGTGAGGGTGCTATGGAACTCGGACCTGACTGGGATGAATTCTCAGAAAGCCTCGCCATCCCGCCCTTTCCCTTCAGTATTGTGGCAGGAGAAGTAGAAAATAAGGCGATTCAAAATCCTCTGCTCGACAATGCGAGTGATTTTGTTGTCGAAGTTGATGAAGCTCGCCTTGAGGGCAGCGAATCATTTGTCGTTGTTCCGGCTCTGCATAGTTTCTTGATGAAGGATGCTCAGGTGCAAGAGTTTGTCGTTGACTTTCTATGCCACTGACTTCTGGTAGTAGGTCACCAAACTCATTTCATCTATCTTGTAACGAGTCTTTGAGTGGCTCTCTCGTTGGCTAGTCCGTGCCTTCAATAATATTGACATGGTTTTTGTAATGCACATGAAACCACCGCATTGCTTCATCCCACCGTGGCTGCTCCATCGTTGCTTTCCAAGTGTTCATTTGATTTTTCATTGATTCGACACGTTCGGTGTGTTTGGTAGCAACGTTATGTTTCTCTTCACGGTCGGTTGACATGTTGTAGAGCGCATAGCCGTAATCTTTGACATAGATCAGCTTCCAGCTGTCGTTCCGCATCGCCGAGAACCAGAGTTTATGCCAGAAGAGTTGTCGATGCGGAGGCCCCTTTTCTTTACCGGTAAGAAAAGGCACGAGGTCGACACCATCCAAGTGAGCATCACTGACGTTGCCACCGGCGGCTGCGAGTGAAGTTGCAAAAATATCCATTGATGAAACTAAGCCGTCATAGACCCTGCCTGTTGAAAACCGCTCAGGCCAACGCATCAGAAATGGCACACGGATACCGCCTTCAAACTTAATGCCCTTGTGACCCGCAAGTGGGAGGTTGATTGAACCGTTGCCTGTGGCACCTCCATTATCACTGAGAAACCAGACAATGGTGTTATCAGCTTGGCCAGATGCGTCGAGTGAATCGAGGACGTTTCCAATGGCTCGGTCCATCGCCCAGATCATGGCGGCATAGGTGCGACGTTTTTTATCCGTGATATTTTTAAAACGTTTGAGATCTTCCTCGGTTGCATGCATTGGGCCGTGTGGTGCAGTGAATGAGAGAAATAGAAAAAATGGTTGCTCTGCATCGTGTTCGAGGAACTGAATTGCCTGTTTTCCAAAAACATCTGTCAGGTAGCCATCAAACGATACTGTTTCGCCATTCTTTTCGATGCGTTTGGTGCTGGACGGCTTGTCTTCGCGGTCGGGGCTAAAAAAATAGCTTCGCGACCCCTCACGGAGTCCAAAAAACGAATCAAAACCTCGCTTTGTTGGATAGAAGCGATCTGCATTCCCTAGATGCCATTTTCCAATGAGCCCTGTTCTGTATCCACAGTTTTTCAGTGCATTGGCCATTGTCTGCTGTTTTAGATCCATTCCCTGATCTGGTGGTGGCGTATTGGCTTCGTGACCAAAACGCTGTTGATAGCGCCCGGTAAGCAGGCCTGCTCTCGATGGGCTACAGACTGATGCAGTCACGTGTCCGTCAGTAAATTGAATACTCCGTGCAGCAAGTCGATCGATGTTGGGGGTGCGAATATCAGGAGAGCCCTGAAAGCCGAGGTCAGCCCATCCAAGATCATCGGCTAAGAAAATTAGAATATTTGGTGGTTTGGCTGACGCAGCATCTGAGCAGCACCAGAGACCAATGAGGCAGGCAATTACATATTTCATTGTTGACTCATTTTTTCCGTGACTTGGTGGATGTGAAATCATGGCAGAATATACAGCAGGCCCGGATCAATGTCATAGCAAATGTGTAACCACGGTGAATGAGGGAGCTACGTTTTGCTTCGGTATACTCTTTCTGCATCCACATTATGAACAAATGACAAAATTGGTGTGCTGCTTCGAATGGGTGGCATGTGCCAGTAATTTTTTCAGTTCGTTT
>JABAAH010000113.1 GCA_014238855.1 Planctomycetota bacterium
AGGAAGGGACACAGGCAGTGGCTTTTCCAGGTACGACCCTCTTTGAACTCAGTCAGGAACTAAAAAAAATTGATCGTGTTCCTCATTCTGTACTGGGGTCGACGAGTATTGGTGCGACTGTTATTGGTGGCGTGGCGAATAATGCTGGCGGCGCACTCTGCAAGCGGGGTTCCTCCTATACCGAGTTTGCACTCTATGCTCGAGTGAATGAGCAGGGCACGCTTGAACTGATCAATCACCTCGGCATTCGCAACCTTGGTGAGACGCCCGAAGAGATTCTCACCCGACTCGAAGCCGGTGCGTTCGCGGATGAGGATTTGATTGAGGACGGACGGGTCGCATCCGATGTCGACTATGTTAATCGCATCCGCAATCTCGATGGCGATGTGCCGAATCGTTATAACGCAGACCCAACACGTCTTTATGAAGCGAGTGGCAACGCCGGCAAGGTTGCCTGTTTTGCTGTGCGAGTGGATACGTTTTCTGGTCCAAAAAAGAAGCAGGTGTTTATTCTTGGAACCAACAATCCGGATCACTTCGTGAAGATGCGTCGCCACATTCTCGGTACGTTTGTACATCTTCCTGAGATGGTCGAGTACATGAACCGATCGACATTCACTACCGCAGAGAAGTATGCCAAGGATGTTGCATTGGCAATCAAGTATCTTGGAACTGAACGACTGCCAAAGGCCTACGCTATGAAGGCGAAGGCAGAATATCTACTCAACAAGATTCCTTTGTTGCCGAAGTATCTGCCGGACATCTTTCTGTATTACGCCAGTAAACTGTTCCCGCAGCACCTGCCCAAACGGCTACTGGAGTACCGGGATACTTACGAGCATCTCTTGATTCTTGTCACTGCGGACGAAGCGATCGACGAGGCGAGGAGGTACCTTAAGGACGATTGGGGCCGAGCGGATGGAATCGGATTCTTTGAGTGTTCCGAACGCGAACAAGAAGCGGCGCTCCTCCATCGATTCAGTGCTGCGGGGGCTGGGCTCCGGTATCAGAACCTGCATCAGCGAACCACCGAAGAGGTTCTATCACTGGACGTCGCTCTGCTTAGTAGCGACCCAGAATGGATCGAAGAGCTTCCCGAGGAACTTACCAAGGACTTGGTGTTGGATTTGTCCTACGGACACTATCTATGCCACGTGTTTCACAATATCTACGTGTACCGCAGGGGCACTGATATGGAACGAATAAAGACGCTTATGCTCGAGCGGCTCACGGCTCGAGGAGCCAAGTTTCCTGCGGAACATAACGTCGGCCATCTGTACGAAGCTGAGCCGGTCGTCAAGGAATTTCATCGGCAGCTTGATCCGACCAACACCTTCAATCCAGGGATCGGAAAAACAAGCAAAAAACGGTTCTGATTCACCTCGGGGGCCGGTCGACATGCACCCCGGCCTAGCCTACATTCTTCATTTCCCACTGAAGCACTATGCAGCATGGAACGGAACTGGACGTGTTCAAACTGCAGAGCACCGAATTCTGAGATTGTCCAGCCCCTGATCCATCCCAGAAACGTTCGTTTTTGGCCCAAAAAATAGCATCTTGGAAAACTCATCCAATCCTCATATTTGTCTCACAATTGCCTCATGAAAGATGTCGAAACTCCTTGCAACTGACGGAGGTTTCATTGCTTCCTGTTTATATTTGTCCCACTCATTACTAAGGAGTTAGACGTGCTACACACTGGTCATTCTTCTCAGCCAATTGGAAGTCGAAATCGCGGCTTTACGCTGATTGAGCTTCTTGTTGTTATTGCCATTATTGGTGTTCTTGTCGGTCTTCTTCTGCCAGCCGTTCAGCAAGCTCGTGAATCTGCACGGCGGGTTTCATGCGCGAACAATATGAAGCAACATGCTCTCGCAATGCATGTCTACGAGAATGCTCGAACGTATTTTCCTGCTGCTTGTTACACCAATGATTCACTTCCATCTGCAGACGGGCCAACAAAGGGAAATCCTTCTGGAACAGAACATTCGTGGACAGCTTTTGTTCTGACAAACCTTGAGCAGGGCAATGTCCCTTATGATTTCACAAAGCACTGGTGGGATCCTGCAAATCGTGCAGCTGCAACAATCCAGCCAAGCGTTTTTAAATGTCCTTCAGCGCTGCCGCCAGCGGGTGGATATTCATCAATTGATGGAAACTCGAGAGATTCTGATTCAAACGCTCCATCACTTGATCCAAATATTTTTGGTCAGCGTGACTATGAAGCAATGACTGGGGTCAAACATAAAATTGTTGCTACTGGTAACCCATGGCCAACCAAAGCAGAAAGAAAAGGTCCCAGGGGTATGGGTGGCCTTATTAAAGATGCTGAAACAAAGGTTGCGCAAGTTACTGATGGTATGAGCAACACCTTGATGTTTGTCGAGAAAGCTGGTGCCCCTGATGTTTACCAAGGCCGCGGTAACTTCTTGCCAACCGGTGTAACCAATCAGACAATTGCAGCGCTCGATTCTCTTGGGCCTTCAAAATTGGATGGGATTGATCCAGCTACGGGAGAAAAGCGTGACAATGATGATGGCAATGTAGCCTTTAATGCAACGAACGACGGTGAGGCATATAGTTTTCATCCTGGTGTTATTGTTGTGAGCAGTATGGACGGTGCAACTCATGTATTGTCAGAGTCAGTCTCGCCAGTTCTTTTTGGGTCGATGATAACTCGTGCTGGTGGCGGAGAGGCTGCTTCCAATGGAGCAATGGAACCAAATATCGAGTGGTAGTTTTCCAGAGAGAAAACGAATTAGTTTATGGCACATAGTCATCAATCACAACTGCTAACCAAGGCTGCGGCCGCGCTACTTTCCTGTAGCGTGGTCGTAGTCTTTTTTATTTTGTGGCTGCGAAATGGAGACGCGGCTGAGCTAGTGCCTGACAACATGGAATCGTTGCATTGTCAGATTGTTGCAAGCACAGCATTTCCCGAGATTATCCTTGCGCAAGAAGATCCATCTGTGTCACAAGATGTCCCTGTAGTGCTCGGTGGAATAAGTGACATTACCGTTGAGAAAGCGATTGATGATAGCGGCCAGTTTGTCATCCGACTGCTAACCGACAGAGGGCCCTCACGTAAGATTGAGACAGCGCGTGGGAAACAAAGAGTATTCCTCAATCCCTCTTTTGTTCCAACAGTACTCGTCTTTGAGATTTCAGGGTGTTCACCTGATGGGAGCCGTGGGGAATCAAAGAAACTCAAAATAAATCTCCAGTCTCAGTTTTCACTCCAAAGCCCTTCCGGAAAAGTGATTACTGGGCGTTCAAACGGTCTTGAAGGTGACGATAGCATTGCAAACCCTTCTGGTGAAGAATTGCTTGCTCCGGATGTCAACGGTATTGATCCTGAAGGATGCATTCTTAACGCTGACGGCACCTTCTGGCTGAGTGAAGAATATCGACCATCACTTTTGTGTTGTGAATCTGACGGTACGGTGATAAAGCGATTTATTCCAGCAGGTGTCAAACTATCTGAGAGCGATATAAAAGTTATCGATAATCTTCCGGCTCATTATGCAAATCGCCGACCGAATCGAGGTTTTCCGAGTCATTGGCAGTCAGTTCCGATGAATCCACACTTTGGGCACTGATGCAAAGTCCTTTTGATGATCAAGCAGCTGAGCGTTCGGGGAATGTGCGGCTTCTCGGCTTTGATGTGGAAAAAGAAAAGCCGATGTATGAATACATCTATCGCCTCGGTGATCCAACTGCTCCTGATTTTGTAACTGGAGGAGAGATACCTGATGATGGAAAGCTTTGTGCAATGGTATCAATCGGCCCAAAGAATCTTCTTGTACTCGAGCAATCAGATGACGGTGATGCAAAACTTTATCGCTGTGAATTAGGTGAAGCGACTAACGTCCTTGGACATGAAAAAGACCTTGATGGTGTTCGCAATCTGTCACAGGTTGGCGTGGCACCAGTTAAGCAAGCACTCGTTGCAGACCTTGCGAACTTACTTCCATCGTTTGCTTCAGATATTACGGCTGGTCAATGGCAACCAGAAGTCGGTGAAAAAGTTGCGGGACTCAAGCTTGAGGGCCTAGCAGTGTTAGATGACAAGCATGTCGTTATTGTGAATGACAACG
>JABAAH010000114.1 GCA_014238855.1 Planctomycetota bacterium
GCGAGCCAGCTTGTGGATGCGAGCCAGCTTGTGGATGCGAGCCAGCTTGTGGATGTGAGCCAGCTTGTGGTTGTGAGCCAGCTTGTGGGATTGAGGCAGCAGTTGCCCCAACTCCGGACGCTTCCGCATCAGCTACAAAAGCTACCAAGGTAATTGCGGTCAGTCGTACCGTAAGCACCAAATAGTGTAAACGTTCGGTCGAACGGAAATCCGTTGCCCGACTTCGGCCAGTGATCTCCGCTCGGGGTACCCACCCCGGGCGGAGTTTTTTTTGCCGGAACAGTAGATAAAATAATGTTGCAGCCTCGACCAAACAGAACAACTTCATTGCAGTGGGATAGTGATCAGCTGATGAAAAGGATGTGATCCAAGGAAAAGCGAACGACTTCCTACTTCCGCATTGGTAACCGGACATTGACCCAAAAGGAGCGGATTCGATTGTCTCTATCTACCAGACACGTGGATTCTGAGTGTCAAGGAGGATTCGGTAGTGGCCAAAACACCGAGTGAAACTGGGACGAACGGCCCTCCCATGCCCCGAAGCACGTCTTTTGATTGTCGTGTTCATCGGTTAGCCCTACAATAAAGATACTGAAATGAAGTAATCGAGAATAAGTTAGTGTGTATCTCATACATTGATGCTTTTGTCCTTGATTCCACAAACCCCCTGATAATCACTCCACGATGCTTGAACGACGTCCTCTTTTCCCAGGTGTTATTGAAATCAACCATCAAGCCGGATGGCGGATAGGCTGCAGCGTCTATCTTTTATACGATGAGAACGATTGGGTTCTTATTGATATTGGTTACGAGGACAATGTTGATGAAATAATTGAACTCATACGGCAGATTGATTTCCCAATTTCTCAGTGCCGTGGACTTATCGCGACGCACGCGGACGTTGACCACATTCAAGGTTTGGCCAAAGCCAAGAGCCTCTTAAAAGCACCTGTTTTAGCCCACCCAAAAGCTGTGGAATCACTTGAAACAGGCGACCGAATCAAAACATTTGCTGAAATTTCTGCTCAAAACGTTCATCTAGAAATGCCCCTCATTAAGGTTGAAAAATCTATTAGTGACGGAGATATTATTACAATTGGGAACCGAGAACTTGAAGTCTGGCATACACCTGGCCATACGGACAGCCAACTTGCATTTCGCTTTGGTAACCTTTTGCTCTCCGGGGACAATATCTATAGAGACGGATCTGTAGGAGCAATTGACGCGCATCACGGCAGTGATATCCCGTCTTTCATCTCATCATTAGAGAGAATTGCTGCGAGCGATGTTGAGTGGCTCTTGCCCAGCCATGGACCTGTGTTTCAAAAAAATGATGAACTCCTGACAAGCACCATTGACAGGCTCAAGGGATATCTCACGCTAGCCGATTTTGGAACCTGTGCCACTCATTGGCCACTGATGGATGACTGGGACAAAGAACTGGCTGAGGGACGCTTGCCGTCAGAGCGAACACAAACAGCGTAATTCTTTCTTCTTAAGATATAACGGAAATACTACTTTTTCCGTAAAGTTTGGTCGTGCTGATTGCCGATTCTTTAGGTGATGTGCGGAAGAACCGTTCGCGGACTTACCGAATCAGTACCGGGGGGGAAAAGAATGAAGTGGTATCTGTATGCACTGGCAATGTCATTTGCCAGTGTTTGTGTGGGGTATTCGTTACCTTTGAAAGCTCAACCACCAACAGCCAGCCAACAGGCTTATGGTTATCAATGGGCGAACTCGTATAACACCCATGATTGGAATCGACTATATCATTATCCGTATGTCTGGTATCCCCAGAACTACTATGCTGACGGGTATATGAAGAGTGCAAACGACCTTTACCACCGCTATCCACAAGAGATGCGCGTGCCTGTCTACAATCGGTCATGGCAGAATTACTACCCGAAATCTCGGCGATACCACCAGGGGCATCATTTCCAACTCGATGTATTCTGAGATGAAACGATTGATAATGTGTAATGCATAAAATCTCAATACGGATCGCTCAAAGCGATTTTCCAGAGAATATTTTCAATCAGGATCATTCATTTCATTGGGTAGGGAATTCATCACGCCAGTAGTCCCATAGTGATGTATCCGGAACGGGCGCCCGTGCAGTAACAACCTGATTGCTCTCAGGATCGACGTACTCAATACTGCGTGCATGCAAAGCAATCGGTCGATTTCGAATGATATCAAGATCTTCTTCTGCCGACGCATTGCCATAGAGAATATCGCCAACGATTGGCATGTCATGACATGCCGCCTGAACTCTTAGTTGGTGCATGCGGCCGGTTTCTGGATGCAACTCCAGGAGGTGAAAGCCTTTGTTAGATGCCAAAAAGCGGCCACGTGTTTGAGCTAACTTTGCATGGCTGTCGCCTAGTTTCACAACTTCAACACGAGGCTCGTTTGGTACTTTACGTATTTCATCTTGCCAAATGAAAGGCTCCACTTGAATTGATTCACCCCTTCGTGGCTCGACAATTGCGACATACGTTTTTCGGATTTGCCGACGTTCGAATTGTCGTGACAACTGCCTAGCTGCTCGTGGAGTTGAGGCCAACAACATAACACCAGATACAGCACGGTCCAGACGATGTGGGACCCCAAGAAAACCACCTGGATGACGTTTCCCGCCAGTAGCAACTGATTCTTCAAACAGACTCTGGAACTTCTGTCTTCGGATTAACGATTCAACAGATTCGATGCCCCATGGTGCCTGCGTCGGAAGGCCAGCAGGTTTACACACTGCCAAAACTCCATTGGTCTCGAATAATACTATGATTTTCTTAAAAAAACTCATGTACTATCTCTACGGTTCGCGACATCTATTCCAGGAACACAGAGTTCGTGAAAAAGAGAGTTCGTAAAAGAGCTTGATCTAAGCCCAACGAATTACCTTAAGCTGCTCGCTTCAATTAGGTAACACCGAGACTCAACACCGACCATCCTACAAGATTATGAATCCACAACAATCAATTCTCTCGTACTTCATATTGTTTTTTTTCTGCCTAAGCAGTCCTATCCTAGCCGAGCATATTCCCTCAGATGAATTCGAAGTTGCTGACGGCCTTGAGGTCACTTTATGGGCAACGACTCCACAATTGTTTAATCCAACCAACTTTGACATTGATAGTGACGGCCGTGTCTGGGTCACCGAAGCAGTAAATTACCGCAACTTTAGAAATGAAGACCTTGGACTGAGCAAAGAATCCGGGGATCGTGTCGTTGTGCTTCAAGATACTGATAACGATGGAAGAGCAGATACGTCTCATACGTTTGTTAGAGACATCGATTTAGTTGCACCTCTTGGAATCGCAGTGGTAGGAAATAAGATTATTGTATCCTGTGCGCCAAATCTCTTGGTCTATACGGACGTGGATGGTGACACCTACTTTGATCCAGCAATAGATACGAAAGAAATATTACTCACTGGATTTAGTGGTCTCGACCATGACCACAGTCTTCATAGTGTGACTGTTGGACCAGACGGTTATTGGTACTTTAATACAGGAAATGGGGGACCTCATACGGTCACAGATAAATCTGGATGGACCCTGCGTGCTGGAAGTTCATACGCTGGCGGCACCCCTCACCTCAAGGAAAATTTCCCAGGTCGGAAAAGTGACGACGGACGAGTGTGGGTTGGCGGAGTTGCAATGCGAGTACGACCCGATGGCACGGGGCTTGAGCCAATTGGACATAATTTCCGAAATGTCTACGAAGAAGCCCTGTCTTCCTTTGGTGATGTTTTTCATGCCGACAACGATGATCCGCCTGCTTGTAGGACCACTTGGCTCATGGAATACGGTAACGCTGGATTTTCTTCAGCAGATGGGTCCCGGAAATGGCAATTGGATCAAAGACCCGGACAACCAACTCGAATTGCTGAATGGCGGCAAGAAGACCCTGGCACAATTCCAGCTGGTGATGTCTATGGCTTCGGAGCTCCTGCCGGCATTGTCTTTGGTGAGAATGGATGTTTTGATGAGCTCTATCCAGACGGACTTCTTCTAGTCTGTGAATCTGCGCGGGGAGAAGTCTTTCAATACTCACCA
>JABAAH010000115.1 GCA_014238855.1 Planctomycetota bacterium
AGGCCATTCGTGATGTACAGGATGATACCGGTCGCCAAATTCGGTTTTATCAAGCTTCCAGTTCTGAAATGTTTGGCAAAGTAGTTGAAACACCACAAAAAGAGACTACCCCTTTTTACCCACGAAGTCCTTATGGCGTCGCAAAGGTTTACAGCCACTGGATCACTATAAATTATCGTGAGAGCTATGATTTGCATGCTTCGTGCGGCATTCTTTTTAATCACGAAAGTCCCCGCCGTGGTGAGACATTTGTTACTCGAAAAATTACTCGTGCTGCAACTCGTATTAAATTAGGTCTTCAGCAAAAACTCTATCTAGGTAACCTTGATGCAAAGCGCGATTGGGGTTTTGCGGGTGACTACGTCGAAGCAATGTGGCTTATGCTTCAACAAGAAACTCCTGATGATTATGTTGTCGCAACAAATGAACTGTACTCTGTTCGTGACTTCTGCCAGAAGACTTTTAGTCAACTTGGCCTAAACTATGAAGACCATGTCGAGATTGATCCTCGGTATTACCGCCCAGCAGAAGTTGAGTTGCTGCTTGGTGATTCAACAAAAGCATTCAAGCAGCTCGGATGGAAACCTCAAACAAGTTTTGATCAACTTGTGGACATGATGGTCAAGAAAGATTTTGGGCTTGCACAACAAGAACTTCATGTGCAAAAGACTCAACATCCTAACACTCAAGCCGCATAAAAAATGTTGCATTCCAAGCCTGCTCAGCA
This sequence comes from Planctomycetota bacterium, assembly GCA_014238855.1. Lineage (GTDB taxonomy): Bacteria > Planctomycetota > Planctomycetia > Pirellulales > UBA1268 > UBA1268. The sequence continues at coordinate 728 of JABAAH010000115.1, forward strand.
GGCCCGCAAGATAGAGTGATCCATTGCTTTTCTCAAAGAACGAGAAAAGCAAATCAACTAGTGACTCATATTGTCATTTTCTTGAATATATTACCAACTCCTTAAACACATCATGAAGATTATTATCACTGGTGGTGCCGGTTTTATTGGTAGCCATATTGTTGATGCCTGCATTCATTCTGGTCATGCTATTGAAATTATTGACGACCTTTCAACCGGGTCGTCTGAGAATGTTCCTCGTGACATCCCAATTCATCGCATTGATATTCGCGATACAAATGCCGTCACTGAAATTTTTAAGACGTTTCAACCCGATACCGTGTGCCACCAAGCAGCCCAGCTATCAGTCAGTCGATCTATTCGAGAACCCCTCTTAGATGCCGATATAAATTGCCTTGGCCTTCTTTCTGTACTCGACGCTGCTGTTGCTGCCGGTTGTAAACGGATGGTCTTCGCATCATCCGGTGGTGTTCTATACGGAGACGTTACAGCACCTGCTTCGGAAACCGCACCAGCAAACCCGTTAAGTCCCTATGGCATTACCAAGTGGGCTGGTGAAAAATACCTTGATTTTTATGCCCGAGAGCACGGGCTGACATCGGTTGCCCTGCGCTATTCGAATGTCTTTGGACCTCGACAAAACCCCCACGGTGAGGCTGGAGTTATTGCAATTTTCTGCAAACAGTTTCTCAACGGTAATGCTGCCCGTATCAATGGTGATGGAAAGTATGTGCGCGATTATGTTTATGGTCCCGACGTGGCTGCAGCAAACCTTGCAGCAATTGAATTAGCCGAAACAAGCTTTGCTCCAGGAAAAGTAGTGAGTCTTAATATTGGTACGGGAATCGGCACTGACGTCAATGCACTCGAAATGAAATTACGAACACACATGGGACTGCTTCGTAAATCTACTGGTGAAAAAAAGATTCTGCCTAGCCCCGAACATGGTCCCGAACGCGTTGGAGATCTACGATCGAATCTCCTCGATGCAAGCCTTGCCAGCAATGTCTTGGATTGGAAACCAACGCATTCCTTAGACGAAGGACTGGAAGCAACATCCCGCTGGTTTTTTGAAAAAAAATAACTTTCCATACATTTTTCTCAACGACAAAATCTTTTTAAGGTACTCTCGTTTTGAATAAACATTTTTCGGCTCATTTGCGGCAGCCATAATCTAAAGTACTGTTCCGTCATGCAAACCGAGCCTCAGACTCCTCCTACGGCCATGATCACCGGTGTCACGGGCCAGGATGGGTGCTACCTTGCAGCTCACCTTATAAAGTGTGGTTACAGAATTGTTGGCACTACTCGTCAAATTTCTACAAGTCGCCTTTGGGGACTTGAACAACTCGGAATCTGTAACAAGATAACGCTCGAGGCACTATGTCTTAATAGTGTCGAACAGATCGAAAAACTTATCGATGACTATAAGCCGGCGATGATCTTCCATTTGGCTGGACAGTCTTCTCCCCGCCTGTCTTTCAATCTGCCAAAAGAAACGTTTGAAAGTATTACAGGCTCCACTCGGCGACTGCTCGAAGCTATGCAGAAAGCGACAACGCCTTCACGACTCTTTGTGGCTGGAAGCTGTGAAATGTTTGGTAGTTCGCATCAGCAGTCCGTTACCTGTGAGTCCCGATGTCATCCGTCAAACCCGTATGCCGTCGCAAAGGAATTGGCTTTTCGGACCGTTCGGGACTTTCGTGACCAGCATGGCTTATTTGCATGCACAGGTGTTCTTTTTAATCACGAAAGTCCCCTCCGTCCAAAACATTTTGTTACACAGAAAATTATTGCCGGGGCTTGCTCCATTGCACGTGGTCAACAAAAAGATCTCCACCTCGGTGATCTCTCAATCAAACGAGATTGGGGATGGGCACCTGAATATGTTGTTGCGATGAAGAAAATGCTAGCCCGGGAACAGCCCGAGGACTTTCTACTTGCTACAGGAACACAAACACCACTTCATGAATTTGTTTCAAAAACTTTTGAAGCGGTTGGTCTGTCCTGGCAAGCCTATGTTTTTCATGACAACGAATTTGTGCGATCAAATGATAGCTGTCATCCACTTGCATCAGTAAAAGAAACAACTGAGAATCTTGGCTGGACAGCAACTGTTCAGGTAACCGAACTCATACGGAACATGATACGTGCTCATCAGAAAAATGATAAAACGGCTCATTCAACATCTTGATGTTCTTTGTTCTTGTTCAAGATAGTTTCGTAAGGCAGGTTCTCAAGACCACCATATGCTTCACGGCAGATTCGCCGCATAAGCGTATTTGATCGAAGATACAGCGTTAAGCCATGCTCCCGACCAATAATGTTCCTCGCATCTATGGCTGAATATTTGATGTCGGAGGGCATCCATCTTCGTGGCATACCTGTACAGCCAAGTGCATCAATTTTTGTACGGGTATCCAGTAGATGGAAAAATCGCAGGGCATCATCGTGGGAATTTATTGTGAGTAACACACGATCCACACACGCAAGAGTTTCACGATATTTTCCACACGGTGAAAACGCATCGCAACGCACTGCTGGAGCTACAAAGATGAGTCTGGTATCTCCTGGCCGATGCTGCCATGGACTCACTGGGCGACCTGCGTTTTCTGCTGCGATAAGATCCTCAAGTGCCTCCAATGTAATGAGTGCACCAAAGCTATAGCCAATAAACACGACAGGGCGTTCCGGTGATATTTGACCGAGTAACCATGCTAAATAATGCCCTTCTGTAAAACATCGACGATACTTCGAGCGACCGTCTTTCAACAAACATCCATCTTGCTGACTAGGCCAAGAATAAATCATCAACTGTGTATTTTCACCTAGATCGGTAAGAGCGTCACAGCGTCTCGAAAGCTTAATTCCCTGCTGTTTGGCCGAATACGCGTCATAACGATTCCCGTGTAGGAAAATAATAAGAGGTCCTTTCCCACCCAGCAAAGTTCCAAGGTCATCAGCTAACCATCGACAGGATGTTGACTCATAGCGCTGTACAGATGGGTTCACAACTGTCGGAATCTTACAAATCCCTGGCAAATGTCTTGTGCTAAAAACCCAGATTTCTGGGTCGCTACATGTTTGACTCACGGCTGCACAAGCGGTAGCAGAAATTGCGAGACTCGCGGCACATCCGAAGACCACTCCGAGTCCAGATAATCTGCGTAACCGGTATAAAATTGTTTTTTGTATTTGAATCATTTTACAAAGCATTGAACCAAAATCCACTCGGAGGATGTCTTAAAACCAGCTCAATCACCGATGAAAAGATGGTTT
>JABAAH010000116.1 GCA_014238855.1 Planctomycetota bacterium
GTTCAATACAGGCTGGCGAGTAGTTCGACATGGCTTACATATACTGACGGGGTTTCGACAAGCCTCTCAGCAAATGTTACGGGCCTCTCTGTTGGCCAGACGTATGTGTTCCAGGTTGCTGCACAAACGAGTTTTGGAGCGGGCCCATTCAGCCAATCAGGTGAGATAACCGTTGGTTCGACTCCAGCAGCACCGGCACGAGTTGGGGCTTGGAAAGAAGGCGGCAACATTCACGTCCAGTGGGATCTGGTTGAAATGCCTGCAGGTGTGACCTTCCAGTACTATCAGATTCAGTATCGTGAAGTTGGTGTAGGTGATTGGGAGACGATTGGGACAGATCTCTTCAATAAAGATGTATTGGCTGGCAGCAACTTTACATCAGGTAAGACATACGAGTTCCGAGTAGCAGCCAAAGCCAATACTGGGGTAGGTGCTTACCGAGTCAATCTAAACAATGTCACGTTCTGAGTGACTGTTTGATTTGGGATCGTGCTGAGGTGTTTACCACCGGCCTTCGAGCCCAAGTGTCAAGCCCTGCACGACCGTGCCACCGTCCTGAAGTACCAGTGGATCACCTGTCGTTGAACGGGGTACTGAGAGCTGGCGAGTTGGCTGTGCAATGCCTTGAAGCCAGAAGACAAGATATCCAAACCGAAAATCAAGGTTCGACGTAAGTGGCAGCACACCAGTAAAGCCGAGTTCACCTACGAATGCCGCTGGTGATGGTGTGTCGTATGCAGATACTTCAGTGCCAGCTCCATTTGACTGATAGAGTTGTCTCGATAGTGCATCATTCCAGTACGCACCACCCTTGAGGACTGACTCAACGTGAAGCCAGTTGTTTGAGTAGAGCAAGGCATCGATGCCGATTTGGCCACCATAAAGGTTGTTCACCGTACGTGATGACCAGGTGTCTGTGAATCCTGGTCCAGGAGTCTGCGTGTCTAGTGAAAACGACTCAGCCCATTCAAGCCATCGAACGCCACAGATAAATTGCACGTTCCCAGCACCCATCGGTGTTCTACTATTGAGTTCCAATGTCTGAATGTGACTGGTGAGGTTCACATCGCCATCTTGAAAGCTTTTATTCCCTGATCCGATAAGATTCGTAGCGAAAGCGTTTACCCCTCCACGAAGTAGTTTTTCACTTTGGAAACTCCAAGCCCCAAGATAGCCAAACTCGATCGCATTGCCACAAGCATCTTTACGAAAGAGCTGGATGCGTGGACCAGCGGCCATGCCACTTTCCAATTGATTCGCATTTAAAATTGAAGCTCCAACTGGTCCAGGGCCAGCGATAACAAGTTCTCTACTGTATGGTGCACTTCGCCAGAGCATGACGGCATCGAAACGGCCAGTCCAACATGCATTTCCATGGTCATGGCGAGCTTTCATCCACTGCAGCATTCCAGGAGGTGTACAGTTCTGAAAAAGCTCCCAGCTTCTGCAGTCGCCACATGCATGTTGACCACAGATACCACATGCAGTGGTACTGTCACAGCCTGAGGAATCACAGGATCCACCACTGAAGTACAGCCCTATGGAATCATAGAATGTCTCGGTGGGTGAATTTTGGAATGTCTCAGTTTGAAAAGTCTCAGTTTGGAATGTCTCGGTGGGTGCATGTTGAATCGAGCTCGACTCTGTTTCTCCTTCAGCAATTGGCTCTGCAAGAGGCATGTGTGAAGGGGAGAGGACAGACTCTACAGATGCGCCATCGTCAGTTTCGGCGAAGTACATCTGGTCATTGCTCTGTGGATTTTGCACGCTTTGATAATTTGCCCGTGGAACGTCGCCGTTTGCTGAGCAAACAAAGCTTGTGAGCGTAAAGACAAGGGCAAGAATAGCCATGACGTACCGACCGAATGCTCGGCTGAATTGATGGCCATACAGGGCGTACATAAAAGATTTCTCCGACAGAAGATAATACTTGTATGGTTTATTTCGGTCGTAAGGGTTGTCTGACGGGAGATTTCTTCGGCGAGAATAGTGTGGTTTAGCTGGGCTCACTTGATAAGACAGGGCGGATAGGTCGTCACCGAAGATGTCCGAGTTGCCCTATGTTGCCAGAGGTGGCAACGTTTGCGTCGCCACACCGTCTCAGATAGAAATCGCATTGTGTATGCCTGCTTTTCTGGCTCCTTAAACTGACCATTTAACTACCAGTACTTAATTTGCCCGTCTTACATAGTCATTGTGTCTTCCTTGTTCGGCGTCCATCACCATGACATGGGTAAGTAGCCCAACAAAAATATGTCTATCTAGCATGTTGCCGAGTGAACCGTCGAGTAACCAATGCGCTGTAAAGTTTTCTGACGTAGCATTTTTATGCTGTGCGACCACGGCGTTCGTGTTTTGACAACGTTCTTGCCGAGTTGCTCTCAAAGTAGAATAAATGGAAGCTCGGTATGATGTAGAAGTCATATAAGAGATACTGAAACCAATAGTAGAGACGAATTAAAGCTTCCTTTTAGTTTTCTGACTGAGGCAGTCTCGTAATACGTTCCAGATATGGCAGTTAGCTGATATAGCCATTGATTGTATATGCAGAAAACTCTTTGGCGGTCAGGATCGCCTCTTTACTGACCAGATCCATGTCCAGATATGAGTATGCACGCTGCCGGGGCTTGCTGCGCGCACAGGACGCAATAACGAATGTATTCTTGAGGGTGGGCAGTGCATGTTGAACCACAAAATTTTCTACTCGCAGTTATGGTTCTTTATAAGAACAGTGAGTTCAGTTCGTGGCGGTGCGTCACGTATCGAGTGCAGTTTTGTGAGTAGAAATTAACAAGGCCAAGTTATAGCTAAGAGAATGCGGGTTTTGAACAGATTTGCTTGGTATTGCGGTGAATTTATCGAGTCGTATCGCGATGCACCCGGTAGGGCTGAGAGAAGCAGCAGTTGTCTAGGTGAGTGCTGCCTTAGGCTGCATGACGGCAGTGATGCTGGATGCTTCTCACTTTTTAACCAGATTTATTTTTAGTAACTGAGGCTCTCATTCTAAGTAAGACAAACATTTTTTTAGTAAGCACCAGAATGCTTACCCGATCACATGACCGAAAGGTAGCAAAGCAAGTTAATCCAGCTTTGTGCCAGGCGATCGTAACTGTCTATGAGCCACAGATTGGTCATGCACATCGCCCTTCTGCAGACGGGTAGCATGGCCTGGGCAGACGAACTTCGTTGAAATTGGTCGGCTATCGCGATCCCGTTTCACTGTCAGTGTTCATTCCTGCATCAGGCAAGGTAAATTCAATAGCATCGTCCATGCCAACATCTGGATTCAAGATGCTTCGTATATCACTTGACCAGATCGTGATAGTGAATCCACCTCCAAGGCTAGCGAGACGTTGCGGAAGACGCAGGATGTAGTTCGTGTTTGATGTTTGACTGACACTTGCATCACGTAGAGAAATTGTCCTGCCATTAATACTCAACGTGATTGCACCTATATTGAGGCCGGTCACCCCAGTGCTTAGGTTAATAAGAACCGATGGGGATCCGTCCTCATGATCTGGACCCCACTGCATGCCATTTTCTGAGTCACCCAGGCTGATTGATCCTCTGATAATACGGCCGCTTTGGTTTCCTGAGGCAATGCTGCCAAGGTTCAGTGAGTTGCCAGCCCTGTCTGTCGTATTGGCTGATGCAACACTCAGCACAAGTTCATCAGCTCGCTCACCAAGAGCCACAGTGTATTGGCCTGTGAAAAGAGTCGGATCATTTGCATCAAGGTTGAGAACGATGTCCTGTCGGAAAATACCAAGAGTATTTGTTCTTACGTTAATTGTGCTACCTGCTGCTGCTGGTTCGTTGACTCGCAGTTGAATCTGGACGATATCGTCAACAACGTAGGTACCCTCGGTCGTTATCCACTCAATGACTTCTGGTGCGACGGTGTCGACCACGATGCCAGATGACTGTCCTCCGACAAATCCACTCGACGAGGCAGAAGACTTCTGGTTGCCACCACTACTGGAAGA
>JABAAH010000117.1 GCA_014238855.1 Planctomycetota bacterium
GTCAGCGGTGCCGGGTAATATTGTGGCGACTGGCATGACGCTTCCATCAGAACGCTTCCACCATGGTTGCGGTTCACTGCTTAAATGAAATGATCGACTGCGAAGTGTTCCAAGATTATTTCGGATCAAGCTATTGGCGTTGCTGTAAATCTCATGCATCACCATAAAGCCTTGAACCGACAATGTAACTTCTTCTTGAAATACATCTGGGTAGTGGTTATTCCGTAGGACTGTATTGTTTAGAATTAGTTGACGATCTCCTTTGATTTCATTGTCTGTCGTGTTCCAGGTGACATTGTTCATATAAGCCCCGTCGCCATATACCTCGCCATCCTCGCGATAGATTCCAGAGCCGTGGTAATCAAATCGAATTCCCTGGCGATTACAGTCATGTGCCCAGTTGTGTGACACAAGTGTCTTGTAGTGCTTCGTTGTTCCCACATTAAGTGCAGAGCCATCATGCTGGAGATTGCTCATGTCCGAAAGATGGTTAAAGTCGAGGGTTACTCCTTCATCAATGGCACGAACACCCTCGGAATTCCCACAACGCGTCACGGTGTTCCGACGAAAGGTGCTGTTCTTTCCAATCATTACGGCACCTGAGCCTCCGTCTGAATTCACGTCCCACTCAATATCACTGAAAAGACAGTTCTCGACTACCATTTCATCACTGCCGAGATGGATTGGCGAATTGCACCACCGGACAGTGTTGTTGCTGAAGACGTTTCGTTCACCACCAAAAAAGCTTGGCATGACGTTTCTGTTCGTCTGTGGATTGTACGATTGGAAGAATTGAAATTCGTTATCCATAAAACGATGTGTTGCTGGAAAGTTAAAACGGCAATCACGAACTGTTGAATCACTGCAATCTTTTAAGAAGAAGCCTGCTGCATGGAACGTGAGATCACGAATTGAAATTTCTGTACACCGAAGGAGATCAATTCCAACGTCTTTTGTACGGCCTCGAAGATTTTGAATGTTTGGGTCGATCCCGGTCGGTGGCATGTAATACATAGTTTTCGTATCTGCGTCGAACCACCATTCATTGGGACGATCGAGTGCAGCAAGTCCTAGGACGTAGTAACCGGAGAACTGATGAATCTGTTCTGGGACGAGTCCTTCGGTGTTGTATGAGAAATGATCTTGTCCGGACGCGTGTTGCGTAATTGAGCGGGCCCACGTTCTCCAGTGCCCAATGTTGAGGACTGCGACACACCCGGTAAAATCCTTCCCTGTGTCTGCGAGAGGCGGTGACTGTCTGTCGAAACCGATCGTGGGGTCAACCTGGTAGCGGCTATCTCCTTCACGAAAACCAGGTGTTTCTGGACGAGAAAATCCTTCGTCATAGAGTGTGCCGAACCGAGTCTTCCCGTCCCATTTATTTTTGTTTTTGTTCCAGCCGCCGTCTGCGCTACGCATGCCTTCCATCATTCGCCAGATTGAGCCATCTTTAAATGTTGCATCAGGCCAGCGTGCGATATGAACCAAGTTGTCATCAACAAAAAGTTGATGTGGCGAAAAACTCAACGTCTGTTTCCAGATGCCATCCCGCCAAGGTTGCCAAGCCGTTGGTAATGCTACAGTTCCGTCAAGAACAACGTTCTCATCGTTGTGTGGACGAATTTCCAGCTGGCTTTTTTCGAAAAGTTTTATTGGCTCTTCGTATCTGCCCTCGCGGAGCCAGATGGTGTCACCTGGTTTCGCGCGGAGCAATGCTTTTTGAAGACTCCGAAACGGATGTTCTTGACTTCCTTGGATCGGCTGAGCGGCCGTGGGAGATACGAAGAGATCAGCAGCATGACCTGTGAGACCAGCGAAACCTATTCCACTGAAAGATAATAGAAGAATGAATCGTATGAATGTGTCTTGGGGCTTGTATAAAGCGATGTTGGTGTTTGAATGCATAGCGTGCGGACAAGGTGTCCTGGGTGTCCTGGTTGATCAATCTACATCTTTTCAAATATATCGAGGTGACATGGCACCTACAAATAAAATCACCCACCAGCAATGCAGGTGGGTGAGTTCTGAGAGATGCCAAGATGCCTGCTGGTCCAGTACTTTTTATGTACAGGGAGACGGTGAGGTTTCAGTCAAGAAATCAATCTTCTTTTTTTCGTGAGCCCTCACGGTCGCCGCGAGTTGATCGTATCGACTTGCGAGCTTCTTTTCGTTCATCCTCATTTAATGCACCATCACCATCTTTATCGAACTTCTTAAGCATTTCAGCACGCTGCTCAGGAGTCCGTTGTTTTTTTCCTGTGTCCCCGCGACGATTCGGCATTTCAGAACGAAGGGTTGCCTTTTCAGTTTCGCTTAGTGTGCCATCACCATCTTTATCAAATTTTTTAAGCATTTCGGCGCGCTGCTCAGGTGTCGACTCTTTCCGGTCCTTGCCCCCACGACGATTCTGCATTTCTTCTTTGAGCTTTTCTTTTTCCTCTGGATCAAGAGTTCCGTTTTTATTGGTATCAAATTTTTTCATCATTTCTGCTTTTCGTGCAGCGGGATCGTTTTGTCCCGAGGGTGCAGCATGGGCCGTTGCAGTAAGAATAAGGGCAAAGAGACATGCTGTGATAGAAGCAATGCGGATACGTGTCATTGTATTGGTCCTTCGCGTGGGTGAATCTTTGGTGAGTTCGGTCGTGGAGCTAGTCCTTGTGAACAGTCGTAGGTCATGTCACAAAAAATTAAGCGTGTGGGAATGCTCTAACATGCTCTCTTCAACGGAGAGGTGCCAACCAAAGTTTCGCAGCGTGACAAAAAAAAAGATATAACCACGCTTTTTTTGTGCGTTCGAGAGATCGGTATCGGAAATACCATCTTTGCTTAGGCAGCTTTTTTTAGTTCAGCTACTTCTGCTATCGGCGGTGCAGAGTGATTTGGCTCGATTGCATCGGGACGTTGTTCTTCTACAGTCTCATCGTCATCATCATCGGCTAAAAATGTGCCGACCAGGCCATCCAGCATATCTGGAAGTGATGAGAGGATGTTCACAAAGCCGAGCACCATAACCCCATGGTGGGCACCAAGTTCGAGTGCAGAAATGTCTGAAAAGAGGGTTTCCATTGCTTCATCTAAACCGCTTGTCAGAAGAACAATGCCGGTTGTAAATTTAATCCACGTGCTCTCTGCCAACGACTTGATGCCAGCTGTCAGTGATCGTTTGTATCGGACCACCGCAGGGGCGGAACGTTTCCGTTTTCGGCGGGTGTTTTGGGAGGCAGCCATGCTCAGTTCTTTCTTCCTCTACTGAGAAACACATTTTGCGTATTTCGTTCTGTGGAAGTACCCTTTTCAGCCAAAGCGGGTCAATGTCAAAGTAGGTAGAAGAGCGAGCTTTTGCTCAATTGCAATTGACCTGTTGAGGTTGTGCGGTCACAACAAAACGATCCAAAGGTGCACTCGAAATACGACAAGGAAAGTTATTATGGCGGTCGGTAAACAGGGTGAGTATGAGTTTCTCAAAAGTTCACCTGCCTTTGACGGTCTCAGTGATCAGGACATCAAAACGATTCTTTCCAAAGCAAAGCCCATGGAAGTTCGTGGGGGAGAGGAACTGTTTCGGCAAGGCGACCCAGGTGGGACAATGTATGTCATTACTCGTGGTCGTGTACGAGTGCTTCTTGAAGATGATACGGGCGAAGAGTCGTTGTTGAATGTGTTGGACCGTGGCGCGCATTTTGGTGAGCTCTCCATGCTGATCGGGTCACCGCGAAATGCCACAATTAAGACAGTCGTTGATACTGACCTGCTTGTGCTGAACCACGATCATTTTGCTGAAGCTGTTGACCAGGTTCCACAGTTTGCAGTGAATTTAAGCAAGACTTTGGGGCGATGGTTGCGAGGCGAGTTGCTTGGCAACAGACGGCAGGTTATTCGCGCAGTGTTTGCTGTTGTGAGGACCCGAAGAGAGCATGCTGCGCTCGCGCTCCAAATGGTTGAGATGTTTAAGCGTCGAGGTGCGAC
>JABAAH010000118.1 GCA_014238855.1 Planctomycetota bacterium
GGCTGCCAGTCATAGCCCCAATGTCACGAAGAAGCTGGCCAGATTCATCAGTGCAGGAAATCGCAGTCTCCTCAAGTGCAGCACCTGTAAGGTCACCCTCTGCGACTCGTTGTGCTGCGTGTGCAGACTGCTCAATGCGACGAGTCAGGCTGGCAGTCAGCCAGTAAATAAGACCAAGAACCGTAGAAAACCCAATGATGGCGACTGCAAGTGTAAAAAGAAGGGGGCCGGTAATCTTTGCGATGACGTCTTTCCGCGGTAATTCCATCACAACAGTCCATGAACCAGTCGGGATTTCTTTGGCAGCATAGAAGCACTGCTCTTTTGAAAGAGGGTCGGTATTCGATAAGAGATCAGTTGTAATAGCCGGCCCGGTGCTGCCGTCATGAAACTGTTGGAGCACCTCGGCGTATTCGGTTGCTCCGATTTTTTTTGTCTTCATGTCTGCCCCATCAACAGTGGAGGCAATGACAGAGCCGAGGCGGCTGACAAGAATGATGTCGATATTCCAGCCAGCTTCTTTTTGCCGTACCTTGATGGCCTCAAGGTCTTTGGTTAATTGATCGAGCGCTCTATCAACGCCAGCAACCCCAGCGAATTTTCCATCGATCATAATGGGATAGGTCTGTTCGACCATGAATTTACCCTCGTAGTCGTAGGGCTCCGTCACCATGGCCTTGTTTGCGTCTGCTGGGTTTTCAGCCTGCTGCTTGCAGCCTTCGTAGTAAAGTTTCTCGAGGCCAACGCATGGTTCAAGACTTATCTTGGTGTCATCTGCAAGTTCACGAAAATAATAGGGCAGGAAGCGGCCGTCTTTCCCAAGGGCGTTTTTGGGTAATGTGTCAAAGGCCTCTGCGTCTTGACCGTCTGCATTTGGTTCATATCCAAAATATGCTGCTGTAAATTGTGGGTTTTGTTCAAGAATTGACTTAGCGAAGTTCATGGATTCTTCACGCTGTCCGAAGAGCCCATTTTCAGCGGCTATTGCCATCGTGCGAGATGCGGTGACTGCTTGCAGTGTGCCACGATCAATTTCGGTAGCGATGACTGCGGTGCGTTCGCGAAGAATCTCTTCTGCAAATTCTAAAAGCGCATTCTCAACACTTTCGGAGTTCGTGAAGTGTATAACCGTGAAGATAAGTGCTGCTGGCAGAATGCCGAGCAGTAACATGCGATTCCGAATGCCAAGATTTGGTAGTTTCATAAGATGAACCGAAGGGCTTGCAAGCAGCGGGAGAACGGCCGAATTTTCCGAGGGGGTTCCTCTATAGAATAGGCTACCTTGTAAAACTGTTCCGGTCAGGAAGAAAATTCTGGCATGGCGTGAGATTGCCAGTCCCTACAATCGTTACACAGAGAATGCACGGCCTCGTGATGTGCATGCGGTTGAAATCCTGTGGTGGAAATCGTGCAGTGGAAGTCGTGTCGATAAAGTTAGGAAACAACCTTTTGGGGACCAAGTGGCCTTGGAGCCACAATGAATCTCATGAATAACCTGCAGAATTCAATGGCTGACTGGCGGCTTCAAGACTACACGGCCATTCTTTTTGATTGTGACGGCACGCTTGCTGACACGATGCCTGCTCATTATCGAGCATGGCTTCATGTGACAAAACATCATGGGCTTTGCTTTGATGAAGATTACTTTTATGCCTTGGGTGGTCGACCTACGCGAGACATTCTTGCAACACTTGCAGGTGAAGCATCGATTGAGATTGATCTGGATCAGGCCTCTGAGATGAAAGAGCAGGCGTTTCTCGAACAGGTAGCCCATGTGAAGGCAATTGATCCTGTTATTGCCGCAGTGCGTCGCGCTCATGGTCATGTGCCAGTGGCAGTTGTGACGGGTGGATACCGAGATGTGTGCGAGAAAATTCTTTGCCAAATAGGTGTTCGTGAATATTTCGATGTTATTGTTGCCAGTGAAGATACAAGTCGACATAAGCCAGATCCCGACCCATTTCTTGAAGCAGCCCGTCGTCTTGGAGTACAGCCAGAGGGTTGTCTTGTGTGGGAGGACAGTGATCTTGGCGTGGAATCTGCTCGTCGGGCAGGAATGCACTGGATCGATGTGCGATCGTTTCATCAACCAGAACGGCTGACTGAGCGGGCCGCTGAAACAGATTCTGGAGGTGGCTCGTGACATCCAATCACGACCAACATTCATCCCTGCCGCTGGATGCATCAGTGACAGTAGAAGATATCGAGGCTGCAGCTGAGCGAATTGCCGATGGCATTTATCGCAGCCCATGTCCACCGAGTGTTCCGCTTTCAGAACTCACAGGCTGCGATGTGTTCTGCAAGCTAGACCTTCTGCAGCGAACAGGTTCGTTCAAGGAGCGTGGTGCACGCAATGCACTTCTGCTTCTCGATGAATCACAAAAAAAAACTGGTGTTATCGCAGCTTCAGCGGGAAATCATGCACTCGGCCTCGCCTATCACGGGAAGCTTCTGAAGGTTCCGGTGACTGTTGTGATGCCGCGATTTGCACCGCTCGTAAAGGTGGCAACATGTCGGCGACTCGGCGCGACAGTGGTGCTTCACGGTGAAACCTTTGAAGAGGCAAGACAGCACGCGATAGAGTTGGCATCTGAGAATCGCCTTCGATTAATTCATGGTTTTGATGACGTGGAGATCATCGCAGGGCAGGGAACTACGGCAGTTGAAATTCTCGAAGACGTACCAGATGCGGATGCAATTATCGTGCCCACAGGAGGAGCAGGACTTCTGGCTGGGGTTGCCATTGCTGCAAAGGCGAGACGTCCGGATATCAAGATCATTGCCGTTGAGGCGGCGGCAGCGGCAAGCTTTACGGCATCGCTTGCAGCCGGAAAACCAGTTGATGTCCCCGTTCGACCGACCCTTGCTGATGGCCTCGCGGTTGGCAGAGTGGGTGAACGAGCATTTGCGCTTGCGGCTCCACGTGTTGATCGTGTGCTGACGGTTAATGAGCAATCGCTTTCGTTGGCTGTCTTACGATTGCTCGAGCTTGAGAAAACATCATGTGAAGGCGCGGGTGCTGCAGCATTGGCCGCGATCATGGGTACAGCAGGGCAGGAGTTGAAAGGCCTGAAGGTGGTCTTACTATTATGTGGTGGGAATATTGACCCAACAGTACTCCATCGAGTGATTGATCATGGCCTTGCTGTCGATGGCAGGCTGTGGCGTTTTACGGTGACTGTGAGCGATCGTCCTGGAGGTATGGCACGACTTACCGAGGTCATTGCGAAGGCTGGGGCCAGTGTGCTTGAAATCAATCACGATCGGGCCTTTTCAGGGCCAGAGGTCTTCTCAACAACGGTTGAAGTCACTGTGGAGACAGCAGATCACGACCATATTAATGCCCTGAATAAGCAGCTCCATGAAGCAGGCTTTGGTGTTGTTCCTGCCACCGGCTGTCATTAAGCGGTGGCTATAGCGGTCCTGTTGATTGTAAGGCCATGGTCTTCCGGACTCATACAGAGTCCGTTCTCCAGCCGATAAAAATAACTTGGCGGGGCGAGGCCGGTCGCCACGACGCCTTATGGAGGCAGGTATGAGCCATGCAGCAAGCTTGGTGAAAAATGGCATGATGAATCATGTTAAGCAAAGTTCAGGAAGCGACGTAGGGATGCCTTTGCAAGAGTTCAAACGCTTGCGCGAGGAACTGTTACGCAAGATTGTTTTCCGGGAGCGAGAACGGCAGCTTTTGAGGAAGATGTCTCAGTAAGTGCTTGGTTTCGAGCCGGCTGGAGAAAATGATGCGACAACCCGGCCAGAGCGTTGAGCAGGTGCTTCAACAGATCTGTGTTTTCGTTCTCTTAGGTTTCATAGTTGTCGTGGTCTTTAGTGGTCGTGCGGGTCGAGCGTATGGTCAGCAATCTTTTGCTGCTGCGGGTTGGGGTAGAGGCCAGCATCCACAACCCTTTGATCCAGAGCTTTTCTCTGATTACTTGT
>JABAAH010000119.1 GCA_014238855.1 Planctomycetota bacterium
GTGAACTTGACGTCAAAGCAACGCACACCGGTGTTCACCATAAATTGACGACTATCGCCGAGATCAAGCGAATCTTACGGCTTCACCTTGTAGAGTCTGGTCTGCATGCAGCCTACAGATAATGTCAAGAGGTTGGCATGGCATTTAAAACACCACGTCTGCCTGACCTATAACTCTGGAGGGTACTTGCCTGCTGGGACGACGAGGAAAGGCAAACGAGGAAATTGCTGGCGAGATGGCCAGGTTGGTCGATCGGGATTCAACACGGTGTTACCACCGAACTCACCATCCTGTTCGCAACAAAATAATCAGAATGCTGATGCTACAACGATTGTTTACCCGCCGACGAGTGGCCATCCGAGTGGTGTTGTTGTCGTTATGGCAGATGGGGCGACAAGATTCATAAACGATACTATTGACTACAACGGCGGGTCTTCTCAGGCCCCTCGTAGAGATGCGATTGGCTTAAGTCCGTATGGTGTCTGGGGAGCAATGGGAACCAAGGCCGGTGGGGAATCTGTTTCTCAGCCGTAACCGGTGTTCTTTGTGTTTCAGCGAATAGGATCGATGGTCGTTCCTACCAGCCTGTCGGTGTTTCTCTACTGGAAAAATTAGAAAGTGAGAAGAATTGTGGAAGTCAAAGTTCTGAGACCACGAGGCCTGCTACTACTCACGGCGTGTATTCTTGGTATGGTCTCAGGCTGTTCGCGAGGGCGGCAGTATCCGCCAACACATTCTGTCAGTGGTGTGGTAACGGTCGATGGTCAGACAGTTGCAGATGCGATCGTTTCTTTTTTGCCCGACGATGGTCAAAATCCGGCAAACGGTTCAACAGATGCTTTGGGGCGATATGAACTTACTTCGTTTACTCGTGGTGATGGTGCAATGGAGGGTTCATTTCGGGTGACGATAGTCAAATATGAAAAAGAGGTTGAAGACAAACCTGCAGTGAGTGCAGAGAAGCCAGCAGCAGAAGAAGCTGAGTCGGAGGAAACAGGAAACGAGGGCTACGTGCCGGCAGGTATGGTTGTATCGCAATACGACACAGGTCCAAAAAACCTACTACCGAAGCAGTATGCAGACCAGCAGGGAACACCTTTAACTGCTACTGTACGTGCAGATCAGAATTCGATCGACTTCGACCTGTCGAAGTAAGCTAAGTTTTCAAAACTATGAAAGGCTAGCGTGCTACACCTGCGGAATCAGGTTTTTGTATTCTTCGACAGACGCATTCTCGTTGCATGCCTGAATGATTTTGCGTCCAAGTGGCTCGAGTTCATCATGATCGAAGTGATTGAGGTGCTCAAGGAAGAACGTTCGAAGAATATCGGCACCCTTGTCGTACGCATCAGTGCCAACTTCCGGTTGCTTTGAAACGTCAAAGAACAGTGTGCCTATGGTCTGCCCTTCAACCTGCATGGATTCTCGATGATGGCCGAGGAGCGGGCAGCGAGCTGGCTTGAGTTCGGTCGGGCGGAAAGTTGCTGATCCTCGTCGAGCGAGATATTCACGAGCTACCCATTGCGGTGCGAAGCCAGTGTTCCAACAGCCAATGTGCTGGTTCGGAATAAGCACAAACAAAGTGCCAGCAGTTTCTCGAATTTGGTTTAAGAGAATATTTGCTTGGTCCACTCGTCTGCCGGTTGCAAAGGGCCAATACGAACCAACACCTTCACTCTGCATACCACCTTCGTCCACAATTGATGGATTACCGTGACCACGCGGTGCGACGAGTCTCCAAAGCCATGCGAGTGCTGGTGGCAGAACATGAAACAGCCCGATGATTCCGTACGTTGGATTCTCACGCGTGCACGGTGGGCATCGGACACCGAAGCTTCGGATGTCGACAGAAACCGGTTCATCGATTACGTCACTCACGTAATTACGAGGCATAACGACTCGTGGGTTTGGGCAGCGTTTGCCCGGCTCGTCTTCAGTGTGTTCCCAGATGAGAGTTGTGGCGTTGGGCTGAGCCTTCAGATTCAGGAAAAGAAGTGGGCCGGGTGGTGAGATTGTCAGCTTTTCTAGTTGTGGGTCGACGCCGTATTCCTCAATGTGGTTTACGCGAATAAACCAGGCACTCTCTGCATCCATAAGGCTCAGTGAACCGGGTTGAGAATCTTTCCCCTTCAGTGCGGGGTGGCAGAGAGCCATGTCATCAGTGACAGGATGAAGTTCACAGCCTCGGGGTAAGGCTAGAGAACGAGAGTCCTTGGTCACGGTATTGGTTGCCAGCTTGAGTTGGCCATCAGCTTCGCGGTGCATGTGTTCGAGCATCTCACTTTTGCCACCACCACTGGCTCCTTCGTGCATGATTGTCGTGACATTTTCATACGGAGTGACAACTTGTACTGTTGAGCAATGCGCTGTTGTCCACGGTGTTTCGGCCCGCTCGCCCATGGTCAGGAGCATTCCGTACACACCCTTCTTTGCAGATGGTCCGGGGTACAGGTTGTAGCTGAAGAGTTCATGAAGGCTGGTGCTGTCATCAAAGCGACGATTATGCACAACGACCTGTTTCCCATCGAAGTGTGTGTGGCGAAATGGTGGAGCAACATACACAACAGCTTCGTGGTAGTAGGTTTCAGCCTGGTCCAATACTTGCTGGACAGGAGTAATACCTTGAAGCAACGCCAAGCCGAGCGCAAAGAAGCCGGCATTTGCCGGGCAGATGGCTACTGCATCAAGAGGCTTATCAGGAACCCCAGACTTAAAGAAAAAACAACCTATGGGTTGGGTTTTCAGCCACTCGATGGTTTCTTTTCGAAGGCTATCAAACTCGTGCCCAAAACGATTTGAAAAGGTGGGCTTGTCAGTGTTCTGGTCGTCAGCGATGACCATGCAGTCTGGGTCGCGACGACGCATGTACGCATCAAGATAATTTGCTGCGATTCCATTGGTGGTGTGGCATACTTTCGCTTCGGGTACGAAGCCACGATTCGGCACATCGTAGCCGACAGTATAGAAACCATCTTCGCTGCACTCTTCAGCCGGGGCGGCTGCGGCGACGAGCTGTTCAACAGAGTCGAAAAGCGTGAGTTGGCCGGCCGCGTCGGCTGCTTCGAGAATCGACATGGTGGTCGAGGAAAGCGTGAGTCCAGGAAGTCGTGAAATAGGCATATGTCTATTGATAGTTTCTGGTCAGTTGTGTGGTGGAAAGCGATGCCGCCTGTCTCATCGCAGAATTTGCTTAAGTATAAGCCTTTTTTTCTTGCGTGATGAATATCAGCCGTAGAAGACCGGAATGACGGCGTTGTTTGCAAATTTTTGCAAAAAAAAGATAGAAAACGGAATAATGTGCAATCTGCCAGCCGAGGCTTGTCTCGGCTGACAGAAAGGTTGTCATCCGCTTCGTTCGTTGTACTGAAGGTGATTGGTTACAAATGGATGTATCTCCACGATTACTTGTTGTGCGACGTGGCAAGGAAGAAGAGTCGTTTCATCGTGGCAGGGCGGTCGTTGTAACTGAAGCCGGTGAGCAGATCCTGAGCATTGGTGATGTCGAAGCAGCAGTATTTCCAAGGTCGTGTCTGAAACCAATCCAAGCCTTGCCGTTGGTCGCAAGTGGTGCTGCTGAAAGATACAGGCTCTCCGATGCTGAGGTCGCACTCGCATGCGGTTCACATGGAGGATCACCACTTCACGTGGCAACAGCACAATCAATTCTCAAAAAAATTGGTTTATCTTGTGACGCACTTAGGTGTGGCGTGCACTGGCCGCTTGATTCTGGTGAGTCTCGGGCTCTT
>JABAAH010000011.1 GCA_014238855.1 Planctomycetota bacterium
GGTTTAATACCAGAATTGGTTGGCCGGCTTCCTGTGATTTCTTCGCTAGGGCCCTACATCGCGATAGCTTTTTCTACAAAACGAACAGAAGGCATTTTTTTTTGTCGTGCCGCCGGCCCCGCGACGTCCAATTCCATTTGCATCTTTTCCGGTCGGCATCTATTTAGGTTCTCCTGTCCTCTCCTGTTGCTCGTTTTGATATCACGGGCAACGTCTTGGATATATTCTCAGCATCCTTAGGAAAAGGATCACCAAGTGTTCTTATTCTTCGGTATTCATCTTCTTCCAGCACACCCCTATCCCGCAGTTTTTTATATTCAGCCAGCTTTTGCTCCCAAGTTTCGTCGCAATCGCCACGACCGGCACCAGTTCCATGGAGTTTTTCACGGATCAGAACGATAACAACGATCCCACTGACAACAACAGCCAGAAGGATCAACGAATTAATCAGCAACGGAACCAAAAAAATCTGCCCTTTTGTCGAATCACAAATGCAAGCTTCAATTAGTGACTTTTACATGTTTCTTTCAGCCAAAGAACTTTATACAGGCGGCGCTCTGGTCTCGCCCTCCCAGTCCTCGCTCCCCAGTCTTTCCCAGTCTTTCCCACTTCCGGCTAGCTCACTATCTTACCTAGACTCTGGGCAGCTTCTGGCTTGAGTAGCAAATCCACACAGAAGTCCATGATCACAAACCTTTGTATCGGAAAAGCACGATTTTCGGAAACAAATGGCCGATATCGATTATGAGGTCAGTGTACGGAGATTTGGAAAGATTCACGAAGTCTATGAACACATCCCGGTTAAGCGTGTTGTTATTCCTCTTTTGCTGTGTGAAGGGGGGGGTTTCGGAGTCGTTTTCCGCTACAAGAGCAGAAAATACGGCCTCACTTCCGGAACTGGTTCGAACAACCCAACGGCAATTTGCTATTCCGTTCCGACTTCCAACGCCGGACACTTCTGACGCCACCATACAACAGGTGGAAATGAGTGTCTCCACCGATTTTGGCCTTTCTTGGACGTCGGCAGGCTCTACATCTCCCCCGAACTCATCGATCCCATTTGAAGCCAGTACCGATGGGGAGTATTGGTTTCGAATTCGTGCGATTGATCGTAAAAATCGATCTCGAGGCAGTGAGGGGCCGGACGCGAGAATCTTAGTTGATGCAGCAGCCCCCCGCCTGTCCGGACGTGTCTGGAAAGGATCCGATGGTGAAATTGTTTGCCGCTACGCCGCGGCAGACGACTCCATCAATCTTGATACAGTTTCATTCCAATACCGACAAACTGACGGTGATTGGAAAACAATTGCTACAGAACCAGTCCTTTCGAGACGTTCTCCAGCACATCTTGTGGGTGAAGAAATCTGGTGGGCTGGACAGGACGTTGGCAGCCTTACGGTAAAAATTTCTATGGCAGATGCTTCTGGCCATAGGACAACCCAGCAATTCTCGATGCTCCCCACCGATCCTGAAGTAACACAATCTGATCTTGCAAATGAAATAACTACACCCGCACTCCCATCACCGCTGGCTGGATCAAGCACCGGCGATAGTCACCGAACAAAATCTGTGATGCTTCAGGACCGTCTGCCGGGCAGAAAAAATACAGACATGCGTTGGCAACCCACCCTTGGGAAGTCATGGGCCGGTGGTGAGCCTGTTGGCTTTGCTCAACCTTCTAACACGCAATCCAGCACAATAAAAAATGACAGTGCCGTTGCTAAGAAAAAACCTCTTCTTACGATATCTTCACCAACACTTGCAGATGCTATAAAAGAAAACCTTCAGCATCCGGAGTTATCACAAAACCAAAAAACAGGGGTTGTTGCAGAATATCGAGGCAGCCCACTTCATCTCATGCGGATACAGAACTTTAGCTGGGAGTACAGCTTCAATGTCCCCGAAGATCTACAAGGTCCTTTTCGGGTCGAGCTTTGGAGTACACGAGATGGAGGGAACTCTTGGGAACGAATCGCGGTCGATAAAGATACTACGAGCCCTATCGATGTTGAGTTCTCTGGTGAGGGTCTTTTTGGATGCCGTCTTGAAATTGTTCGAGACGTTCCTGGTACACCGATCGCTCCACGAGCGGGTGAGTCACCATCAACTTGGATTGGGATTGATACAACACCGCCTCAAGCCACAAGCCTTGATGTGGTAACAGGTAAAAAAAGCGATTCTGACGCTTTTGAAATCCATTATTCGTTTGAAGACCCCTTAGCGATTCCAGGCCACGTTCGTCTTTCATATTCTCCCCATCGAACTGGACCTTGGGCAACTATTGCGTCCGACCAGGCCGCCAGTGGTCATTATAAATGGAAGCCGCATCGCTCATTACCTAGCCGCGTATTTGTGCGAATTGAAATGCCTGATGCAGCGGGGAATGTGGGTGAAAGCATCACACAAGAGCCAATCACTCTTCGAACCGCTCGATTTGTTGGCACGCTTGGAAGCCCACGGGTTACCACAGCTAAGACCCCTTAAGCAAATACACGCATTCTAAGGCGGATCACTTCTCTGGAAGACTTTTAACTGCTGTCTTGGTTTTTTTTTCTAAAATCTCGCTACACTGCAGGAGTTAATATTCTGTCGATCCCTAGGAAGACCGCCAGTGGCAAAGAAGAATGCAGGAGTGCTGGGACTCGATCTGCTCCTCGACAAAAAGAAGCTGGAAAGCATCATCATCGAGGCAGAAAACAAGCCCTCAATGGTTGTACTGGTTGGTGATAATCAGTTTGTAAATCGGCACATTTTGTCTCGTCTGCGGAAATGTATTCATTCGGAAGAAGAGGACGACTCTTGGGCTTGGCGAGAATTTCTTGGTGAAGACCAACCCGACCCGAGAGATATTCTTGACGAAGTAGCAACCGTTCCAATGTTTAGTACGGCGGCAAGAATCGCTACCGTACGACGGGCTGATAGTTTTGTTTCATCACATCGAGAGATTCTTGAAAAGTTTGCAAGCCGACAGCCAGGAAGCAGCGGGTTTCTTGTGCTGGAGGTTCGAAGTTTTCCTTCAAACACACGATTAGCGAAGGCCGTTCACAAACACGGCTTAATAATTACAACTTCAACACCACCTCGTTTTGACCTGACCGCATGGCTTCAGCAATGGGCAGCACAGACATATTCGATCGAATTACCTACTGTGACAGCGAGCACCATCCTTGAACGCCTCGGTGATGAACTCGGCCAGATAGACCAGGCACTCTCAACTTTCGCTGCAGCTTTACCACAAGATGGCAAGCGATCGCTTCCTCCTGAGATGGTCGATTCACTTGAAGGAATGGGACACCAAAGAACTGTCTGGGAAATGGTTGATGCAGCAGCAGCAGGTCGAACCACAGAAGCCATCTCTCTACTCAATGGTCTTCTTGATGCGGGTGAAAGCCCGATTGGCTTAACCGCGCAGGCAGCTACGGTGCTACGACGTTACTCGACCGCGGCACGATTGCTGGGGGGACCTGATCGCCCAACGAGCCTCGGAGCAGCACTCAAGGAGGCCGGAGTCGCCAGTTGGCCAAAAGCTCTAAGCCAAGCTGAACTTGCCTTACGGAGTCTCGGCAGTCACCGATGCCGGGAACTTCCAAAGTGGCTGGAGTCTCTGGATCGATCACTGAAAGCAGAATCATCTCGGGGTCTGCGAGCGAGACTAGCTATCGAGCGTTTCTTCTGCATGATGTCGACATCGGCTAAAAAGCCACATGAAAAATGAATACCTACATACATTCTAAATGAAAGTGAATAATGGTTGCAGATCCAAAAAATGAGCCGACTGTCGAAGTTGAACGATGGAGTAATCCACTTGCCGATCGTTACGCCTCAAAAGAAATGGGCTATATCTGGAGTGACCGTCATCGGTATGGCCTCTGGCGCAGAATGTGGCTAGCACTCGCTGAGGCCGAAGCTGAAATGGGTTTACCGATAACAGCTTCACAACTCCATGAGATGAGATCACACCTCGACACCATTGATTTTGTGAAAGCAGCCGCATACGAAAAGCAGACACGTCACGATGTCTTCGCTCACCTCCATACCTTCGGAGACGACTGCCCGGAAGCCAAACCGATCATGCACCTTGGAGCAACCAGTGCTTTCGTAACAGACAATACAGATCTTTGTTTAATTCGTGAATCACTCGACCTTATAGCAGGCCGCTTAGCCAGTGTTATCGAAAAACTATCAAGCAAAGCACGCGAAACAAAGTCGATAATTTGCCTTGGACGTACACACCTACAGCCGGCCCAACCAACTACTATTGGAAAGCGAATCTGCCTCTGGATCCTCGACCTCCTGCTCGATCTTGAAGAAATCAACCATCGACGTTTACTTCTAAGTGCCCGCGGTGTGAAAGGAACAACTGGTACTCAAGCCAGTTTTCTTGAATTATTTAATGGAGACCATACGAAGGTACGACAACTTGATGAACTTGTTTCAAACAAAATAGGTTTTGAAAAATCATTTCCCGTCACTGGGCAAACATATCCGAGAAAAATTGATTCTCAGGTGCTAACAATACTTGGTGGAATTTCAGAATCATCCCATAAAGCTGGAAATGACCTGAGGATTGCAGCAGCGTGGGGCGAACTTGAAGAACCTTTTGAAACTGATCAAGTTGGATCTTCCGCAATGCCCTACAAGAGAAACCCAATGAGAGCAGAGCGAATGTGCGGCTTGAGTCGCTTCGTTATGGGCCTCCAACAGACGGCTAGCCAGACTGCTGCGGTACAGTGGTACGAACGAACGCTCGATGACTCAGCCCCCCGAAGATTAGTGCTCCCGCAGGCTTTCCTCGCAGCAGACGCTGTACTCGTAATATATTCAAACATTGCCGGCGGACTTGTTGTCCTCCCCGGATCTATCCGCCGCAACCTTGAACAGCACGTTCCTTTCCTTGCCAGTGAACGGCTCTTAATGGCTGCTACAACAGCAGGAGGTGACCGGCAGGAACTACACGAAGCCATTCGCCGCCACAGCCATGCAGCAACCGCAGGTATCCGTGATGGCCGCGATAACGATCTCGTTGAGCGACTTATCACAGACCCACTTTTCAAAGACGTTGACGTGCACGCTGCATTAACAATCGACGGTCTTGAAGGACGAGCTAGCATGCAGGTTGATGAATTTCTTGACGGTCCTGTTGAAGAAGCGCTGAAAAAATGTCCTGAGCGAACTGGAGAGAGTGAATTACGAGTTTAACCCTCACTTCCCATTGCGTTGCCACCGAACCTTAGGATCAGACCGGAGACCTCGCAACTCTTCTCGCAATTCACTCGGGGTCATTCGAATTTTTCTTTCGAAACGGAATCGCTGAAGCCACCAATCTGCAGCAGCAACCACACCCGCGACCAACAGGATACCCCAAAGATAATTCACTGCTGGAGACAAGAGTTCACTGCCCTGCCCTTCATCAGCATAAGGGTGCGCTAAAAAATCACCCAACACAACAACAAGTGGGCCTACTAATAACCAAGCAGCCGATGCGAGAATTGCTAAACCAATAAAAGAGCTCACGGCCCGAACAGCGGTCACTGTGGATACAATACGTTGCAAACCAACCTTCGGATCAATCCGTTCGAACCGGAACGCAAGACGGTCAAGCCGCCATGCAGCTCCATCAAAAATCGTCCGAACGAGTAGCAAGACTCCGAGAGCGAGTATGACCACTACAACTGTGGGGAAAATAATCGGCAATAAGATGTACGAACTTCCACCCTTCCCAGTCATATGGATATTTTCAATTGCAGCAACGGTAGCTGAAGCCGTCGTGCGACACCAAACTGGCATCGCAACCAAGACAACTGCTGCCATCGCAGGCCATGCCAACACAGCACCGTTTGGAGCAAGCCCCCTATTGCGAGCGTCCTCCCTTCGTCGTGGTGTGGCTGGCAGGGTTCGATCTTGGCTTTCACTCATTGGCCTGCCCCTCTTTCTCAAAACTGGATAGAGCGGCTTGATCGATTACAGGATCTGATAATTCAAAGGTGGCTTCAAACGGAACACGGAGATACTCCCCTGAATTACCTGCCCACTGCTGACTTCCGACAATCAGTCCACCAAGCATTACAGCAGCAGCAATACCTTGAAGAACTCCTGGTCCAGGCGTGGTGTCAACTGAACGCATACAGATTGTTGCAGTGAGATGTGCCGTCATTACAGCAACCAGAAGTGGAGCAGCAATCATAAGTGCCATTTGCAAACAAAGTGATGGCAACTCAATGAGCCTCATCACAATTGGCAGTCCAAACAAGTCACTTGATTGAGCAAGTGCTCCTACTGGCAGTTGGAGGAAACTATCAATGAGCCCAGCAACTACCAACTGCTGACCACCAGCAGCAACAAATGAAGCAAGGCCTACCCATCCGCAAAGACGTGCTACGCCAGGGCCACCACTACCGCCCGGAGTAAAAACATCTGCCCAATTAAGCCCCGCAACACTCGCGAGCAAACTACCAGAAGACTCAAAGACACTGACGAAAAAACTGACCGTGATACCAAGACAACAGCCAACGAGTAGTTCCGAAAATACCATTGGTACAAATGCTTGTTCAGTTACACCTTGCAACTGTGACACTGAAATTGCAACCGGTGCAGCAGCAAGCCCAAGGACTAAAAGGAGTGCAATCCTGAGGTGGACGGTTCCACCAGGAAACATCCGCAACCCACCACTAAACAGAACACCAGTAATGCGAGCCAGTACACCAACAGCGATGATCATCGATGATTGTGAAAACAAATCGAACAGTCCACCAGTGCTTAGAGTTTCAGCAACGAGCAAAACACACTCCGGAAGTACAGGAAACAGAAACTCAGCTAGGGTGAAAGAACGCTGGCCTGAAAAAGACTGACAAACCTGTCAATCATCCAACCTCCAGTCAAAAACATGACAGCCACCATGGCAACAAGCCTGGGAACCATGCCAATAAGTGGCTCGTGGATTCCTGTAGCTGACTGTAAAACGCCAACAACAAGAGCTACTAATAAGCCCGCCAAGAGGGCCGGAGCCAGCAGCAACCCGCCTTCGAGAAGTGAAGACCGAACGAGTGGAACAAGATCAAAGTCTGCCATACAAAAATTCCCTAAAACCGCTGGCTTGCAAAGAGAACACAAAAAAACTCACACTACGACGTGTTCAGGCACACCCCATCGAGCAAGCCACGAACAACCAGAGACCAACCATCTGCCATAACAAACACAAGCAGTTTCAACGGCAGAGACACAATCGTAGGAGGCAACATAACGAGGCCTGTTGAAACCACAAGAGTTGCAACAACACAGTCCAACACAAGAAAAGGAAGCAGGATTCGAAAGCCGATCATGAACGCGACCTCTAGTTCACTCACAAGAAAAGCAGGCAAAAGCACCTCTGTAGGTATTTGGTCGTAACTATCGACTTGATTTACAACACCCGGATGTCGGCGGAGAAATAATGCAACGGTGTCACGGTTACCCGCCTCCTCTATCTGATGAGACATCCATCGGCGTATAGGAAGACTCCCTCGATCAAAAGCCTCCTGCAAGGAAACCTCTCCAGCCTGGTAAGGCTCAACCCCTGCTTCATAGGCAGTTGTCCAAATCGGCCACATCACAAGAGCAGATAGAAACAATGCCAACGATGTAATAATCTGAGTGGACGGCAAATTAGCAGTACCGATGGCTTGTCGTGTAAGTGACAAAACAACCGACATTCGGACAAAGCATGTTGTCATGAGCAGCAAAGCCGGCGCAAGACTCATCACACCGAAAGTTATTGCTGCCGGTAGCAGACGGTCAGCCCACCGCCGATCAAAAATATTAGAAAAATCCTCTGGCAACTGAACCGCCGTCGAAGTCGAAACACTTGTGTCAATGTCTTCGTAATCAGGCCTACCTTCGTCAGCACTCGGACCAACTCCATCGACAGGTGATTGAACATCCTGACCCTGGCTCGCTGATACACTCAAGGCCAGCACAACTACCAAAATGAGTCTTTTCCACACCAACGTCGAAGTAGTCATTATGCCACCTCGGAATGAGTCGTGCTGACGGGCTCAAGAACTGGAGAGCCACTCACATCGTGGGAGTCATTGCCAACTGACAGGCGGCTAGCCGAAGGCCGCAAAGTCTGCTCTCCACGACAGGCAGCAGCAATCCACTCCGTAGCTAAAGGATCGTCCAACTCTGAGAGTGTCTTCGGGCCACCACTTCCAACACTCACTAGGAGAGTCTTAGGGCCAAAACGAACAATCCTCACTGCTTGACCACTGCCTAAGGTTGATTCACCAAGTAACTCGAACACATCACTCGGTATTTTGAACACGGTTCGACGACTAAATAGGCGAATACTTACCAACACGGCTCCCGCAACACCCACAATCGCCCACGCCTTCCAATCAAAAGCCATCTCATTACCAAAAGACAAGGTGTTCAATTTGCCCGAAGGCTGGGTTTCTGAAGTTTGCTCCAAAGACAGAGAAACTTCAGGGAATTCGGTAGGCAAATGAGTTTTGGCATCGAGCTCACCTGCGTACAGCAAGGTATGAGAACAGATAAGAATTGCCAGGAAGCAGATTCCTTCGCGCAACGGCACTTTATAAAATGGAGGATTTCTCATAGGGCTCACTATGCCTCGGCTTGCTCTTCATGCTGGTGCGACCGACGAAGCGTGGCCCAATTAATCAAGTCGCGACTATCACCGGGCAACGTATCAGACGGCTGCTCTCGTATTCGCCACCTTGGCCACCACATGAACACTACAGAAAACCCCAACGCCAGGCACCCATAGAGCGCGATCGGTTTTCCATTCATCACAGATCGAATCACCGACTCTGAACCGATTGGCAAAAACATTGATAATGAATACGTCGGTGCAGGAACCGGCTTACCCTCACCAGACTTCAATTGATTCGGCGTATCATCTATGTCCAGAGTGCTGGCAGCCGTACTGAGTCCGGGGTATCGAGTTATTGTGACCACTGCCCGGCCCCACGGTTTCGTTGCAGGAACAAGCCCAACAACGAGTGTCCGAAGCCGTTTAATTTCAGCACCTGCAGGATCATCTACATCTGCATAAACCTGTTCACACAAACGGTCAATGTACGTTTCCGGAATGGCTACAGAAACGTAGACAACTTGCCCAACATCTCGCGCACCCTGATCACTGCCCAACCCAACGCCCACAATTGCAGGCACATTAGCAGCCGCCCGTGTATCTCGAACCGCCGCCTCCTCTTTACCACCAGCCACTTGCTCAATAGCGGAGGCATTTACTTCAACAACAACTCCAGAAATAAAGGCCAATGCCTGACGGATTTTTATAGTCACATGCTGCTCGTACGCAACAGCTCGTGCTCGATCCGGATCAGTCGTGATGAACTCAGCATCTGACAACAGCGGTCCGTCATACACTTGTCCACTTTGGAGATCAGTGAGCGCCACTTGCTCCACACGAAGACCTGCAATTGAAGACGCAACAAGCACCCGAATCGCCTCAACGCGATGCCGATCAATTTCTAGTTCAGGCTGCGTACGGATACTTACGCTTGCAGTTTGCGTAGAAGCATTACCATCACGAAATAAACCACCTGCATTACTTCCTGAATAAAGCACTGCAGCCTGCTCGATACCTGGCATGGTTCGAATCACTAATGATAATTCTTCCTGAGTAGCTATTCGTACCAACTCAGCCTGCGTCTCCTTACTTCGCCAAGGGCTGTCGCTCTCAACTGCTCGCCGCAGGCTTCCTCCGAATTCTGGAGGGAGAGCGCCCGCATCAACAATCGCTCTCAAATAGCCACTCTGGCGACCACGATCCACATAAAGACGGCCTGCATCCACACGATATGACTCAAGACCGGAGCGATCGAAAACAGCCTCAATGACCGCAAGATCCGCCGGGCCAAGAACTGCCCCGACCAGCAACTCAACCTCACCACCTGGCTGCTTTTCAGGGAACTCGATAAGCAGGCTACCTGCTACCGCGGCAACCAACAAAAGACTGAAGCCGACAACCTGAATAGGCCGGACTCCAGAATAACTCTTTGACGCATTTTCGATCGCTGCATCCATGCAGAAATCTCCATTGTAGGCATAAAATTAAGCAGCCATGCGCTGCGAAACCACTCTTGGGAAACGCAACGTCACCGCTACACCACCCTCAGCACAATCATCAAGCCGCATGTCGCCATGAACCTGATCAAGCAATTCCTGCTGAGCAACTGCATGCACACGACCAACAACACCTCCGCCAACCTTTTGTCGCTCTGAAAGAGAGGATCCGCTGTCGGCAATTTCTATCTCAATGCAATCTGCATACTCAACACTTGTAATAAGAACTTCTGCAGTTCTCGCCATAGCGGCACTTCCAGCAGCAGCCCGAACCGCATCACAGAGCCACACATTAAGCAACTCTTCCAAAACTACAACATTTCCCTCAAACCTATGCGCGAGAGGAACGTCAACTGACACATGAGGCAAGGGCACACCCGAATCGGCATGCTGACGCTGTAAGCCACTCACCACATTTCCTACAATTCCTCGCAACGCTGGCGACTGGCCGTAATGACTTACAGTTTGTTTTGCCGAGATAGATTCTGTCATCATAAAACCTTTGTACTTCGAGCATGCCTAAACTAGACGAGAGCAGTCACCTGATCCCCTGGAACGCGGCAAACCTCATCCATAATCCACCGATCAATATCTCCGACCATATCTACCAAAGGCACCTGCTGAGTCCCATCACTTCTTTTATTTCGATAGACACGCATAGACATCAATCCTCCTGCAGCATGAAACAGTCGTAATGTTTGATTCACGTCACAATCATTCAACAAATCACCTGTTTCTGTTTTTTCATCACAACAAAGCATCATCGGAAGTGAACGAATACGATCAAGCTGTCCCAGCAATCTCTCACGCAGAGGAAACCGGCCATTAATTGAGACCACTCCAGCAAACGACTCTGGGTTCTGACAGGCATACCGAAAGGCATTTTCTCCCCCTGCCCCAACACCAATGATATAAACCCTGCGAGAGTGAACACTGTATCGACTCATCATTCCGTCAATAGCTTGAAAACAACTCTCTGAATCGGACGGGACAGCAGGCAGCACCGCGAGGTAATTCCTCAGACTCATTCGCATCATGGTGCGACCTAGATCAAAGTGCGTGTCACCTGATTGTGGTAGCCATACAAGCAGCGGATAATCATACCCAGACTCATAACCTAATGGTAAAAACAGCTGTTCTGATTCACCCGAAGGCAAAGCCTCATTATTGCACGTAAAGCCACTGCTGTTTGGTGAACAAGGATTGGGTTCATAATGGAATACCGTCGACTGTTTCACCATTTCAGATTCTCCATGAAACCTTTTGCACGAATACGAAGTGTGTTTACTTGCGCGTACCACAAGGCGTTCCACTCACTGCAACACACCCGAGGGTTTCTAACGCAGTCACAGACTCCGGGCAATGGCAGCATTACCGGGTGAAAACAAAGAATCTTTGGGAAATCTGGTGAATAGAGGGGAACTGGAGAAGGCAAGGCCTTCGGCTAGGTCGTCAGACTCCCCATAGCGCCAACAAGCTCCCGGACCGCATCAATACTTTTATTGAATGCCACTTTTTCATCAGGCAAGAGCGAGAGTTCAATTATTTTTTCTACACCGCTACCACCCAGTATAACTGGGACACCAACAAAGTATCCGCCAACTCCATACTCAGTATCACAATAGGCGGCACACGGGACCAACCTTTTCTTGTCTCGTACAACGGCTTCAACCATTTGGGCAGATGCCGCGGCTGGAGCGTAGTACGCACTTCCCGTCTTGAGCAGACCAACGATTTCAGCTCCTCCTTTTCTCGTACGTTCTACAATCGAATCGAGTCGTTCACTCGAAATCAATTGAGTCACTGGAATGCCTCCCACGCTTGTACAACTTGGAATTGGAACCATCGTATCGCCGTGCCCACCAAGAAGTATCGCAGTGATATCCTCAACACTCACCCCTAACTCCATAGCTAGAAATGACCGATACCTCGCCGTATCAAGAATGCCTGCCTGGCCGAGGACGCGTGATGGTGGAAAACCAAGTATCTGAAATGCACGCTGTACCATCGCATCAAGTGGATTCGATACAACAATAACGACAGCATCAGGACTGGTATTCTTAATTTGCTCCGCAACGTTGCCTACAATTTTCGCATTTGTGGATAGAAGGTCATCCCTACTCATGCCGGGCTTACGAGCAATCCCAGCAGTCACCACGATAACATCGCTGGCAGCAGTATCGGACCAATCTGTTGTCCCTGTAATCTTGGAATCAAAACCAACAATCGGTGAAGCCTGAAAGAGATCGAGCGCCTTGCCAGCTGGCATGCCTTCTGTTGCTGGAATATCAAGAAGAACAACATCCCCTAATTCTGCAGCGGCACACCAATGCGCAGTCGTGGCACCAACGTTCCCAGCACCAATAATCGAAATCTTGGCTCTTCTCATTCTCTTACCTCTTGTTTTAATCTAGGACCTACTTGTAGTCAAAATTTTGCACCTCTGTCGACGCTGTCCATGACGAAAATCACCCAACTTTCTATGGCAATCGCGTTCGGTGAATTCACCGAAGACTTGCGAAACAGAATCTCCTGCATCGTAAGTGTTGCGAATCTTAAAGAATCAACAAGCGTGGGCCAATTCCTTCGAGAAATCACGTAATCTTGAATTGTAATCTTTTGCCAAAAAGTACTACGGCAGTTCGATCTGATCGGGGAGTTTTTCCTTCAACGGAGAGCGGTACCTGCTTTGACAAAACCCTTTCACGATCCAGCCAGCAAGAGCGACTGCCGTGAGCACAGGCAACCAGGTCATTCCACGAGGAAGTGTGGATGGCTGCTTTGCTGGCAACCACACAGGGATTTGACCGACAAGAAGCGGCGACTCTTGAGGCCTTCCTTCCTCGGCTTCCTTTCCAGAATAATTTAAACGACGCGTGATGTATCGGTATCTCTTGAACAGAAAACCTGCAACCTTCAATCTTTCATTCACCTCTTCACCGACAGGCATTCCTTGAGGTAATTTCGTGCAACAGAAAACAACTGGGTAGGTTTCCTGGAATTCATTATGGATCTGTAAAAGAGGTGTCGGCACAAATAAGAAAATTTCCCAGTAGTGATCGCTACCAAGCATTTCCTGTTCACGCTTTGATTCCACAGTAACTTTTACAATCCGGCGAGCTGTTCCATCCAAGATTATCTGGCAGCCCCGGTGCAGCCGTAGCCAGTCACTCGCAGGATCAAGTAATGCAACCAGCGACTTGTCATTTATAGGAGGTCCGTCAGGAATTGTATTTTGTCTTGCACTTACAGAGAGACTGGAATAAAAGGCATCAGATTCTACGGTTCTTAAGGAATCACCATCAACAACTGATTGGAACAGGCCATAGTCCATGCCTAACTTCCCAAACAATGTCTGCGGCCACCACTGAAGCCTTGCAGCTACTGCAAGAATCGGTTCCTTCCGCTTTTCCATCGACTCCTCGCCTGGAACATGAAGGAGTATTACTGATGCGCCACCGTTTTGATGAAGAGGTCGACCAACGGGCAGACCGACTGGTATTTCAGGAACGACCACCCATACAGTCTGCGAGTCTGCTAAAAGCAGTTGCACTGCGTAGATTTCTTCCAAGCTCGTTAACGCTGCCACATTATGTGGTGACTTAATGCAGTTGACTCTCAAGATAGTTCCAACGATCTGAACTGAGCGGCACTCCTGCTGGTATGTCGATGCAAGACTGCTGTCAAATTCGATTGAATCGTCCGCCCACTTTTGAAACCATCGACTTGGAGCACCTTGTAGACGATCCAAGACTCGTGCCACTAATTGAAATTCGTCACTCGAAAGCGTGACCGTGTCACTCTCCACTACCTCCTCAAATTGCTTCTGTAGGTACGATGAGGAGAGGCCCCATGTCGTGAAATATTCCTCCGGGGATTGGACTGCAGATGATACGGTTGACACTATAAAAAAAAAGGCAACAAATAGTGCGTTTCCGACATGTACCAAAGCATGACGGAATTTCATGCAATCAGGTCGCTGCTGTTGACATAGGCGTTTCATGCGACCGTTCCAAAGACTCATCTATTGCATTTTGTGCATCAGGTATCGATGCATCTGACCCATCTGGTGCAGAACTTCCGCCCCCACTGTCACCATTATTGGCCTGCTGTTGTCGTCGCGTTTCTCGCCAGACATAAAGTCCGAATGATCCTGCAAGCGTAAACGGCATAGCCATCATTAAAAGGATACTATAAAAATATCCGCGGGCTATGTTTGCACCTTCACTGTCGGCCGCCGCCAGCCCATCTTTACAGCCGGGGCAACCCAATGTTTCAGTGCTTATTGCAAGGCAAACAATAAGTAAAAACGACCATACTATGATGCGGCTTCTCATACATAAAGTATAGACAATTCATTGCACTGAGACACCAATAATCAGTGTCGAACAAAAGTGCACTCGAAACAGTGCTCAGATACGAATCTCCCGCATGCCTCTTCAATTCCAGTACCACATTGGGAAGAAATGCGAGCCGGCTCACTAGCCAGGCAGCCGAAACGCTTTTTAAGATTGGGTCAATGCCGCTATCCAGATGTCCAAGACAGCCGTGGGCCACATGACCGATAGCAGCCGCCTGCGACACGGAATATGAATATGGAAAACTGTTTATTTATACGTGAACTTGCACCAGAGACATTGCATCAGCATTAAAACGCGAAAGAAACATATTGGCCGAAAACCACGAAGGCAACAACCAGCGAACCGAAAAAATCACAGCGAAAATACGCAGTAGATTGACACTTTCGCGAAAGAGCACCTGAAGCCTGATCAAAGTCTCACTCTGACTGAAACCACTTATCCATAGGTCGACCTGCACTTCAGTAAGCATAAGCAACAACGGCTAGCCCCACGAATCCTTCAACAAACCTGATCATGCTGAGACGAACGAAACGAAGATGAAATGCAAGTAACTTATACCAAGGAGGGACATTGGATGTTTTCATGGGTCGCCGCTTCGGCCTGCTTGTTCGAACTGGGGAAAAAAATATAAACCATAAAGTAGATGACTACTCCGGTTACTGACACGTACAACCAGATTGGCACAGTTATTTTTCCCAACTGCCGATGACGATGCCACTTTCCACGAAACGCAAGAACAAACATGGCAATGGCTAACACTGGAACCGCAACTGCCAGCACAATATGAGAAGCTAAAATACAGAGATAGATAGTGCGTATAACACCCTGCCCACCAAACGTGACATGCCCTACAAGATAGTGATAGGTCAAATACGACACGAGAAAAATTGTTGAAACTGAAAAAGCAGCGACCATAACCGCGCGATGTGCTTTCCAATTGCCTTGGGCAATCAGCACCCATCCCGTCACAAGTAGTATCGCTGCAATTGCATTGAGTATTGCATTGAGCGTCGCAAGTGGATGAATTGCTAAGGGAAAACCGTATTCCATCAGTCGGCTTCCTCAACAATTACCGTTATATCTTCCTCTGCGAGGACATCACGAATCAGTTTCTTCAGCCGATCCACTCTATCTTCTTGAAGGAGATGGTAGCTACCGCGCAGCCTTCCCTGCCGATCAAAGACAGCTCCCCGTTCAGAATGCACTCCAATTTCAACGGGCAACAAAAATGTCTTCGTGCCCACTCTTTTAATAACGTCCATGTCACCAGTAAGAAATTTCCATCGCTGCGAGTCTGCTTCAAAGCGATCTGCATAGTGAGCAAGTGCGGCAGGAGTATCATTGTCAGGATCACAGGTCAGGCTTACCGCAATGAAATTTGGGTCATCTATTTCTCGCAAGATATCAGCAATTGCTTGATTTTCACGAAAACACGGGCCTGGACAGTTTGCAAAAAAAACACTGCCCATCCACACTTTGCCTTTCAAAGTTGCTGAATCAAACTGCTTCCCTTGTTGGTCAGTGAGTTCAAATCTTGCCGCAGGCTCACCCTTCTTAAATACTGGCAATGCAACGTCGGGTGAACTTCCAACGTCACCTGTGCCTTTCGATTTCAGCAAGGTTTCCGTATTTGTTGAATCACTCGGGCTTCCGCAACCAATAAGGCACAACATCAGGAGCGATAGTGCGATTCGTGACAGAGAATAAGTTACTTCTTTAATGTTCATGTTTCCCACCTTCATCAAATAAATCAGAAGATGCAGCTTTTTCTAAAAGCAAGACATCCGAATCACGAGCCATATGAAGAGCCCGTTCCTGCGAAACCATACGATTCCGAAGACCAATATCCGGTATCAGCATGATTGCAAGAAAAATTGCCATCATCGCTGCAGGAATTGTTAAGACATATTTCCAATTGGCTTCCCAGAGAACGTGCATGAAGAAGAGAACAACTAACAGCGCTTTGGTACATGAAACTGCCATCATGAAAGCCCAACCGACCTGCGGTTCGTCTTTCCATGGCCAATACGATGAGTATGTCAAGAAAGACATTGTCGTTAAGAAGCAAAGAGCGGCAAATACAGCCATGTATTGCATGATTCCGCCATGCCCTTCGTGCGACTGCTCACCATCTTCTCCGCCAGTTTCAATTTCTTCAGGCAACGCGCCATGCGATGTGACTGGACCATGCGCGACATTTGAACTGCTGTCAGTTTCTGAATTGTTCATAATTGCTTTCTCGCAACACTCGTAAAGTACTTTCAGGAAATAAATTTAAAACAGGTAGAGGAGCGGGAAGAGAAATATCCAAACAAGATCGACAAAATGCCAATAAAGACCCGCATTCTCAATCATGCCGGCTCTTTTCGGCCCCAATTCATATCGAAGTAAGATGCCGAATACAATTAAACCGACGATGACATGAATTGCATGGAATCCGGTGAGGAAAAAATATGTACTCGCCCACATATTGCCACCCGGTATGACTGCCGGTAATTGAAGCCATCCAAACGTGTCATTAAGGCCGCCGCCATGCCCATGACTATCAGCGCCCTCTCCTGGCAACGGCATAATCTGATCTGCGACCACCGCTAAGTCGAATGCCTGTTGGTCCGGATTGTTCACCATATCCCTGACTTGCTTAAGCCTCCGGCGACCTGTTAACTCGGCATCTGAAAGCTCTCCTTCGGGCCGCGCATCAAGCTCTTTCATTTTTGCGAGGATGGCTGGATCACTCAACCTTGCCCGCACAGCTGAGCCGTAATAAAGATCCGGGCGCTCATAAATTCGACCACGTGGAGCCCACGGATAAATACCGTGATCGAATTTTGATGAATACTCGTAGCCTTTGACGCCAAGAAATAGAGACCCGAGCACAAGCGTGATGAGCATCCAAGATTTTGCGAGCGATCGCTTGTTTGCCCTCGCCGCTTCAAGCGATAGCACAACGGTGACACTGGAACAAATAAGCACAAATGTGTTGAATGCACCAATCGGCTCACTGAGATGAACATGGTGGGGTTTCGGCCATACCGCCGCACCAAAACGCAATACGACATAACTACCCAGCAAGGCGGCAAAAAACATGATTTCTGTTGACAGGAATAACCACATAATGAGCTTGCCACGAGAGAGTGGCAAACCGGGCTGATACTGAAGGACTGGCCCATGATGTCCGTGACTCTCATGCCCAATCGATGCAGCTGGTGAATTCATAGAACCTGTAGGATGTTGAAAGACTTGGGGGGTAAATTCGAAACCAAAAACACACACTAGCCGGACAATACTTTTGGAATGCTAAAGGCAATTGCCGACGTCATAAGGACCAAAAGTACACCAAGCGAAGCGAACAGGAGAATACGAGCGGATCGATCATCCCGCCGGAAGGCAAAGTTTACGGAAACAAGTACATAGAGGGTAGATGCCAATGCAGCAGCAAGAAACATACGAATACTACCTGAAGGAACTGCCATCGACAGACTCACAGGGACCATAGCAAGAGATGCTGCCAATGATTGGCCTGCTGCTCGTAAACCACTAGGGTCGGTGACTGTGAGCATTTTGAGACCAGCAAGACGGTATTGATCACGATAAAGCCACGCGATTGCCATAAAGTGCGGAAATTGCCATAAGTAAAGCACCGTACCAAGAGCAGCGACTGCCAGCGTTGCTGACACATTCCCTGTGAGAAATTGCTGCTGTCCATCAACAGCAAACCAGCCAATCGCTATTGGAAGGCTTCCGGCTACCGCACCGACCGCCGTATTGAGCGGGGTGATTCTTTTAAGCGGTGTGTAGACAGCCACATACAGTATCCACGTGACTATCGCCGCACAGGCGGCCTGCCAGTTCCCTGCCAACCACACGCACCCACTACCTCCCAAAAAACTTCCGGCAACAAGCATCCACGCGGTTCGTTGTGACAAGCGACCAGCAGCAAGAGGGCGTGACTCAGTACGGGGCATCAACCTATCTGTACGTCTCTCAAGAATCTGATTGGCAATACTGGAACTCGCTGCTACGGCAGCCGTGCCAACCAAAACTCCAACAACTGACAACCAATGTAATGCTCGTGAACCTGATGTAAGCCACATTGCAGCAAACACGGTCACGAGCACCATCATCGCGATACGCGGCCTTACAAGCTGAGAGATATCCGCCATCACAGAGCAGTTTGCTGCAATGCGAGGCATCGCTGAGGCATCGGCCATGACCGTCACATGTCGAGATCCTTCAAGATGGTGTTGAGCAGCAAACCGATTCATGCGATCACCCTTTGCCTCGAAACGAACGGAGAACCTGCAGCATTCGGTAACCCACCACTCAGAATACACAGAACAACACTTGCTCCGAGAATCATCATTCCAAGAACCACATGGCCTGTTACAACAAGCGACGACAGGCTGCTTCTAGCTACAACTACGGTCGATGTTTCCGGCACTCTATTAGCAATAGAGTCTGGTAACAAACCAAGCGGCAAGCCCCAGCTCACAACCCAGGCGGCGAACCCAAGAAGCACTTGCATGCACACAAAAAAGAGTATTGATGATGACAGGAACCGCTGTCCGAAGCCACGATCGCGGGCAAAAGGCAGCAAACCAAATGATTCAGCAACTGCGGCCAGACTTAACACCGCAACCGTTGCAGCGCCTATGACATGAAATGCAACAAGCCAACGAAACGCACCCGGACCAATCGCTGGATCTAAATGCCGCAACTGTGCTCCCGCTACTAACTGCATGTATGAAGCGAACATGAGGCCGCTAGCAAGCCAACTACCAAGGGCTATCCCTCTTTGAACTTCACCTTCCCTGAACGAATTTGTTTGAAACCGACGTGATGTCAACGTTGCTGTAGCAACTGCAACTGAAAAAAATAACGGCCCCGTACACGCATGAATCTTCGCAACGGTCTTGTCGTCGAGCAAAACGCGAAGCCCACCGAGTAATCCTTGAAGCACCACAAGAAAAACTGCCGCTACAACCAACCAGCGAACCGCAGGAGTCTGCCTTGTTTTCCAAGCAACAGCTGCGAGAACAAGCGAAATGACACCGACAGAGGCGCCAAGCAACCGGTGACCGTGCTCTAAAAAAAGATCCCACGGCCCATAGAACCACTCGGCAAAAGGAAATAGGAACATATTGTGTCCATATGTCCCCGGCCAATCAGGCACAGCCATCGCTGCCTCATATGTCGTAACAAGTGCACCAAATGTCAGAAGAACACTGGTTACAGCAACAAGACAACAAGCGATCCAATGAGCCACGTTAGGGCTCCTTGCTGCGACAGATTGCGAACTCGTTATTTCTTGCATGACAAACAAATGGGCAAAGGGACAACTGCTCAGTGGGCAGCATCTGCTGCTGCCGTTGCTGCTGGATTAGGAGGATCCGTCTGCATGAGATGATCAGATTCGATTCCCGGAACGGAGTACTCGTACGGCCCACGATGAACAATCGGTTGAAAGTCAAAGTTGCCATGGCCAGGAGGACTTGGCGCCGTCCATTCTAGCGTGTTTGAATTCCAAGGATTTCGACCGGCTATCGGCCCATAAAACATGCTCCAGAAAAAATTCACAGCAAAGATAATCTGAGTCGCAACCATGCCCATAGCGCAATATGTCATGAACGCATTAAGCGGCTGTAGATGATGGAACGTTTCATAGTGATACGCATCAGCGAGTCTCCGAGGGAAACCAACCGCTCCCAAAATGTGCATCGTGAAAAACGTGCCATTCAGGAAAATAAATGTGAGGAAGAAATGCACCTTTCCCCAGAACTCATTCATTGTTCGCCCAAACATTTTTGGAAACCAAAAATAGATTGCAGCCCACACACCCATTGCAGTACCTGCGAAGAGGACATAATGAAAATGAGCCACGATGAAATATGTATCGTGAATAAAAATATCTACTGGGGTGGCGGCCATAAAAATACCAGACAAACCACCAATGATGAACATTGAAACGAACGACAATGCAAACAACATCGATGTCGTAAACTGAATCTTTCCACCCCAGATTGTCCCGAGCCAATTGAATGTTTTCACAGCACTCGGCAACGCAATCATCATTGTGGAGACCATAAAAGTAACCCCCAGAGCCGGATTCATACCCGACATAAACATATGGTGCCCCCATACTATAAATCCTAGACCTGCTATACCTGCTACCGAATAGACCATCGGGCGGTAGCCAAATAATGGCTTTCTAGCAAAGCACGTCAGAATGTCTGAAACCATGCCCATTGCCGGCAAGATCATGATGTACACCGCTGGGTGGCTGTAAAACCAAAACAGGTGCTGCCATAGGAGTGGTTGCCCACCTCCTGCTGTTGCAACGGCGTTATTTACAATATTTCCCTCAGGAGTAAAAAACCCTGTTCCAATCGTTCGGTCAGCTAACTGCATAAACCCGGCAGCGGTGAGAACAGGTAGTGCAAAAGCCTGCAAAATAGCCGTAATAAACATTGACCAAATAGTCATTGGCAGGCGGAACATCGTCATGCCTGGTGCGCGCATCAGAATTATTGTGGTCATGTAATTCACACTTCCAAGCATCGAGGACACACCAACGAAAGTAAGTCCAATGAGCCAAAGTGTTTGGCCCCACCCAGCACCGGGAGACGAATTCACGTTTGTTGAAAGCGTAGGATAACTTGTCCAGCCACTTGAAGCCGCCCCGCCTTCAACAAAGAAACTGGCTCCGAACGCAATAAACGCTGGCCACATGAACCAATAGCTCAGCATATTGAGCGTAGGAAATGCCATGTCGTCCGCACCAATCATAAGCGGAATAAGAAAATTCCCGAACGCGCCAGCAAGTATCGGAATGATTACGAGGAAAATCATCACCGTCGCATGCATGGTAAAGAGCATCGTATAAAACTCTGGCGACATCTGGCCTCCTTGTTGAGCAAAAAGTTTGCCAACAACAGGAACATCAGACCATGGCCAAGCAACTTGCCAACGAACAGCAAGCGCAAGCAATCCGCCAATAAGAAACCACAGGAGCGTTGAAAAAAGAAACTGCAGACCAATCACTTTGTGATCTTTCGAAAAAACATAGGTCGAAAGAAAGGTTGACACCTTCCTGGCCGTAGACGGCTGGGCATGAACTATTACTTCATGCTTCTGCGGCGAATCTTGGACGCTTGTCGGTTTCGTATCTGCGGTACTCACGGCTAACCTCGTTTGTGAAGCGATTTTCTACGTATGTCTGTTTCAGTGTGTAATTCTTAACTCATGCAAGAACTAAGTCTTGGTGCCACTCTCCTGAGTAGCCTCTTGCTCCTGATATTTAATTTCAAGCCATTCTTCAAAACGTTCTCGTGACTCAAACGTCACCCTACCCTTCATTTTGTAGTGCCCCCAGCCGCAGAGTTCCGCACAAACGATGTCAAAAACACCTTCTTCACGCGCTTTGAACCACACTGGGATTTTCATGCCGGGGACTGCATCCTGCTTAATACGCACATTTGGAAGAAAAAAACTGTGAAGTACATCCATGCTTTTCAATTGGATCAAAATATCCTCATCGATAGGCAAATGCAGATCATTCACGAGATGCAGATCGTCCGGAGTCCCAAGGACACCATCTCGGCCAGGATATCGAAGTCTCCACTCAAATTGCCGGCCAATAACTTCAACTGTGGGAGCCATGTTGGGCCTGCGCATTTTCACATCTGCCCAAGTATTCATCTGATAAATAGCAAGAAACAACAAAACTGCAGCAGGAATAATCGTCCACACCACTTCGAGTGCATGATTTCCATGACGATATTGAACTTCTGCCTTTGTATTATTCGCATCGTACTTCCAGATGAACCAAAACAAGGCGACTTCGGTCACTATGAACACAGCACCAGTAAGCCAGAGAATGAAGTAAAACAAACCATCTATAGCAGCACCATGCTCTGAAACGTCTTTGGGAAGCCAGATATCATAGGCAGGCGCAACAGCAAAAGTAATGACTCCCAAAATAGGGACAGCCAGAAAAAGCAGACTCCAAAAAAGACCTGCGAAACGCTTCATTCCTTTGCCTCCAACATTATGAACATCACTTCTCTTGGGAATTTCTGAAACTCACATTCGATCCCGGGCCACCATCGGACGATCCGCTCCAAGCGTTCCGTTAAAGTCATACGGGAGCGACCGAATATAATTTACAATGTCCCAGATTTCTTCGGGTGGGACTGTGCCTTTGGCTGCCGGCATTGGGGCACCATTTATTCCTGCGTGAATTCTGTAATACAAATCAAGCGGACGCATACCCCCGCGATAAACACCTTGCCGTAGATTTCTTGGACGGATTGTCCGGGGACGTAAGGCGTTTCCATCCAGAACTGTTTCAAAGCGATCAAGCCATGCAAGCTCTACCCGGTACTCATCTCGCTCTTCAGTAGACATCTCCCAAGTCGATGCTTTCTCTGCCTGTTCAGCAGCACCTTCTACTGTCTTATGAGCCTGAAAAACAACTTTATTCCAATCGTCATAATCATTCGCCTGACCATCACCGAGACCACTGACAC
Organism: Planctomycetota bacterium; assembly: GCA_014238855.1. Classification (GTDB taxonomy): domain Bacteria; phylum Planctomycetota; class Planctomycetia; order Pirellulales; family UBA1268; genus UBA1268. The sequence continues at coordinate 22,976 of JABAAH010000011.1, forward strand.
CGTGACATTTCACACAATTTGCTTTGTTGCCATAGAACAACTCTTTGCCTTTTGCAATCGACGCGACCATATCAAGACCAGATGGCATATCAGGCACGTCGATGATCGCTTCATCCGCTACTGCCCACATCTCTGAAACCGGATCAATGATTTCCTCAAACAGAAACTCCCGAGACTGTGGCAAAACACCTTGATCTTCGTCATCAAGCTCAAAATAAGCTCGCATTAACCCCAACTCAACTTCGCCTCGAATGCTTAAATATTTTACATATTCTGCAAGCGCTTCAATCTTGGCATCACTCAGCAATGCGAACGATGGCATAGAACTACCTGCCAGCCCATTTCGCAGCACCATGACGAGATCATCGTGAGTAGGCTTATCAGCACGCTCTGTACTCTTGAATTTAAAAACACCTGGACGGTAATCCCGCGGATATGGATTAAGGAATGCTGCGGTTGGCCCCATTCCATCACCGGTGACACCATGGCAGTGGGAACAATGCTCTCTATACAGACCATTTTTTCGACCAACGATATCACTTCGAACCGGCCCTGCAGCTAGTTTCAGTTTCGCATTATCAAGGCCGATTTCAGGTGGAGCAAGCGGTTCATCTGGAGTTCCAAAAAGCGCGGTAAGAATCGTAGCGACTTGCTGCTCTTGGGAGGAAGTAAGCCGTTGCTTGGACGACTCAACAAGATTCAAACGAAACGAAGCGGCTGGCGTCTGACCACAACCTACAGCCACGAGAGGGATGCAAATACCGCATACGACAGCCAGCAAGTTCTTGGTTCTTGCCTTGAACAATGGGGATGTCACATTACGCCATGCAATCACGTTGTTCACAACGACTGACTCCATTTTTAAATTAAATCTCTTTTCCACTCTAATATAAGGATAGACCTTCACCAGACCTCTGGAACCCACCACCCTTCGGACGAGGGGATCATTCGCCTAGGCTGCCAGCTTACCCACTAATTGCATTCGCCGGTATTTCAAGAGTTCCAAGATCCCGCTCCTCATTTTCTTTGAGCGTGATCTTAAACCGTCCTTTTGAATTCCATTGTAGCTTCGGCTGATCAAGACTTAAGGCACCGCTTCGTCCGGTAGAGCGTTCATGCCAAACTTGAAACTCGAGTGGTTCTCCGGCAGGAAGATCTGGGATTTCGAACGTTCCAGTACCAGATGAAACAGCGACATAGCCATCCTCACGAAAAACCGCATATGCCTTCATCCATGGATGAATATTACAGGTCACTGAAACAGGCAGACCCGTTTCCCGACCGGGTGTAAAAACAGTCGAATCACCCGAAGGAATAAGTTGGTTAAAACTGCTTCCTGAGATATTTGTGTTGTGGCCAATTGGATCGCTGTTCTTCACATCAACATCCTGACCAACGCGGGCCGCAAACACAGGTGTCATAAATTCACAATTTTTCTGATCAAAGACTACCTTTCCAGCTGCCTTTTCATTTTTTACCCGGCTCGACTTCCTCAGAAAAATTACGACATTTGCCAGCCCCTTGCTCGACTCATCAACGACCAGGCTCTGCTCGAAAAGCTTCATGCCATCCTTCGAACACACTGCCAAATCCTTATCGATAAGAAGTGCCTTCGGAGCTCCAACAGCCCCGGTGAACACAAACTGCCCTTTCAGAGATGCCCACCCAGTTCCGACTGCTTTTTCCTCAACCTTCTCGTTTGAACTCGACTCTTTACCAAGAGTTTCTCGTAGCTCACGGACAGCCGCCATGTCCGGCCCAGGACTTGCAACTCGCTCCCTACCACATCCAAGGCACAATGTTACTGTCCCCAGCAGGAACAACATTTCAAAACAGCGTTTCAGCATCTCAGTCGATTCTCATCCTCTTCAAAAACAGCCCGATCAATCAGGATTGATTATTAAATTAATTAAACACCTTGCCATCAACAACGATATCACCAAGATCAGTGCCACCCTCTTCGACAGTGAAATCTATTCGGCCTCTTTTCGCGGAAGTCTTTTTACCGTCGAGGGTGAACTCGTCGAGGTAGCCACCTTTTTCGTGCCACAGTTGAAATTCGAGTTCTTCTCCAACCGGCAGGTTTTCGATTTCAAAACTTCCGTCGGCACCAGTAACAACACCATAGGGATTCGGACGAATCACTAAATATGCCTTCATCCAAGGGTGAATGTTACATGTTACTGATGCAGGAATCGCTTCATCACGACTAAACGTAACGTCCGATGAGCCGTTACTCGGAACGAGACTATTACTTGGCGAATTCTTCATTGTCGCAATATTACTGTTATGGCCGACGGGGTCAGAATTTTTAATAGTCAACGTCTGTCCTGTTTGAACAAACCCTACGTGAGGTTGAAAGCGACAGTCTTTATTATCAAGAACAAGAGGATCTAATTTCGAGCCGTCCTCGAGATCTGGGTGTACAGTAACACCTTTTGAGCGGACAAATAACACCACGTTAGCTATCCCCTTGCCGTCGGAAACAACAAGTTCTTCGTTTACGAGTTTATGTTTCCCGCACACCTCAACATCCTTATCAGCAGTAATTTCAGTAGGGGCAGGTGGATCACCATCGAACACAAACCTACCTTTTAAACTCGCCCATTCAGCAGCATGAGATTGCCCTGCGAGTGCTACAAAGAGCAGACCGAGAAAAATGATCGTGATTGTAGGACTCAAACTTCGATTCATGCCTACGGAAATGTTGCTACGAGCCATGCTGAAACCCTTTCAAAGAGGAGATTGTACCTGAGGAACGCTACCGTCAGCCTGTGAGCCTCGAGATGGCTCCAGCACAACGTTCGCTTGTTTTACATACACTGCACCTGTGCCAATTGATACATCGCGACCTAGTTTTGTGACGTCGTTCGATGCCGGCCTATCTACTTTCACTTGCTCGCCAGAGGCCTCCGAGCCATCCGCTTTTGAAGGGGATGCCTCCTCAATCGCCTGGCCATCAATTGGCTGGGACACTGCCTGAGGAAGATATGGCTCAAGTGAAAATTGACGTTTTGTGAATTCATCGTAGTGCATTAGCAGATCTGTGAGAGCACCAACCTGTTGCTCGCTATCACCGACATAAAGGTCTTGGCTCACTGGCTTATCATGGGGAATGTTTACAGGCATACCCGTGTACGGAAGAAGCCTTTTTGGATTGGCTATCCAGTCATGCACATAATCGGGACGCAGCCGCTCATGAACACGCTCAAGTTGAGGCGCAAGAGCTTTGAGGCTGCCCGGCGGCGAGTAGTCACCAACAAGGTGGCATTTCACACAGTAATTATTATTGGTTACTATTTTCATCGCTCCATCAAGATGTCCTGGATGCCGCTGCTCAGCAATATCAACCGACGATTCATCAAGACGCGAATCGTAGACATACGGATACTCGGCTCCATCTACCGAAGAGAAGTAATCAACGAGCGCTGCAGCCTGACTCGACTGAAGATTGAATTTCGGCATTCTCAGGACCGCAGAGGGACGAATCGGATGAGGGTTGAGGAAGAACTTATGGAGCCATGGAGACTGCACTTTCCTGCCTTCGCCCACAAGTGGCGGCGGGAGCCAACCCCACGCGTCACTTGGCTTCACATTTGGATTAATTTCCTTTTCATCTTCAATAACAATTGGGAAAAGAAGCCTCGCAAGATCCCCACCCTTTGCTGGATAGTGCTTCCCTGCTTGAATGGCGTCTTCAGGAACGAATACATTCGGTCCACCAACGAGTCTCGCTTCACCATCAATAAGAGCGTCTTCCCAAAGCATTACAGGCCGATGAAAGATAACGTCCTCTTCGTCTGGCTCAACTGGTATCCCATCTTCATCAACAAGTTGTGGATTGCCTGTTTCAGGATCAAGAATAGGCATACCAACCAGCGACGTATGCCTTCTGCCAACAGTATCGATGTCAAGTGAATTTTTAACCTGATCCGGCGAGAAGTGACCTTGCAGGAATGGGTAATCACGAAAAGTGGGCGGTTCCCCCATCGTCTCTGGCTCATATGCAAGGTCCCAACGATCCATTTGCAACGCATGGCAACCGGAGCAATTAAATCGCTCTGCAACAACGAGACCATCAAGCCGTGCCTTTTCGCGAGGCGTTGCATGGTACACAAATTCGGTTGCCGGCGGTTCTGCAACAAGCCCAAGAACAAACGTCATCACCTCTTCCCGCTCTTTCGCATGAAACGGGAACTGCGGCATTCTGTAACGTTCATTGTACGATTTATTTTCGACTTTTTTGTAATCGTAACTTCGCGGGCGTCTTAGCTTCTGCCAGAGAAAACCTTCTCGCTCGTGCGCGAGCAGTTTCTCAAGAAAGTAGCCCGTATCCGAATCAACACTCTCCGGTGAGACATGATCGTGTTCTTTATCCACACCATAGGCGAGGTCAGTCGCAAACGTATCGTCTTCTTCCTCAAAGGCAACATTGTTGCTCACCTGCTCTTTTTCACCATGGCCAGTATCACCATGGCCAGTATCACCATGACCAGTATCCGAAACGGCAGACCCTCCATGCGAAGACATCATTCCCTTGTGCGGATCATCGTGATGACCACCATGAGAAAGATCTTTCATGACGAACTGAACAACCTGCTCAAAAGCAATTCTCGAAGGGTCTTTCCTGCCCCAATCCGCGAGCGCTGCACCAGCAGGCTTCGCGTCCTCAAAACCTGGGATGTCGTGACACGAGTAGCAAGCAAGCTTCCCAATGGTTTTTTTGCCAACATAGTTGAGCAGCACTTCATCTCGCTCGGCAGTTGCCAGCCCGACAAATACATCCTCATCACCACGAATAATAGTGCCCCCAGGAAGCCCATCACGAAGAACAGTCGCTGCTTTCCGTGATGGGAAACGACTTTCTAAATACAACATCGCGAGCTCTTCGAGCGCCGTCCTCTCATCGCCTGACATCGATGCCGAGGGGATATCCTTTGGACTCCAACCCTCAGTCGACTGCAGCAGATACGCAACAGCATCCGCTGCCGGGTCACTTACCGACCCATCACGGTGTGTAACCGGCTCGAGTAACACGTTTGGCATAATCGTTCGAGGGTGGTAAGCAGCTGGATTACGGAGCCAACTGTAAAGCCAACGAACGCCATTAGGTTGACTGGCCACCTTCGCTCCAATTCGGGATAGCTCTGGGCCATGATTGCTTTTTGCTGCAGGAAAATCTTCGTGCTGGTGGCATGCAAGACATCCTCGCACCTCAACAACCTTCTTCCCTCGGACTGGATCGGCAGTTGCAGTAATACCATCGTACGGAGCAACGTACGTAAACGGCTTGCTGCTCGAAGTGAGGTAAGCGATCATCGAGCGTATTTCAAGAGGCTCATAGCGTTCAGATTCCTCAAGCCCAGCTCCCTCAAGGTGCTCCCAGAGGCCAAAGAACCGCGGCATCTTGGTCGATGGACGAAAGTCCTGAGGATTACGAAGCCATGCATACAACCAATCAAAGCCAACTTTCGACGCCACGTGTCGAAGACTTGGCCCTACCTTTGGAAACATGCCTGGAGTCTCAGGTGTTTTCAGGAGCGTTGAAAGAACATGGGTTCGATCAGAAAGTTTTGCATCATCGCCGAGCGACGCATCGGCATCTATTGCTTCGCGAAGTCGCTGTCTGGCGTCATTGCCATCTGGGCTTGAGACGACATCTTGGACCCAGCTATTGAAGGTCCTGCCCATCTCTTGGGTGCCAGGGTCAACAGAAACCGCTTGGGCAACTTCATGGTAATTTGGTTCAAGACGCAGATCGGGCCCAACTCTCTGCTCGGGACCTGACCAGCCTTTGATTTCATGGCAGCCATAACATCCATATTGCCGAATTAGATGGTAGCCGGCAACAACTTTGGGCGCCGGAGGTTCTGGAAATCTATCACTTGGCTCAAGATCTACGACTTGGTGATGGCACTTCAAGCAACTCGATTCTTCAAATCGCTCTGGCAGCATTGGGTAAATCCAGTGGTGATTATTAAACCACCCATACTCATCATGCCAGACATGAGACTGCTTTGGAGTGTTTGGCGAGTGAGAGGACCACTTAAAGCTCGTCGCGCTACCCTGCCCCTGATGGCAAATCGTGCAACCAAAAGTCTTCATCGAGTGGGGACTTGAATCGCTCACAAAAAGATCAAGCCGTGGGTGTGTCGCATAGGGCTGCGGAACACCACGCTGGACGTCTAACCTTAACGGTGAACCCCACGACACGTTCTCCAGCAATGCGGTGACTGCTAACGCACGCACCGAAGTTCGCCCACCACCGACTGCCGTAATAACGTCACCACTCTGAAGACCTGCAATTGCTGCCGGAGATTCGGGCAAAACAACACTTACTGTCGGCGACTCCTCGTGAAAGAGCCCTTTCGATGCAAGCTGGAAGCCAAAAACGTCTTCCATTCGTCGCAGTTCGCTTTCACCATCCTCAAATACTGGCGGCTTGTGAGGTGTTGGAATAACAACCTCCACATTTGCAATTTCCGGATACGCTGGCTCCGATGGCGATTCCGCCGCTGACTTATCCATGCCCTGATGACACGTGGTACATCTGTCAAAACGAGCGACGTCACGAAAATTATTATTGAGCGTCAACTTTGGAAGCCAAATCTGGTCGACCCGCAGCGGACCATTAAATGCATCTAGTACCGGCAGTTCAAGAACTGTCTTACCGAGACTAGGAGCCCGATCAGTGAGCGCCGTTTTCAATAGGATTAATGACTGTCGGTGAGTCGCAAGTTTTTTTGCGGCAGCGTCCTCCGTTGCGGTAATCTGCCGAAGCGTTTCGGCAAGTTGCTTTCGATGCGTATTTGCTTCCTGAAAAGCGAGCGTCGCATCCGTAACCTTTTTCCTTTGTTGTGCTGTTAGTGCTAAGAGTTCTGTTTGCTTTGCAGCATCGGCTTCACCAGACACCGCCAGTTCGTAATCCGCACGCCGTTTATCGAGATTCGCCTTCAGCAATTTCAAACTGCCAGCACTGTTATCCTCGCGAAACCTTGATCTATCAACAATATCTTGGAACCGCTGCAATAAGTCGCCTCGCAATTGAAACCGCTCATCTGGATCCGTATCGCTCTGCAGCCGAGCAATATCCTCTCTCGCGAACACCGAAGTTTCCGAGTCCTCCTTCACCGTTTCAGCTTGGTCAAGAAATTTCATAACGAGCGATGTGTCTAAGTCGGCCCGTCGTACTTCCGCCAGCGATGCCTCGAGTTCGCCTGTCTGAGCGGCGAAAGCCCGAGAGTTTCCAGCGGACACGTTCGCTGACGCCGACCATGTCTCAAGGGCACGAAATGTTCGTTGATACTTTTTCCAAGGACGATTGTGATCCACCGACAGCATTACAACGGTCGCGATCAAGAGAACAACAGCCACCACACAAAATGAAATGTGCAGCACCTTCATGTCCCACCAAGTTTGTTCAGTTGCAGGCATCGACTAACTCTTACGGGTCGGGTTTACAAAAACAACTCATACGGAAACAAGAAACTCAAAAATTCAGTGAAAACTCGGGAATGCTGATAATGTATTTTAGGTTCAACGTCCAACGCAGGGCCATTTTTAAAGGCAGAGTCAACATCAGGAGCATCAAATTCGACATTACCATGTAACGGATAAAGCCCATTTTTGCGTAAAAATCACGGAAAATTGTGACCGCCAAAAGAGGGGGCAACGCAACTAGGTAGACACCCATCACCAGTAACCCCGGTGACTCTCGCATCAAAATGTACCCAATCTGGGAAAGCAGTCCCGCATCCTGAGGCGCCCGAGGAAGCGGTTGATTCAACCATTGAACCCAAAACATTTGCGGAAGGTCGACATTGTTGAGCACTTCAACCTTGTAGGGCGTCCAATATTCAAATGGACCAAAGAAATTCCAGTTCGGTCCTCTCAGAAATGTACCGAGAATAATCAGCGTGATCCACAATTCAAAAAAACCAAACTGCCACACCAGATAGCTGAACTTTCGTTCTTCGATCGAATAATACCCATTCCCTTTTTTATTGAAATCAAGGTACGGCATCGCCATCAAGCCAAACACAACCAAACTCGGCAGAACGACACCTGCGTACCATGGATCGAAATACACCAACATCTCTTGAAGGCCAAGAAAATACCACGGTGCTTTCGAAGGATTTGGAGTCTTTACGCTGGACGCTGGCTCTTCGAGAGGAGCAGGAAGGAAAATTGCCCAAACGAGGAGAAGCGCGGAAACTGCAATCATGCAGATCAGTTCTGTGTAAACAAGATCTGGCCACACAAGCACTTTTTCATCGTTTACTTTTTCAATAACCGGCAAACCCTGCTTAATTCGCTCGTCATTCACAACTGCTTGCTTTGTCGCAACCCATGTGAAAAACGCCAAAAGATACACAAGCCCAACAATAGGAACATTGTCCGGCTTCATGACAATCGCTGCAAAGTTTTCATCGGCCATCGAAAGGCCGAGCAACAGCAAGGAAATATTCAGTACAGTCCAGGCAACCATCGGTTGGACAAAAAACTTCCTGAAGACGTATAAAACTACAAGAATTGCCGTTGTCCCAAGTGTGTACAAAACCGGACCCGAAAGATTATTTACAAGCCCTCTAATCGCCTCAGGCAGAATGGGGACCATTGATTTTGAACCGGACAACGCAAGGCTGGCAAAAATCATCATGACGCCTGCAAATACAGACCACACGAATGCCCATGTAGCCGCGTCTTTCTTCCGCCACAAAACAAGAGCGGCAATACCGTTCATGATTGCGATAAAGGCGTAGTATCCGCCCAGGAATCCAGCAACGTCGTTAAGAAAAAAACCGTTTGAATGCATTGTGAACGATTACTTTCGATCGTGACTTTTTAACTACAAAACCCAAGCACGCCATACCAAACACAACTCATCACCCAATCACAGCGGCCCACTAATACCACCGTCTTTGCGAACCCGCCAAAAGTGAATAGCCAACAAAAGCGCTGTAGCGAGTGGAATGGCAATACAGTGCAACACGTAGAATCTATTCAGTGTTTCTTCGCCAACAAACCTCGCTCCGAGTAAACCAAAGCGAGCATCAGATCCATCTGTGATCATGTCGATGCCGCCAATCGTCAACAACTGTGAACCTGGACCTTCATATCCAAGAATTGGTGTCGCGCGTGCCATATTCGAACCAACGGTGATCGCCCAGATAGCCAGTTGATCCCACGGAAGCAGGTACCCGGTAAAGGAAAGCAGCAGAGTGAGCAAAAGCAGGATGACTCCGATCACCCAATTGAATTCTCGCGGAGGCTTGTAACTACCCGTGAGGAATACTCGGTACATGTGAAGCCATGTCGTAATGACCATTGCGTGGGCACCCCACCTGTGCAACTCCCGAAGAATGCCAAGACTTGTAACATCGCGTAATGCAAGAATGTCGTTGTACGCCCACTCAAGCGTTGGGCGATAATAGAACATGAGAAGCACACCAGTCACCGTTTCAACAAGAAACAGGAAAAAGGTGACTCCACCCATGCACCAGGTAAACGAAAGCGCGATACCCTGCTTTTTAATCGAAACTGGGTGAAGATGAAGGAAAAAATTCGTCAACATGACGACAATACGATTTCGACGATCTAACGGCATCGGATGCCGAAAGATACTCTTCCAAATCTGTGAGTTCCGGATTGTTTCGCCGATAGCCATTGCTTTTAAGCCCAGTAAAAAAGATTAAACCGATCGCGTGACTGTATTGTGTTGTGCCTTAGGCAGTGACGTAAGATGCCGGATCATTCCACTGCCCAAGTTCTTCCTGAAATGACTTGCTTTTATCAACTTCGAGTTGTCCGTCACCGGCAATGCTTATCGCATATCGCTCAAGTGGCCGAGGAGCAGGTCCCTCGAAGTTAATTCCATCCTTATAAAAACCACTACCATGGCACGGGCACTTAAATTTCTGTTCCGCCTCAAGCCAATTGGGAGTGCAGCCTAGGTGGGTGCAAACAGTCTTGAGGGCGTAAATCTGCTGAATGCCCTCAAAGTCAGCATTCACAACCCAGACGCCATATTGAGCAACAAATTTGGTTTCAACGACTCCAGACGGAAAACCTTCTTTGTTACCCACCTTAAATCGACTCGGGGGTTCTGCGAGCACGTTCGGGAAGAAGAATCTTGCGATCCCAAGGCTGAACAGTCCTGTCGTAGCTGCAAGTGCAGTAAATCCGACCGCCATAAACGAACCGACTGTGTACGACAGGAACCCTCGCCTGTCGTCGGCAGCAGTTGCCTTTCCAGGTTTCTCTTGTTTTTTGCGTTCAGGCCGAGGCGGAACTGGCCGAGATGGGGCTTTGGCAACCTTCTTTGCAACGGGCTTTGCAGTTGGTTTCGAAAAGGCTGGGGCCTCCGCTTTGCTGACCGGGCCAGGTTTCGCTCCGCTCCTCGCTGCCGCCAAAATGCTCGCTGTGTCTCGCTGCACGTTCTTCTTCGCACCGTCTACAGGAGATGGCTTCGCAGTCGCCGTTTTTTTCGCGGCAGGCTGCTTAGCTGCTGGCTTCGTTGTCGCCTTCGATTCTGCAGAAGGCGTCGCTTTGTTAGCCCGTGCCATGGCGAGCATTTCCTGAACGCTTGGCCGCCCACCAGATGAGCCCGGCTTCGTTGTGGCCTTCGGTTCCGCAGAGGGCGTCGCCTTGTCAGCCCGTGCCTTGGCAAGCATTTCCTGGACGCTTGGCCGCCCAGATGGGCCCGGCTTCATTGCCGCAGGTTTTGCTGCAGACTCAGGGGCCTCGGAGGTCGGCGATTCGGCTGGACTCGCATCAGTCCCCGCAGGAGCGGACTCTACTACGGTTTCATCAGAATCCGCGACAGACTGCTTATCAGCTCTCGCCGCAGCTAATATGTCCGCCACTGACATCTTTTTCTTTTCAGCCATTAAGCACCTTCGACCAACTGCAATGCGACATCCTTGAATCAGTGGCACAACACGGAGTATTTAAGAACTCAATGAACGTTTCCAACAAAACTCTCCAATCGCAAGGTTTTGCTAGACCCAGTTATTCCGTATAAAAATCCATTTTTACGGCCATTGGGCCACTTCGTGATTTTTTTCACGAACTCTATCTAACTTTATCTATCACAGCGTAAGTGTCAACGTCGAATGGACGAGGATTACCTGCCCCGACCCCTTCTTTTGAGCTGTTTTCGAAGCATTTTTAGAATCTCACGAAAACACTCGATACTTTTTCGAAAATTAGTTCAGGATTGACGAATACCATCACAGACTCACAATACCACGAGGCGTTGATTTTCTAACCCGAGACAGACAGCTTTTCATGCCAAGATCAAAAAATGTACTTATCGTAGGAAGCGGCGGACGAGAGCATGCCCTTGCTTGGAAACTAACACGCGACGGCGCCCGTGTCTTTGTCGCACCGGGAAATGCGGGCACTGCACACGAAGCAACGAATCTGCCAATTAGCCCAACGGATAGTGCTGCTGTCTTGCAGGCGGTCAAGCAACACGAGATTGACCTTGTTGTCGTTGGGCCCGAGGCGCCACTGGTCAGCGGTCTTGTTGACAAACTCACTGAAGCGGGCGTCCGAGCTTTTGGCCCAAGCGGCGAGGCAGCCCAACTTGAGGGCAGTAAAATTTTCTGCAAAAAACTGCTTCACACTAATGACATACCGACTGCAACGTACCGACAATTTAATTCCCTCGATAAAGCTCGGGAATTCCTTGAATCTCGTGAAGATGAGCCGGTTGTTGTGAAAGCCGATGGACTCGCGGCTGGAAAGGGTGTTTTTGTTTGCAGTAATCGAGAAGAAGCTCTTGATGCCATTGGCCAATTACAGCGAGATCCACAATTTCGTGACGCTGCATCTGGAGTCCTTATCGAAGAACGTCTTGATGGCGTTGAGGTGAGCGTTATCGCCATAACAGATGGTCGCACCATCGTAACACTACCACCGCTCCAAGACCACAAAGCTGCACTCGACGGTGACCGTGGACCAAACACTGGTGGCATGGGGGCTTTCTGCCCTGCTCCCTTTGTCACGCAATCACTCATGACCGAAATCGAAGAGCAGATACTCGTTCCAACTGTTCACGGTATGCGTCGCCGCCGAACACCGTTTCATGGGATTCTTTATGCTGGTCTCATGCTCACGTCACAAGGCCCAAAGGTTCTCGAATTTAACGTCCGTTTTGGTGACCCTGAGTGCCAGGCTCTCTGTATCCGACTGGAATCGAGCCTTCTTGAACTTCTTGACGCCGCTGTTGATCGGCGGCTTCATGAGGTACCTCCGCCAAGCTGGAAATCTGGTGCAAGTGTCACTGTCGTCATGGCTTCGGAAGGATATCCTGGAACCGTAGAAAAGGGGCATGCTATTCGGGGACTTGAAGAGGCTCGTCAACTCGAAAATGTTGTTGTCTTTCATGCTGCAACGTCGACAAATCCCGACCAGCCAGGAGCAATTCTTGCAGCCGGTGGCCGTGTGCTGGGAGTCACAGCTCACGCAGAATCTCTGGCACGTGCCAAGCTGAAAGCGTATGAGGGCGTCAAGGAAATTCGCTGGAGAGGTGCCTGGTGCCGAAAAGACATCGCCGACAAAGGCTTACGACACGAACACGAACAAGTTGTCGCAGAATCGGCTGAATTGAGTTCGTCACCTCCTGAAGGCACAGCATGAGACTAGGTGTTGCAATTGTTGGCCTTGGCGATCGCTGGGAGTCACAGCATCTTCCAGCGATTCGATCTCTTGCAGATCGATTCGAAGTCCGGGCAATCTGCGAGCAAGTATCTCACCGAGCTTCTCGTGCAGCTTCTGAACTTCACGCCGAAGCTGTTGATGGCTTTAGGGTCATGTCAGGCCGAATGGACATTGATGCCGTTCTTTGCCTTGCAGATCAATGGTATGGGACCGCACCGATCCTCGCCGCATGTGACGCCGGAAAAGCTGTGTATTCAGCAGCCTCTCTTCCAGCATGCCGCGACCAATTAGACTATCTTTTCAGTCGGGTTGAATCCTCGGGCATCGCATTTATGGCTGAGCTATCTCGCAGGCATGCCCCCGCAACAGTTCGGTTAAAAGAACTCATTGCCACCCAACTTGGTCGACCCAAGATGCTCTTTTGTCACCATCGTCAGCCGCAACCATCTGAACACGCGAGGCGATCTGTGCGGACGGCAGGGAATGACAACTGGGATCTTCTCGAGATGGTCGATTGGTGCCGTTATGTCGTAAACAACGAGCCAACCAGTGTTGTCTCTGTACGACATGCAGGCGATTGCCCAGATGACAACTCTGACTATCAGATGATGAACCTCGCCTTCGCGGGAGATAAAGATTCTGCAACTCGAGCCTTTGCTCAGATTAGCTACGGCCAGTACATTCCTTCGTCATGGCAGGAAGCAGTTGCTTTCCGGCCCCCAGCTGCGTTACAGGTTGCATGTGAGCGAGGCATTGCATTTATCGACCCCCCGACGAACCTTGTTTGGTTTGATGAAGCCGGAAGACATCAAGAATCATTGGAGAGCGAACGACCGGTCGATGAATCCATGCTGCTCCAGTTTCATCGATCAACAATGAGTCTCGTGCGGCGAATGGGGAGCCTTCATGACATCATGCGGGCCCTAGAGATTGTTGACGCCGCTGCCAAAAGTCAGCAAACAGGCCAGCGAGTTGCCACAAGGAGCACTTAAAGCACTTTCATCGTGCGCCTTCTACCCGAGGGCAGCAACCACGAGATCACCGACCTCGCTTGTACCAAAACCCATACGCCCTGCAGCCTGGCTCTGCATTTTTGTGCCAGTCACAGATGCAACAGCCTGATCGATACGAGCGCCGGCCTGAGGCTGCCCCGAATGCTGCAGAAGCATTGCCATGGCATTGATGGCTGCTATCGGGTTGATCTTGTTGAGACCGGTATATTTCGGCGCGCTCCCGCCCATCGGCTCAAACATGCTCACCCCACCAGCGTCTGGATTCAAATTACCTCCGGCTGCAACACCCATCCCGCCCTGAAGAATCCCGCCGAGGTCAGTAATGATGTCTCCGAACATATTCGTTGTCACAATCACATCATACGCCTCAGGGTTCTTCACCATCCACATGCAGCATGCATCAACATGATTGTAGTCAGTTTTGACGTCCGGATACTCCTTGGCAACCTCTTGAAACGTTCGCCACCAAAGATCATGGCCGAACGTCAGAACATTTGTTTTCGCAACGAGCGTAAGCGTTTTCTTTGGGCTGTCTCTTCGACGCGTGTATTCGAAAGCCCAGCGAATACAGCGCTCGCACCCCTTCCGTGTGTACACGGCTTGCTGCACCGCAACCTCGTCTGCCGTACCTTTTTTTAAATACCCACCAACACCACAATAAAGGTCTTCCGTGTTCTCTCGAACAACTACAAAGTCGATATCGTCGGGCCCACGCCCGGCAAGCGGAGTTTCAACTCCGGGCAGAAGTTTCACCGGACGAAGATTGATGTACTGATCCAATTTGAATCGTAACTCGAGCAACAAGCCTTTCTCGAGAACACCTGGCGCAACATCCGGATGACCAATTGCCCCCAAGAAAACTGCGTCTTTTGATCGCAGTAAATCGAGGCCACCCTCCGGAATGATTTCTCCAGTCCGCAGATATCGATCACCACCCCAATCAAGCGATTCGACTGTAAATTCGAATCCTTCGAGGCGTGCAACTGCATCGAGAACCTTAATGGCTTCTGATGTTACTTCCGGTCCAGTTCCATCTCCGGCAATGGTTGCAATAGAAAGATTAGTAGTTGTCATGAGATTTCTCCTGCGAGGCGTTGAATTAATCAAAACCTACTGACCAGCCAGAGTTCCGCAAGCGTGGAGTAAATTTCCTGCGAAAAATGAATCCGTACAACCATGATTCACAATACGACAACGATCGTGAGGAAACTATGGAAACTTGCCCTGACAGCAAAGGAGACCCTGCCTTTGATCAATCCGCACACTACGCCTACGACACAAGATTCAGCTCAAGCAAGATTCAGCTCAAGGCAGGTTAGTTGTCACTAAAAGTAAATGACTTATTCGGCTGAATTCCCAAAGGATTTCGGAGGAACCGTTGTCGACAGGCATCACAAAGGTCAAATCGAAGCGACCGTGTTCCATCGTCAAGAAATGCTGCCAGATCCTGCTCTTCAAGCCGTTCCAGAAGATCGTGCATGTCGTCGAGGTGATCATCACCGAGAGTCTCACTGCCAGCAAGACTCTCCTCATCGTTCTGAGAGTCCACGGCAGGAAAAACATTGATCTTTACAACGTGGCGAATACAAACCGCCGGATCAATTGGCCTCTGACAGAGATCACAAGAATAGTGAAGCACATTTGCCTCCGGAGTCTGTCGAAATAAATAATAGTATGAATTGCAAATGTCGTCGCGAGCATTTCATGCGTTCGGGCTTTCCCGTTCTTACGCGGCATCAACCTCTCTATGAAGTGTGACGGTATCCAGCAGGAAAGGCAAGTCTTAATCCATTCCTCATTTTGTCCAACAGAATCAACGAATTCTGAACCCAGTTGAGTGATGCTGGAAAATACTAATTTGGCAGCAGTTTCAGCAAGCTAGTACACTAATGTACGGTTGTTCTGTACAGTACGTGAAGTGACCGTAGTACCAAACAAGGGCACGAGGATGAGCATTACGGCAACTTTTTCATCCCAAAGACATACAACACTAGGCATGAGCGTTCTCGTGCTAAATCGCTCATTCGTTGCTGTTCATGTCACCAATGTCCGAAGGGCCCTTGCTCTCCTTTTTCGTGATGTTGCCGAAGTAGTGCATATTGAACAGGGTCATTTCTCAGCCCACTCCATTGATTCCTGGAGGGAACTGTCTGCTCTCGAAACACTCGACCGAACCCCGGATCAAGATTGGATCAGGGGCGTTGGTTATGATTTGCAAGCTCCGCGAGTCATTCGACTCCCTAGCTGCAATCAATTACCGCGTGAAAACATGCGATTCAACCGGAAGAATGTGTTTGCCAGAGATGCAAATCGCTGCCAATACTGCAACCGAAATCAACTAACAAGTGAACTTTCTCTGGATCACGTGATTCCCAAGAGTAAAGGTGGACCGACTACGTGGGACAACATTGTTTGTGCCTGTGTAGCCTGTAACGTTCGAAAGGGCGGCAGAACGCCTCGCGAAGCAGGCATGGTGCTTACTCGGAAGCCACGAAAGCCCCGGTACAGCCCTCTTGTCACCATGAAATTACACAATCCAAAATATGCAAGCTGGAGAAGTTTTGTTGACAAGGCGTATTGGCTTGCCGATCTACAACAATAAATGAGGTCTCACGTTTCAAGAAACATGAGACCTCAAAGAGTCAATCTCTCGTATCCGCTTCAGTCGGCATCTGCCGACATTTGGCTCAACAAAGCGGATCTTTTTTTTCTGTAATAACCGGAAGTTGCGGTGACATTTCTGCATTCAACTCCGTAAAAGGCTTCCATTCCTCTGGCAAATTATCCTCGTGAAACACAGCTTCCACAGGACACTCTGGAACGCACGCCTCACAGTCAATGCATTCGTCTGGATGAATGTAGACCATCTGGTCGCCTTCATAGAAACACTCAACCGGACAGACTACAACGCAGTCTGTGTATTTGCAGGCGAAGCAGGGCTCAGCGACGACATGCGTCATATTAGGCTAACTCCTTATCAAAAGAACCAAAACCAAAACCAATGTGCGAAAACAAACTTCGGCACCACAAACGAGACATGAAGTCAAACTTCGCCGAATAGGTAAAGCTTAGCGATACCAACAAACATCTCACTAGCGGCATCGTAGGCAGCCTCAAGCCACCTGTCAACGAATTCTCCATCGGTTAGACCCGTTTCAGAACTTCAATGAGAGTCCCGCTGGACGGAAAATTACTCTCTTCGGCACTTCCAACTTGGTTGCCGGTAGAAACAAGGGGTATAGTTCATAAACTGTTAAATATCTGCGGAGATACCGGTGTGACCGAGAGTACGACGAATCTGGGCAGTGAGAACCAATCTCACTGTTCGGCAATTGATCAAGCACTCGTCAAAGCATGCCTCTCAGGCGATGCTCAAGCTTGGAATATCTTCATCCAAAGGTTTGGGCGTCTTATCCAGGCAGTCGTGACAAAGACTGCACAGAGACGTGGCTGGGCCATCACAACCGATGACCGTGATGAACTCACTGCTGAGGTGTTTGCTCAACTGATCTTACGTAACATGGCTTCTCTCAGACTATTTGCTGGCCGTTCAACGCTTCCAACGTACCTCACGGTCATTGCACGGCGGGTGACGGTTCATGCCGTGCTCAGCCAAAGTAGCCGCCCGAAAACTCTTTCTCAGAGCAGTTCTTTTCCCGATCAGCCAGATCGTGCAACCACTCCTCAGAAGCAAGTATCTCAACGAGACGAAGTTGAGCATTATCTGAAACATCTCTCAACGGAAGACCGAGTTCTTCTTCGCATGCATGACCTTGAGGGGCATAGTTACAGTGAAATTTCCAGGGCAACTGGTATTCCTGTCAACTCAATTGGTCCTCGTTTATCGAAGGCTCGCAAGTCAATTCGAGAGAACGAAAATATCACGGATGCTAGCAACAACCCACCTGCCGCATCTTGATACGGCTCATTGACCAATCGGGGCAGCAGCAGGGGTAATGACCACCGTCGGGTCAGCCAAGTCAACTGGCTGATAGCCATCATACGTGGGCATTTGCCAGAGTTGCCCTGGGTCAGCAGCTGGGACATTCGTTACTAAACTTGTTACCTCAAGAGTAAACTCAACACCGGATCCAGGCCATGACACATCAATGAGCCTCGGCAAGGCTGCACCCGACCCTGGGTCCATGCGATGTCGAGACGCACGCACGCTTGCTAAACGTTTTCCAGCGGACGTAAACAAGTGCTGCTCTTCAACAAGGCCGGTCATTGGGTGGAGGACTACTGAACGAACAAGCGGACCATCCGGCGAATCGATTGTGCTACGTATTTCGAGGCGGCCGTCGGCAGCAACAAATGGTCCTTCATGCCGATCCTGCGGACTGAAGCGAACTAATCCCAACAGCTCCGGCATCCAGTCTGCTCGAATTGGCACCACCTGACGAGCGGAAGATTGTTCATACTGATCATGCTGACAGAACAACATGATCGGGGGCTCGTGTCGTCGTATCCAAAGCCAAAACAGGTCATCGTTACTGCCAATATCAAGTTCATTCCCAGTAAGCGATGTTTGCGCACGCAAGCGAAATCGTCGAGGAGGTTCACAAGCAACCTGCGCGGAAAGCCTCGGTACGCCCGGCACTGAGAGTACGGCCTGGGACGCACTGTAACTTCGTACCCGTGATGTGTTGTCCTCAATAGCAGCGATGATTTGCTCACGAGTTGGTTGAGCTGGAAGCGTCCGCGGTAAAGGCATAACCCCAACCTGATAACCACGGATGACATTGGGACAACTAGCACCACTACCAGCAACAAGAACAACAACCGTTACGAAAAGCACTAATGGCAAAGATGCATGTGACGTCGATTTATCAATGAAAGTCATGCCTCACCTCCAGACCACAAGAGCGAGGCTAAGCGATCCTCTAAGACCGCATGCTCTTCGGCTTCAGGCAAGGCAGCCACGACCTGATATTCACAATCCCGACGTCGGCAGGCGAGTAATACAACCTCTCCGGTATGACAACCGGCATCTCCTTCTCCCTCACTTCGGCTTTCAGCAAACCGAAGTACTTTTCGTCGAAGCAACTGCAGTGCTAACAGATAGCGTAGAGAGGCTTCCTCGGGCTGATCTGCGAGTGACTCAAGGGTGTCGAGGAGCACATCTACGGGGGCAAGGGAGGCCCCTTTATCAATCTGCTCCGGAACAACACTTCTCCACCATGCGAGCGTTCCATCAGGAGGAGATGCCCAGGCCTCATGTGACCAGTCACGTCGTACAAGATTGCCTTCCTCACGAACAAGCGCAGAAAAAATGACGTCGCCAGCCTTGAATTCAGAACCGGTTTGGTTACAGGTGGGTGATGGTCGCTGAATCTTGAGGTCCATAGATATTTTCCGTGTACAGATTCGGCTTTTTCTCGAATGTCGCCACAGGCTTCAATGAACTCTACCTCTAGAGAACACCTTCTTTTCGAACAAGGTGAGTCACCAAAAACGGTCTCGTTGCGGCAAACTACGAGAGATAGGCGCTAGTGGCTTGCGAGAATCTCGACTAATTCGAGGAGCCCACCTGATTCATGTCCACCAATAACGTGATCTGCTACTCCCTGCACCTCGTGGCGTGCATTGCCCATCGCAACACCGAGACCCGCCCCAATAATCATTGGAAGGTCATTTCTATCGTCACCCACTGCGCAGATAGAATTCGCAGAAATCCCCCATGATTTGGCAAGTTGCAAGACACTCGACCATTTATCAATGCCAGCCGGTGCTATCTCACAAAGCCAATCAGAATATCGAGGACTGCGTATTGTGTGCACCGACAACACGTTCGAGAAACGTGCATTGAGTGCAGACTCTAGGTGCTCCATCTCAACAGCAGAACCCATGACAAAACCTGAGAATATTTCCTCCGGAAGAGATTCACAAAGTGTTGGTGTGACGCGAGCTAACGGTTTGTTCCGTCGAAGGTATTCACCAAAACCAGTCGTAGTGCCATCTTCATTACATGCGACAAGAGTCCGGCAGTAAAAGTCAAAACCTTCCTTGAAACTGTCTGCGTAGAGAACTGGCTCATGGCCAAGCCCGATGACACAATCGAGGACTTGTGAGAGCAGTTCTTCCTCGAAACAGGACCGGAAAAGAGTCTCGTGATTTGAAGGTAACTTCACGAGTGCTCCTGAGGCAGTTACAAGCGGCCCGCGGAGATCCAATTCTGTCGCAACAGGGAGGGCATCTCGGTATCGCCGGCCAGTCGCTAGAATGACACGAATGCCAGCAGACTGAGACTCATGCACCAATTTCCTAGCAGAGTCTGTCACTTCGTGTCGACTATCTGTGACGGTACCATCAATGTCTAACACAAGAAGTTTTATTGACTGAGGCACGCTGTTTGCCCTTAAAGAAAACTGCTAAAAAGAAATATGGTGAGTGAACCAGATGCTCCAAATATCATATCGATGGACCAGGCATGACAACCGACAATTCAGATATTCCTTTCACGCCAATATCCTCTGCTGGAGAAATACCGGCTGGAGAAGGCCGCACTTTTGAGGTTGCCGGGCGACTCGTCGCCATTTTTTTCGATGGTGAATCGTACCATGCGATGGACGATCTCTGTCCGCATATGGGTGCGTCATTAGGCTCTGGCCCTTTTGTTGATGGCATTGTCACATGCCCCTGGCACGCCTGGCGATTTCAAACATGTGACGGATCCTGGTGCGATAACCCAGCACTCAAGGTCGACATTTTCCCAGTCAGAGTCGCCGATAACATGGTCGAGGTGCAGGTGCCAGAAAGCACGCCAAAGGAATAAATCCATATATCCATTGGCTTCTATGAGTTCTAAGACCGAATAGTTCGAAGATCGAATAGATAGATCGAATAGATAGCTCGAATAGATAGATCGAAATATTCGGCGGCATTCAAGGCTTAGTCAAGAGTCACCGAATCTCCAGGCGCAATGACATGCGGAGAAGCGATGCCTTCCGCACGAACACGTGAGGCCCACACCTCCACGTCTTGTTCAATTGGGGGCCATGTACCGTAATGACACGGCAAAACCGAATGTGGCTTCAGAAGACGAATTGCTTCAAGCGAGTCATCGGGGCCCATCGTAAATACATCGCCGATTGGAAGAACAGCCAAGTCGAGTCGCTTCCCTTTAGAATCTGCCTTACCAATGCGTTCCATATCGGAAAAGAGACACGTATCGCCAGACAGAAATATTCGCTTCCCCCCTACCTCAAGAAGCCAACTTGCTGGCGATCCAGCATACGTGCCATCGGGGAGACTTGACGAGTGGTGCGCCATTTCCATCTTGGCAGCACCACCAGGCACATTTGTCGTGCCTCCAAGATTCATACCAACCGCACCTTCGACGCCTTGTTTGCTCAGCCACTCGGCTATTTCGAAGGCACAAAAAACTGGGCATTTCAACCTTTTCGCAATTGCCACCACATCAGCAGTATGATCAAAGTGGCCGTGAGTGAGCAGAATAGCATCACAATCAATTTCAGATGCTTTGAGGGATGACGTCGGGCATTCATCCAGAAATGGATCGACGAGAAGAACTCCTGCGCCGGTGTCCACAAGAAACGTAGCGTGTCCTGTCCATGTAATCGTAACGGCCATTCATTTCTCCACTCGGACGAGTTTTAGGATATCAGCACAAGCAGCAACAGACCCCCTGTCACTCATTCGGTCGAAGTCTTTTCATCATGAATTTTTTATATGCCTCCACACCCGGCTGGCCATAGGGGTTCGTTCCAACAAGCCTGCCTTCGACCACTGTAGCAAGCATAAGCAGCTGCAGAAGCTGACCAACGATGAATTCATCGATTTGAGGCAAATGAATAGTCGCCGTTGGGCGTTTTGCTGAGGCATACGCTTCGTTCGTGCCATCTGTCGCAGCTGCAAGCATGGTCGGCCATGTCGTGCCAACAAGGTCATCAAGTTGATCTTCATTGCCAGACGACCCGCTCAGCGCAGGCAGGCCGATATGATCACGTCTGGACTCCCCAACACATAGATTTGTGATGATCTTGTCTCGGCGTCCATCTTGATGCTGCTGCCCTCGTGAATGCAGGTCACGAGTGTTCACCGCAGTCACCGGCGTAGCACCCTTTTCATCTTTCCCAAGGCTTTCAGAGAGCAACTGGTCATACCAAAGACCGACCGACTCAAGCTGATTACTCCAGCTTGAAAGAACCCGAATGGTTGCTCCCATTTTCTTTTCTGCCAAATGGGAAACTGCCACATACTGCAAAACGGGATTTTCAGAAACCGGTGACTCGCGGAAGCGTTGTGTCATTGCTGCAGCGCCTTCGAGCAGGCGAACAATATCGACGCCAACGATTGAAGCAGGCAGAAGACCAACCGCAGTGAACACGGAGAACCGTCCGCCAACACCATTGGGAATCCCAAAAACATCTGGGCATCCGATTGTTTTTGCCAAGCTCGCAAGTTTTCCACTCGCTCCTGTAACTGGAATAACTCGCTTCGCCAGTTGCTTCGCATCACCACCAACTGACGCATGAAGCGCACTGAGAAAAAGTCGTGTCGCCGCGGCAGTCTCAAGCGTACCGCCACTTTTGCTTACTACCAGCATTGCCCATTGAGCAAGGAGATCGTCTCGATCGACTCCGTGAGGATGCGATTGCAGCACATCGAGAAGGCCCTGCGCAGAATCGTTATCGATATTGAAACCTTCGAATGACAGGCGTGGCCGTCCACCTCGTTCGGCTCGAGAGAGTTCATTGTGGAATGGATGACAGCACGACTCGAAGAGCGCGCGAGTGCCCATGTACGATCCGCCGATACCGAGCACGACGACACGATCTACTGCTTCTCGCAAACGTCGAGCTGTCTGAAGTATCGAAAACAGTTCACTTTCCGGACGGTTCGTTCCATAATCGGCGAGGAGACGTTCCGGCAAATCGATAAACGCTGGGTCAAGTGGCTCTGCTCCAGCACTCTCTGTCTTCCATCGCTCAAGATCCTGGAGGCTTGCTTCCCTCGCGTCGACAAGCGAGCCATCAAGTGCATCCAACTCCGACTGTTGGATGCCACCCGTAGCCAGCACGGCACTGGCATCATAAGAAATTGGATCATTGGCGGGTTTGGATCGCGCGGCGCTCATATTCAGTGGTGCTCTTTAAGGACAAAATGCTAGACACAAAAACTCTGATACTCAACTCATCCGAATGCTAGGCTTCTGATGCTAGGCTTGCATTGAACATGCACCACACATCATTGAGACCGCGAAACCTTAACGGAGAACAGGATGGCTGAGCAACTCTTTCAAATAACAAACACGATTGCCCTCCTTGCGTGGATCCCGCTGATCATCTTTCCGGGGCGGATTTTTATCCGTGATACGCTCTGCAAACGGCTTATCCCCGGAATGTTAGCCATGATCTACTTCGGAGTCATCGCTTGGAGATTTACGATTCTGGGGCCCCCACCGGGTGACGTGATGACAATTTCTGGACTTCGCGATGCTTTTGGCGATGACTTTGTATTCGCAGCTGCTTGGACTCATTATCTTGTTTTCGACATGGTCGTTGGAACCGTGGTGGCGAAGGAGGCAATAGCCTGTCGCATTCCATGGCCGCTCCGAAGCCTTTCTCTGGCACTCACTTTTCTTTCAGGACCGGTTGGATATCTGACCCATCTTGGCTTCCGGCTGTGCTGGCAACACGAACGTCAGGTGCCCCCCCTTGCAGACTCTCTCTCGGCAACCGACAACTGAGTTAAAAGTATTGCTTCCTTTTCTTTTCGCGGAGATTCTGTTGTGACCGAGCATGAACTGATCCAAGAACTTAAAGACAAAAATAACTCGAAGATCATTATGCTTGTTGCAGATGGGCTTGGCGGGCTGCCGCTTGAGCAAGGTGGAAAAACAGAACTTGAAACTGCCGTGACACCGAACCTTGACAGACTTGCTGGAATTGGCACAAGCGGTTCAAGCGTCCCTGTACTACCTGGCATCACGCCAGGTTCAGGCCCCGGACACCTTGGTCTTTTCGGTTACGATCCGCTTCAGTTCAAGATTGGCCGAGGAGCACTTGAGGCAACTGGTATTGGCTTTGAACTCGGCCCCAACGACGTCGCGGCGCGGGGAAATTTTTGCACACTCGACAGCGATGGTCTCATCAGTGATAGACGAGCGGGTCGCATTCCTTCAGAAGAGAGCTTTCAGGTTGTTGAAAAACTCCAAGCCGTTGCAATTGATGGCTTTGAAGTGTTTGTAAAACCCGTAAAAGAGCACCGTTTTGTTGTGGTGTTTCGAGGAACTGGCCTTGATGGCAGAGTTGCTGATACGGATCCTCAGGCTGTTGGAGTACTGCCTCTGGAACCACAGCCACTTGATCCAGCAGCCGCAAAAACTGCGGACATTGCAAAAGAGTTTATTCGCCAGGCCTGCGAGATTCTTAAAGATGAGCCGAAAGCAAATGGCCTCACGTTGCGGGGCTTTGCTAGCAAGCCCGCCCTGCCAACATACGAAGAGCTTTACGGCCTACGTGCTGCTGCAATCGCGGTCTACCCCATGTACAAGGGACTCGCCAGCCTCGTCGGCATGAAACTCGTCGGCGCACCACAGACACTCAGCGAACAGGTTGACGAATTGAAAGCCTGCTGGAATGACTATGATTTCTTCTTTCTGCATTTCAAATACACCGACTCGACTGGCGAGGACGGTAACTTTGCGAACAAAGTGAAACAAATTGAGGAACTCGACAAGATGATTCCTCGCATTGAAGAGCTCAACCCTGATGTACTCATTGTGACCGGAGATCACTCCACTCCAAGTAAGCTCAAAAGTCACTCATGGCACCCGGTACCCACACTTTTAGTCGCCGATACCTGTCGTCCAGACGGATCGATTGCGTTTGGCGAGCGAAACTGCCTCAGTGGCGGACTTGGACAATTTCCAGCAAAGCATCTTATGCTCCTTGCCATGGCCCATGCTGGCCGCTTCGGCAAGTTTGGTGCTTGAGTGTATTGCCCAACGCACGACACCCGTGCCACTAGGCAATCCCAACGAAATCAGAAATAGACGCGTGCATACGAGCAGTTTCGGATCCACCAGCACAATAACGCTCTGAGCCGAGAGAGAAGTTGCTCAAAGAAAGCGGCCGTTGGACAGCTTCCTTAACGCCATGTCGACAACACGAAAGATCTACGACTTTTCAAATATGTACTGAGGGATTTTCATAAGTTCACCATCACGAAGAGCAGACTGATGAGCCACGATCCCCGCAACAGTCATATTGAGTGATTGCGCAACATCAATCCAAGGCTTTCTATCACGAAGTATCGCATCGATAAATTCACTTGTCAGGTGTCCATGCGAACCACCGTGTGATCCTCCACGAACCTGCGGGGGCAATGCTGGACGCACCGTAGGTACCAAAGACTTTTCATCTTTTTGGCCATACACCCTGCCCTGCTCGCCGCGCGCTGACGGCATATCCCATGACACTGCCATGCGTGACATGCCTTCCTCGGTTGTTCGAAAAAGGCCTACCTCTGATCCGAACGGATTTTTATATCGATTGTTTTTAGCCTGGAGGTGAGGCACGACACTTGGATTACCAAGAGCGGACACCTCCGTAAATCGCTGACCGGTCACCCCGACATAAAATGCTGTTGCATGTGTTGGATACCATTGAGGAGGCAGTCCTTTCCGCCATCCATTTTTGTCAACAGCTCTCGTTTGAGGGTTGTATCCACCAAGTGGCTGCCCAAAGTAGTGATAGTATTCTCCCTCCGAATACACAATTTTTCCAAAATCACCGTTCTCATACTGCTGATGCCATGCATAGAGATCTTTATGAAAGCATGATGTTTCAAACATCATATAGTGCTGACCTGTTTTTTTAACCGCCTCAAAAAGCCTATCAGCGTCTTCGAGAGAACCAAAGACTGCGGGCACAGCAGAAGCAACATGCTTGCCTCGCTGAAGAGCTTTGATTGCTAAATTTGCATGACTCGGTGCATCTGTCGCAATATAAACTGCTTCAATCGTGTCGTCATCGAGCATTGCTTCACAGGATTCATACGTTTTTTTGCAACGACATGCCTTTGCCAGCTCTGCCCGACGATCTGGAAGTAAATCAGTCACCGCTGACACTTCGACATTTGGGTGATCCTGAAACCCGAATTGTGCACCAAACTTGCATAAACCAAACCCTGCAATCCCGACACGTATTTGTCGATCAGAAAAAGGCCTCCAGCCGCCTTCTGCCAGTGTCTCTCGCTCATTGTTTTCAAACCCTGCAATCACTCGACCACTTGCATCGACAGGCCTGTCATCGGCCCGAAGCACGGTGGATGTCATCACTGTGCCGGTAGTGCTGAGCATTACGGCTCCACAGCCAGTGCGCCTAAAAAAATTTCTCCGGGACATTTCTTCCGGCTTCAATCTCTGCATCACAGCACTCCTTGCATACTTAAACCCATTGAATGAGTCCGAATCAAAAACGTTCGATATTCTAAGCGACATGCCTCCATTCTGCATATCGTGCTTTCACCTGAGACATAGGACGTTCTGCGGTAGCAATTCCCTGCGGTAGCAATGCATTGTGCAACAGTGAGCCACGCGTCTGCAACTGCGCCCCCTCGCTCAACTATTCTGTGCAATAAGCCCCTTAGGCTTTCGCACCTTGAATTCTTTCAAACTCATGCACAAAGAGCCCGCTACGAAGTTTGGGCTCAAACCATGTGCTTTTTGGAGGCATAATTTCATCTGCATCAGCCACCGCAAGCAGTTCATCTGCACTCGTTGCGTGCATAGAGAAAGCAACTCCATGTTGACCGGCACGCTCCTCAAGTTCACCACAGCCTCGGACACCTCCCACAAACGCGATTCTTGAATCTGTCCGCGGATCACCAATACCCAAAATCGGCGCAAGTACACGGTCCTGCAAAAGTGCAACATCAAGGCTGGCAATCGGATCATTGCGATCTATCGATAACTCCGGAAATGTAAGAAGCCACCAGTCACCGGCAACAAACACAAGAATTTGTCCAGGTTTTTCAGGAGTCCCCTTACCGGCTTTCTGGAGAGAGCCAATCTCCCGCAACTTTGCAAGAAAGTTGTGAGTTGTAAGACCATTCAGATCTGCCACAACACGGTTGTACGGCAGAATCTTTAACTGGTCATGTGGAAAGACGACTGCTAGAAAACGTCCATATTCTTTTGTATCACTGAAGTTTTGATCAACCTGCTTTGATGCTGTCGCTGCACGCTCAGCCCCAGCCGACCGATGATGACCATCGGCAATATACAACCTGTTCAACTGCCCAAATGCCGACACATACCTCGCTGGATCAGCAACACACCAACCTGTGTGTTGCACACCATCAGGAGCAACGAAATCAAACAGTGGTGACGATTGCAGATCAGCCTCCATCATTGAACAGATTGTTGCGCCCCCATCATCTGGAACATCACGGAAACATAAAAAAACGGGCTCCGCATGGCTTGCCGTAGCTAGTAGATGCCGAGTTCGATCATCTTCTTTATCAGGCCGTGTCTTCTCATGCTTCCGAATCTCACCAGAACGGTACTGCTCCGCCTCGACGCATGCCACAACACCCACCTGAGCGACACCTTCTCGTATTTGTCGGTACAAATAGAGACTTGGTTGCGGCTCTCTCTGAAGTACTCCCTCGGCGATCATGCCCTGCAGGTTGTTACTTGCTTTTTCATACACTTTTGATGCGTATGAGTCCGTCTGTTTTGGCAAATCGATTTCTGAGCGTACAACGTGCAGAAATGATTTCGGATTTCCCGCGGCACGCTCCCTTGCTTCACTCGTTGAGATAACATCGTAGGGATCACTTGAGACTTCTGGGGCATCCTCAAATGAAGGTCGTAATGCAGTGAAAGGATGTATCCGGATCATGAAGTCACCTTGGTGGGTTTTCAGTAAAAGAATGTGAAGAATACCTCTTCTGTGTACAGGGGTGCAAACTCTGAGAATCTATGGCGGGCAAGGACACACTTCTGAGACGAGATACTAAAACAACAAATTTTTCTTGATCGAATTCAAGCATTAAAAACACCCCTGAGATACATCCTGTAGGTTCTTTAGAATGATCAGAGCCTCCTATTTGATGCAACCTTATTAAAGAATATCTTGTAGTATTGATTACATTTTTTATAGGTGGTCTTCTGGGAATACGTATGGTTGTTTCATACGTTGATACATCTTGCTCATGTCACAATGAGGTCCATTCGATGACTCGTTCAACAGCAACGCTTACGATCGCGAATTTCAATCGTCAGACACTTGCTGATCTTCTCAGGCCTGTTCTTGATCGTGCAATGACCCAGGGCATGGTTGGGACAAACGTGGTCCTTGAGATTGTGGCTGAGGCCCTCAGCAAGATCGGCGATAGTGAAATACGGACATTCCTAGATCCCAAAACTGGCAAACTTCGTGGTGGGCTTGAGCTCCGCATCGAAGAGACTCTCAGTATGTCAAAAAAGTGGCGCGATTGGGATGCTCAACACGGCAATGAAGACTGGATGCTCCGCAAGAGTGGACGCCATGTCAAAAAAAATGAATTTCTAAAAAGTCTTATTTTAAGTTCGTGGCGATCAATGCAGAAGCTTCATGCCCTCAACCCGCGGGATGTCAAAACACTCGTCGAAGGGGTTCGGAAAATTTATGATGCCATGTGTGATGTGAAACCCACTGATAATCGCCCAGGTCTTGGTAACACCTACGGAAAGTAGATGCCGGAAGGCTGAACCCTTTTGCTCCAAATCGTTGACGCGGTCGTAGCTAGTACACAGAAACAAGGAACAAACCGTACCAACCGCCTGTCGTGGTTGTGCCGTCTGGAATCAGGTTTGGCTGATGGAAACGGGAATGCTCCCGTTTCTGTTCCCGATTACCACAGATTCCGGAGGGTAGAAAAATGGGTTCCCGTAAACGCGGCACGCTGCCGAAACCATGATTGGACAAACGTGGACACCAAAGGTTGAGAATTGGCGGACGTGAATTCGTTCTAAGCACACCGGGCAGCCGGGAGGCTACAGAGCGATACAACGCAAGACTGGCGGCATGGGTTGAGAATGGGGAAACGTTGCCAGAAGGATTCACCCTTGAACCCAAATTAAAACCAAATCTATACAGGAAAAATTTCTGTAACCGATAAACGGACCCACCGACGTTGTGGCCATTGCCAATGTGCTAGCCGTAACATTGGCAGAGGTTGGTGCCGGCAAAACCAAGCAACAATTACGCACTAATTCCCGTTGGTGGCGTCTGCGAAGGATTGCTGCCGTATTAGAGCCACCCGCCATACCGGCGGGTGGTGGCAGTTGCTAAGAGTAACAACGGGAGAAAGAACGAAGCACAGTCGCATCATCTCAACAGTCGCATCATCTCAACAGGCGCATCGTCTCAACAGTACGGGAAATAATCGTGTTCGCATTGAGTGGCTGCCTGTAATCATGAATATCGACGCTGAGGAATTACTTAAGCGAAGATAGGCAGCAAGACAATGGCAGACGGATTACATTCAACCGTACCGGTACTGTCAACGATCTACGACAGATCATGGAACCGGGTGTATAAGAGAGTGAGGGGATCGATCACATGATGTGTGATCGAGACCCTTGCAACCAAAAGAAGGGAAGGCACAATCACCCTTGGTCTGGTCAAGGTGCCTAGAGAACGAAATACCGAACATCACAAGTGGAAACCACCCGAGGGTCCGACAGTCGCCTCTACCTTCGATAATTGGCAGGGGTAACCCTTACTCGTTGGCTAGTTGAACGTTCTCGGCACATGGACCTTTTTGTCCGCGAGCTTCGTTGAAAGTGACGCGTTGTCCTTCACGAAGTTCGTTGTAAGTTGTTCCTTCAACACTGTTGGAATGAAAAAACAAGTCCTTGTCAGATCCAACGTCGATGAACCCAAAACCTTTGTCAGTAAGTCGCTTAATTGTGCCTTCGGCCATTTTAATTCCTAAAAAGTTGAGCAGGATTCGCCTGAACGGAATTGTTCAGTCCGAATCTCTGAGGAAGTATCATACCATCAAGATCGATAATTGCCAGAGGTAATTCTTACTTGTTGCCTAATTAAAAGTACCCACCAAGTACGACTTTGAGGGGCTATTTGTTGCCTTCCTCGCGGGGATGAGAAATACCCAACAAGTAAGACTATAAGAGCTTATATATCTTTTTTATAGGCTTATTCTTACTTATCTACTATCTTCCCCCACCTCCAAGTACGAAACCAAATGTGGTTAATAGCCCGAATATTGGGCAGCGAAAAGACAAACAAATAAAGTCAGAATCAAAACAAAAACAGGCATTTAAACCCCCCATTTGAAGTGATGCCACCAATGGCACCGAATAAACCTATTGAACCAGAGCGGACTGAACAGGACAAGGGTGTCGGGGGTGGTCGGCTCAAAAAATGCTTCCGATGCGTAATCGGACGATGAGCGGCGTGAATTAATTCGCAATATTTATACAGAGGTTCTGATTGACTTCGGCTCAACCAAACAACGAAACCTCTGCCTTGGCTAGCCGTGAAAAAACGTAATAAATCGTCAGGGTGTTTCCACACGTCTACCTATTCAAGATAACTTTTTTCACAGGGTATTCCATGAATCGTTTCGAGTGGCATATTCGCCTTGAAACCAAGGTTCAAGTGGAAAAGCCACCCGCAGTATGGTGATAAGAGAGCCTTGCGATTGAAACACCGACGGGAGTCAAGGGAAATCAAAACCCCACAATGGTATCAAGACCGCTCCCCGGAACGTGTTCCCGTTTCATACAACACATGAAACATTTACTCCGTTGTAGCGGTTTGGCAATCTGTACAACACGCCGGAAAATACGCCGGATTTCAGGCTATTCGTTGTTTTGTGAAACGGGTCTACTCCCCTTACGGAAAGTAGATGACTTTCGGATCAAGTAACAGAAGACGATCGAGAACGAAATCACCGTCTGCTGACTCAGCATGGAGTTGCAGTCGAGTCGAGCCCTCGAGTGAAATATCGATCACAACCGGCGCATCACCTCCGCGAAGTATCGGCGAACGAAAACACTCATTCATTGATGAGCCCGGTGATAACATCGACCGGTGCCCCCGAGCAGAAAACGCTTCACCTACAAGCCTCTTTTGGACGTTGCAATGTAACGACACCTCGATACTCCCCCCCTCCCCTGCAGTATCATCAATTCCAACAACCGCTACGAAGCGTGCAACTGGCTGATCAAAACAAAACTCGACACCGCTTGGTGCATGGAGTCCTAGAGCAGTCAATCCGGTCAATCCCCGTAAGCGTGGCCACTCACCTGTACACGTTGCACCGAACAACAGTGAGTTCTCAATGGGCAGCGGTCGAAGCTGACCAGCCACTTGTTCATCCTCCAGAGCAAATACCCTGCTTGCCGTGTCACCCAGAGCAAGGACCTCACTCTGTGCAAGTGGTTCCAAAACCGCAATCTCGTCCCAAAAGCAGATGACTGTATCTTCGTCCTGATAAAAAATTGGAAGAACACCTACCTTGCTCGCAGTCACTAAAGAATACTGAAACCATTTCCCATGCCCGTTTTTTTTAACAAGAAAGCGAGAACCATCTTCAAAAGCTATCCACGCAGAGTCCTTGACGCTTTGTCGTCTTAAGGCGGATAGATTCTCTGGGGAATCGACGAGATCAATAGCCAGAACACGATCCAGAGAAACCGCCAGGGGTTGGCCACTAGATTCTTGGTCTTCTATCTGAATACGCACATTGCCATCAGCCGCTGTCACCAAAGATCCGTCAAGCCAATCACCATTGGAAAGCGAAACGGTACTCGTCAGCCCGCTGCCCGTACCGTGACCATAGGGGCCAATGCCAGCACTCTTCCGGTAGCCACAAATTTCATCTCGAGATATAACAAGCCGACCGAACGAAATTGTTTCTACGTGCACTTCTCTCGCGGTCAAAACCGCAAGCTCTCCAGCAACAACACCACCTTCACGAAGCATAACGAACGACCCAACAGGCCATGGTGGAACCTGTTTTGTCAGCAGCCCCCCTTCTCTTGGCACGACCACACGGCTAAGGTCAAATGAGTCGTGCGATAGTGCAACGACCTCATCAGCAACCAGCAGCCTGCTACCACAGCAAACAAGCATGCTCAGGCAAGTCAACTCAAACACGTTCACGGCGAAAGAAAAAATATACTTCATGGACTCGCCTGATTTGTCATGCGACCCTGCTCTGCAACAATTGGCAGAAGTCCATCCGTTATTTGAAGAACTGAAATCGCTGCTGCAGTCCCATACTCTGAACAAGATGGATCAGACCACGAACCATCAGCTTGCTGAGCCTCCAAAAGCATCCGGGCAGCACGTCCGTACCAGTTCTCCCAAGCATTCTTTCCGTGCGTTGAAAGCAGCCTCTGGTAACGGGCAGCAGCCGAGTACGACAGACCGTACATTGCATAGCCGTCATCTGAATTCAGTCGCAGTGGATGCTGATCCAACCAACGAAATCCGTTCTTGACAACTACTCCTTCAACACCTGCTAATTGTAGTGCAAAAAGTGCTGCCGCTGTTCTTGGAGCACCGCTTGGGCCAGCCTCGAGAAGATAGCGAAAACCACCGTCTTCGTTCTGTAATCGCTCGATATAAGCGATAGCTTTTTGGGGAACTTCTTCCTGCACCTCGATACCAGCGATCGAAAGGCTTCGCAACGCAATAAGCATTGCCGAAGTGACAGATAGATCGGCATCACCGGGTATCGGCTTGTACCTCCAACCACCAACATCATTCTGTGATTTTTGAATCAGAGCTGCTGCATTACGAAGAACACGCTGAGCTTTGTCACTCGAAACTTCACCGAACGACTCCGAAAGTACAAGTGTAGCAAATGCATGTCCGTACATAGGCCCATGAGCAGCCGCTTCATTCCTCGCAATCAGGCCGTCATCGTCACTTTGATCAAGTAACCACATCGCTGCACGCCGAGCTGCAACTGCGTCAGGCCCAGATGCTGGCGTACTTCCAGATCCAAGAACAGTAAGCAAGCACTGAGCAGTCACAGCAACACTTCCTTCAAAACGACCAGAACCCCACGAACCATCCTCCTGTTGAGATGCTACAAGCCAAAGAAGACCTTCACTTCTGGCTTTCATGATTCGCTCGTCATATTCAACAGTTCGTACATCTTCAATATCTTGACCCGATACAAATCCAACAACTCCACACACGACAATAAAAAAAGAAATATTTGCGAAAGAACGTGGGCTCATTTCTGTTGCCTCGTTAAAGAAGGACTTCCGATTTTTGAACCTACTGTCACCTGATCAACATATCGCTGAAAGGCTTTGAATTCCCCCCCTGCTGTTGTCTGATCAACAAAACCACGACGACCTGTATCCCGCAGAGGAGACCACAACGCCCACAACCGCCCCTCGCCCAGACCACTCGTTCCAAGGCTAACTACTGGCAGTACGTTGCTAATGCCACCACTACTCCCACCCTTCGTACCACCGGAAGCCACACCGTCAGACCCAGGACGACCTGAAACACTTCGAACAGCAGGACTACTCACCACCTGCACGCCATTAACACCAACTACGTCTCGCACTTCCGAAACATCCTGGGTCTTGGCAATATCTGCCTCGACTGTGGTGATCCCGACCATTGCCCGAGCCAGCCTAGGACTATCATCCCATTTCATCGTGATCGGAACATTTGAGACCGTAAGCCCTAACTCGTAAACAACTTTTGTGCAATCACGAATGCAAGAATCCATCTTTCCGATCGCACGACCAAGTCGATTCTGCAGTATCAACAACGAAGTCCTTTCGTCCAAAAAAGATATGGGAGCGTTGCCGACAATTCCTTCATCACATAAGACGCGAAATGACTCATCTACAACGCTACTCACCTTCTCATCACTTTCTGCCAGTCTTTCAAGCCAAAGGATCCTTACGCTCCCTAATTCATCCGGCCGAAGACCTGCTTGTTGCGAAAAAATGTGAAACAGTTGTTCATTGAGATATATCCTCATTGCAGTTGCTTGAGAAAAACTCAAGGCAGCCTGGCCCCCTATCACTAACCTGTTGAGAATGTCTTCGAGGTGTAGGTCTCCTGTGCTCACCGAAATCTGACTCGCAAACCATCGGAGTAGTAATGCTTCGGCTTCGGCATCAACCCTTCCAGCAAGTGACATGGTTTCCGCTACAACTGCTCGATATTCCTCATGAGACTGCCCGGCATCTCGACCAAGGTGTTCCAGAATTTCCTCATAACGTTCCAGCAGCACTCGGCTTACTACAGGAATCTCTGCTGCGGATAGAGCACTCTGCCGTCCACTTCGCTTGAAAGCGAGGTTCGGACGAAGCTTTGACCATCCCCCAACTGCTGGCGGCACCTGCCGACGCACTGCCTGTCGCCAGACCACATCTCCTAGGAAGTAGACTGAGAAGGCAACAAGACAACTCATCACGAAACAGGCCAGTGCACGAAAAAGCGACTTTAGATGCACACAAGGGACACCGGAAGACACACGAGCCGCGTATTCCAGAGCCAGTACCTTCATTTCTGAGGAAGACACGGGTGCTGGTTCACGGGAATTGACTGCTTCACTCGATGACAACAGAGACAGACTACTCTGTGTTCTCTCCTCACAAAGGAACCCGACTGCGCTCGAAACGGCCTCTCCTAAGAATGGGTACTCGCCCTCCCACTTTCGAGCTACATGAAAGTAGGTGGGCCACGACTGAATATAAGATACAAACCAAAATCCAGTCAGTGCGACTGAGCACCAAACAAAACTACCACCCAACCAGAAACGCTCCGTACGCGTTGAAACATCCACGAATGCCATCAAGGTCACAGAGATTGCAGCAACACCAAGCAAGAGCGACATTCCGTACAAGGCAAGTCGAAGCCATGCCTGAATAAATAAAGAGTGAACACGATGTTTCAATACTTCGGGAGCAGTGGACGAAGACGTAGATATCAACTGCCAGACTCCTTCCTAGAGAAACAATACGTGACGTACCAGACTCCGGCCAGCAGAGAGACATAAGTTAGCATCAGAGCATGACGAAGGAATACGTTCATTTGAATACCATCAGAAACGTACGTTTTATCTTGTCTAAAAACAGTTCCATCAGAAGAAACCCTTGTGGCAGAACGGGTTACGAGACTCGTGCTTCCCTCAATCATTGACTGTGTCGCCAAACGCGTCACGACATGCTGCCAATATGTCTGCTGCGGTTCATTCACTTCAAAACGCTGAGGCTCTCTGAATCGCCATATTTCACAAAGATGCCCGAGAACCAGACCAAGACCAGCACGACCTAATACTATTGCTGGCTCCGCTCGATCACTTGAATCTCTCGCTTCAGATAAAACCGCCGTCATTGCCCGCAATCGGACAGGCCGCAAAAGCCTGTATGACGTACCAAGCGTAGATAGCCATCGAGGTATCCAGCCAGAATCAATACCCGCGTCGCAGGTGTACACCTCTAGTCCTTCCCGAGACACCCCCTTCAAAGCCTGTGGCTCAAGTACAACTGCGGGCAGCCAATCAACTTCTGACTTCAATGCAAAACTGCTTCGGCGATACTGCATGCCTGGTGACCACGCCACACTCAGACGACCTGCCCGCACATGCTCACCGAGCGTTGACATCTCATCCTGATTAAGCAACCAGTGCTTCTTATCCTCACCAGTTGGCACACCAACAACATCTCCAAGCCAAACAACATCGTAGCGCGACCAATCAACATTTGAACGCGGTTCATCTTGAAAGGTGCTTAAGAGTAATTCGTCGACACGAAAACGAGGATCACTTATTACGTCCTGAAGAAAAAACCGATATTCAAAACGAGGTGTCGCATCAATTGCAAGCACCCGAACGAGACGATCTGCAATCGTTGTCGTAAGGCCAAGTTCAACAACCGCGTCACTCTTTCTGGAAAACGAACTCCCTGAGTTCTCCTCATACGCACGGAGTGCGAGCCGACATGCACCAGGAGACATCGATTCGTCAACTACCCAAGGAAGTATGGCGAGACCCACCCCTTCCGTAGACGCCCCACTCCCTGTACCTGCCAGCTTTTTGAGATCACAAGACACCGAAGCCTGTTGCGCGTTGTTGTCCTCAAGCACAAGTTTGACGGATTGACCACGAAGACCTCGAACTGCGACTACAACCTCGATCTCTTCTCCTGGCCAACAGAGTGGCGGCATTGATACAGAAACCGTCAATACATCCGCTGCCTTTGGATCAGTTGCGCTCAACACGTGTGAATCACTCACATCACGACGAACCCCGGGTGCAACACCTTCAACCATCAGGAACAAAACAACCAACACCGCACACGCCCTAGCCGCCACCGACCCCCAGCCGCAGCAAGAGAGGACTTCATCTATTGCAACAGCAGACACAGCGAACCCGAATAACAATAGAACCAGCCACTTTCTCGCCAGGTACTGAGCGACTGAAGAATTTTTCATTTCCACGGGTTGATGTGCTGCCTCAGAAATCAAGCCAGTCACAAACGGCAGAAACGCCGGCCATACAGGAAGGTCACTCCAGCGAGGACGAACTGCTTCATCAACTCCGTCAACAAGAGAGAGCGGTAACGCTGAGATCACAATTTTTCCTTGGCCTACTGGTAACGCGACAGCCAGCGGAGCATCTTCTGGCCCAGCAACAGCGAGCGTCTGAAACCCTTTTTGGTCTCTCGGGAAATCGAGTTGTGCGAGACGCGAGATCGTCGGTCCAGATACCACAAAGAGACCATTACTTCCTCTCGCACCCACATCATTCACAGAAGGCGTTGCTTTCAGGCTTGTGCATACTGAAAGCCTTCCATGCGTCAGGTCCGTTGCTCCCTGAATGTTTACAGCAGTATGTGCTTTTAATTCTGAACGCCATCTTTGCCAGCCATCAGCATCAAAACTGTTAGGGCCCAGAAGTACAATCGCACGACCACCCTTGTGTACCCAATCCCAGAACGCGTTTGCATGGTTACGACTGGGAACAACCCCGTCGTGCACAATAAGAACATCATCCGTAGCAGCGGCCCCCAGAGCAGTCCTCATAGAGTCATTGCCATGCGCTTCAAACGAAGCTGCAGACGCTGCAACAAGCACTGCGGAAGTGTCTATACCCTGTCCACATGAAAGCAATACGTCCTGTTTCGCAGACACACCCCGCAGACGAATTGCAGATTGCATTCGTACACCATCTTCACTACCACTCTTCAGGTGAGGCAAAGCAGCGAGAAGAGTAGCAGCAACAAGTGACACAATCCGAATAAACAAAATCCACTCTTGTCTCTTCCATGGATTTATCCCTCGGGCCTTTGAAGCCACACGAAGAATTTCGATTCCAGCAAAACCAACTGACTTGAAGTCACGCTGGACCCACCACATGAAAAGAATTGGCAAGCCAGCAACTCCAAGCCACAACAAGACACTCGGTGAATCAAACACAACCGTTGCCAGCACAATGGACACTGTATTATTTGCCATTGATTAATTGCTACCAGAAAGCCGCTCAGTCACTAAACGCGAGACTATGTCATCGGGAGTAACGCCATCCGCATCTGATTCAAATGATAGGACTAATCGATGACGAAGCACGGCAACTGCTGACCGACTAAGATCGTCAAGGCTTACGCAAGGCCTTCCAGCAAGAGCGGCTCGTGCCTTTGCAGTCAGCACGAGCGACTGAGCAGCACGTGGACCTGCTCCAAATTGAACCAGTTTCCCAAGCCAATCAGGAGCGCATGCATCTCCTGGTCGGCTTGCCCTCACAAACTCAACCGCCAACTCTAAAAGTGGTTCTGCGATTGGGACAAATCGGACAACACGTCGGGCATCATTGAGCATCTTGCGGTCAACCACAGCAGAGACTACTGCCTGCTTCGCACCTGTCGTCCGACGAACAATCTCGCACTCGTCCGCAAGTGGCGGGTAATCGACGTGTATCAACATCAAAAACCGATCCAACTGACTCTCAGGAAGACTATACGTTCCCTCATGTTCAATTGGATTTCGTGTTGCAAGAACAAAGAACGGGTCGGGTAGAATATGGCGAGTCCCACCAACTGTCACCTGCCCTTCCTGCATCGCCTCAAGCAAAGCGGCCTGAGTTTTGGGTGGCCCTCTGTTTATTTCATCGGCAAGCAGAACATTTTTAAAAACAGGTCCTTGCAGAAACTGCAACTGCCGCCCATCAGTCGGATGGTCGACGAGAATATCACTTCCCACGATGTCCGCAGGGAGAATATCTGGTGTGAACTGAATGCGACCAAAATCAAGATTAATCGCCGCAGCAAGTGACTTCACAATCTCGGTCTTCGCAAGACCAGGAAGCCCTTCTAATAAACAGTGGCCCTCAGCAAGCACGCAGACAATAAGGTCGTCAATAACGTCTTCTTGACCAACTATTACACCTGCGAGAGCCTCCATCAGACGGCTACCGAGTTGGCAGACTGATTCGAGAGATCGTTTGGTATCAGTAGCGGTATCGTGCTGCATTATTTCCTACCAAGTGACGTTTTGGATTCTAATTCTACTCCGGAAGCGGCCTCTGGTAATGCCGCCGCAAGACACCACATTGAACCAGACGCTTGTATCACAATGCGATGATGACTTTCATCACTCTGACGTTCTACCGACTCTTGATTCATCTGTTCCTTTTCGGGATAAATCTCCACGATGCTCACATCACGATCCCGATCAGCAATACCATGGGGCTTCGCTGAGGATTCAGTGACCGAACTCACCAGTACATGGCTGAGCATATTTCCAGCCGCTGAAACGGCCGGCCACACAACGTGACCTGAAAAAACTGATGGAGCAAGCCATTGTTGCCCTATAAATTCTGATTGACTCTTAAGGCCAGAAGGAATGGCCCACCACGTCTTGAGACAACTGCCATTCTTGAGACTCACCGTACAGCACCCTGGCGTGCCACGTTCATCACGCCGCTGAACAAAGACCAAGAGACTGTCAGATGTACTTGCCATTCCATTCTCATACACAAGGATTTCGCGAGGGTATTCTGCCCGGACGCTTTCTCGTTTCCAAGAAATTGTGCCTGTATTTTTATCGATCGCAATCAACTTCCCACTCGGCATCATGATAACCACAAGATGTTGAACAAGATGCACTGCCGGGAATCTAAAATGATCCGGTTGCCTTCGATTCACAGCATGATCAGATTTCGGATGCATGCCAGCAAATTGACGCTCCCAAATAATATGACCATCAGAAGCATCTCGACTACACACGAAAAGCGTTTCTTCAGCCTCCACCATAGCCGCACTCAGACAAACCATTGCATCAGCAGCCAAGCCAATTGTGTTTCCCTGAATACTCTCAGGAAAGGCGTTCGACCACAGTAGACGACCTTGTGCATTGGACCCCACATCGAGAGCCACGAGTTCAGCATCTATACCGCCGCCTTGACTTGGAACTGAAAGGACTGTGAACAGGCGTGATGCAGCAACAGCAAGATGCCCAGATTCTTTCAGCGTGAGCCATGCATTTTCACTATACGACTCAGATGGCAGCCGAGGGAAAATACTACAATCATTGCGTCGGCCTCCGGGCCACGGCGGACTACCATCGGCACGCGAAACAAGATGTATCCCGTACGGGCTGGACCACGACACCAATCTGCCTGACTCTGCCATAGACGTGGCACCAATTCTTCGAGACCAACACACTGTCAACGCGTCAGTATCTTCCAGCCACGCGGACTTTGCGTGTCGCGACTGATCTGTCTTTTGAACGAGAACATCCACGGCATCGCGAGCAGCTCCCGAAGGGGCTACCGCTCGAGCCTGGGTAAACCAACCACGTTCGCCAAAATCAACCCATTCAGCCGCTGTGATCTCGAGGCCTAAGACGCCAACAACTGCCCCACACATGATCGCCAACGGCACAACGGTGCGTCTCGCAAAAAGCTTATGAAGTAATACATCGTACACGCTGATCACCATTCACTGTGGTCGAGGAGCCTACTGCTTTGGGAAGGCCTGTTGCGAATGAAAAGATTTCCGTGCAGTATAACGTTGTCGCACATATTGTTCCTAGCAGAACAACGACTCTCCATAACCTGGCTCTCGCATGACTACTACTCCTTCAACTGTAGACAAAGACGACCTCTTCAATAGTTCGACGATGACATTTGGAGAGCACCTTGAAGAATTACGGGCATGCCTCATTCGTGGCGCGATCGGTCTTCTGTGTGGAGTCGTCATTGGATTCTTTATCGCGAAACCGGTTATTCACATCATTGAGTCTCCTTTGCGAAAAGCGTTGGGCGACTACTACACGGAACGTGCCATCGAGGTATTTGATGCCTGGACGCCCCGGCGGGTCGGAGGCCCGACCCTCCCATATTCACGAAAAGAAATCGTAGATGCCGTTGAACAGCACAATCTTTCTTTTGATCTCCGTGAAATTCACCCTCACCGACTACCAGGTGCCAAGCCTGACCTGAGCCAGCAAGAATCTTTTGACACGGAATCACTCGCCCCAATTCTCCTTTGGCAGCCACTTGCCAGAGACAGCCGGGTAAGCATTACGACCCTGAGCGCTCAAGAAGCGTTTGGCATCTATGTCAAGGCGTCGTTCCTTGTTGGGCTCGTACTTGCAGGGCCTTGGATCATTTACCAGCTCTGGATTTTCGTTGCAGCAGGACTCTACCCACATGAAAAAAAAGTGGTGCATATTTTCTTACCGGCGAGTACCGGCCTCTTTGCGGCCGGCGTGCTTCTCGCGTTCTTTTTCGTTTTTGACTTCGTGCTCACGTATCTTCTCGCCTTCAACGAATGGCTCGGACTTGATCCGGACCCACGAATAAGCGAATGGCTTAGCTTCGTCTTGTTTCTTCCGGTTGGATTTGGCCTTGGGTTCCAACTTCCGTTGGTGATGGTATTCCTTGACCGGCTAGGCATTGTTGAAGTCAAAACATTTACCAGCCAGTGGCGAATGGCCTTTGTCGTGATCTTTATTGCTGCAGCCATACTGACTCCAGCCGATCCGTATAGCATGCTTCTTCTCGCAACACCGCTGGCAGCACTTTACTTCGGTGGTATCGGTCTCTGCAGATGGCTTAATAAATCACCAGCATCATAGAGATGCATTGCTATGGGCTGTCTTGAATCAGTCCCTGTCCACAGTCGGAAACCAGCTAGAGTCGAAAACCAGCACACCTCCTCAGACAGCAAAAGCCAACCAGTAGAAAAACCCTCCCGTCACAGCTGTCAGGACGAGATCAGCTGCCGCCAATCGAGCCATCCGACGATGCCTTTTGCTGTGGCTCCCAGGCACTGGTGGTTTTGGAAATTTCC
The DNA here is from genome assembly GCA_014238855.1 of Planctomycetota bacterium. GTDB lineage: Bacteria > Planctomycetota > Planctomycetia > Pirellulales > UBA1268 > UBA1268. The sequence continues at coordinate 63,974 of JABAAH010000011.1, forward strand.
AGAATGCTTCGACCAACACCCACAGAAGCAGTACAAGTGTCGACACAGCAAACACAAGATGCACCGCAAGCGAAGTCCCAACACCAATTGGCCAGTACGGACTTGGTGCAGCACGAATTCTCCAGTCGCTAAAAAACCGAATATCGATTTCAAAAATAAGGATTGCTGCCAAGAGTGCCGTCATAATGAAAATCTGTAAGGCCTTATGAAGGCGATAACGCCCACTCCTCACGGCAATGATACTGATCAACAGAACTGGCAACAGGAGAAGAAGCCCAACGATTACAACGTCCATACCGATCGATGCTCGACTCCCGAGGAATCCATCAAAACCCGGCATCGGTATGACCTCATTTTCAGTCACTTGCCAGCCCTACCTGTCCAGTGCGAACACGTGTTTTGGGATCGACGAAGTCTGGGAGGCACGAATACGTTTTTCATACATCTGACACTACGTTGAGAGGGCTTTGAATTCCAGACCTGCGGGTAAATGTGACACCATTTGCGGAGGAGTACCATGAACAGCTAATATCCTAAAACACTCGGCCGAGTGGCGAAATTGGCAGACGCACGGGACTTAAAATCCCGTGGAGAGGAATCTCCGTGCGGGTTCGATCCCCGCCTCGGTCACTCTTACCCTAGCTTACCTATGCTCAATGGCTACGGAATCCCTGAAATCTCCGTTGCCACAGAAAGCCTAAAAGAGCTACTTATCTGTTTCAGAGCAAGTGCTTGATGCTTTTCTCAAAATAAAAAACTTCGCTACGTACGTTGTCTCGTACTCTTTCAGGGTATCTCATGCAGATTGATCGTCACTACCGTGTTGCAGATCATGCGTCCAAAAATGGCACGAAGCGGCAGGCTGGACTTTCGCCATGGCTCCCGTGGATTATATCGCCCCTGTTTACGCTTCTCCCGATTGTTGGCTGTTGGCTCGCTCATTCTTTTCAAGAACCCCACGACCTTGTTTTGCGACGTCCTCCAACGGCAAAAACCGTACCATCGACTACAACGGTTGTAACGGTCGCACGTCACAACGAAGCATTCTGACGGCTACCAAGCCTGACGCGCCTGAAATTTCTTGGGTAATAGACTTTAGCGGATCGCATGGTCACAGAAGATGGGTTAGCCTTAGGGGTTGTCTTCTCATGGCGTTGGGTGTGACAACACAACCGTCCTCACTGGTCTTCTGCCCATGTCGCTTCGTTCTCGTATTGCCCTCATTGCTGCCCTCCTGATCACACTGGTAGCTGCTGTCACCACTGTCGTTGAAACACTGGCGAGTCGGCAGGCCGTCCTTGAACAAGTACGCGTCGGCGGCAATAGCATTGCAACAAGTCTTGCCAGTACAGCAGCATTCGCCGCCGAGGTTCCTCGCCAGGTTGAAGACGAGATGGGCAAGCAGATGAGAACACAAGCTTCATTACTCGCGTCTTTGGTATCGATTGGTGAAGAGGCAGGTGTTTCCAACAAGACCATTCGTGATCAGCTGAAACCAATCGCTGACGCCGCTGGGATTGAACTCCTGGCCACTGACTCTAGCGGACGAACCGTTATTTACACTAACGATGCTGAAGATTTTACATTTTCACCAGACCCCACCGAACAACCTCAAGCATCTGCCTTTTACCGGCTCCTCGAGGGTAAAACGCAAAGCGTCATTCAAAAAGCACAACAACGGGAAACCGATGACAAGATATTTAAATACGTTGGAGTCGGCGGCATCGACAAACCTCGTATCGTACAGGTAGGCATGGAAGCATCATACCTTGAGCGACTCGATCAAAATCTTGGTCTTCAACGACTCCTTGATCGACTCATCGGTGGTGATGTGCAAAAAATTACGATCCTGTCATCTGAACTTACTCCTCTTGTGACTCGCAGCATTGGCGAAAACAATTCTGAAGAAAGTCTCAATACACTGACAGATACCGATAGAGGCATTGTCTGCGATTGCATTTTAGAGAAATTGCCTCGCGGCCGGCTTGATGCGAGTGGGTATCACGTTGCTGCACCAATACTGACAGCGGACGGTTCTCTCGGTGGCGCCGTTCTTGTGACAATCTCAACACAATCGGCGTATGCCGTCATCTGGAAACAGGCCCTCGCCGGGCTTATTGCCGCCTGTGCCATTGGCATCCCCGGCATTCTAGCCGGAGTCTGGCTCGGTCGTTCTATTGCAATGCCTGTTGGGCACGCGGCTGCCATTGCAGAGGCAATTGCATCCGGCGACTTAACGAGTGAACCACAGCAAGCGGGTCACAATGAAGTCGGACGATTACTCCAGGCGTTTACGGGCATGAATGATTCACTGAGTCAACTCATAGGACGTATTCAGACGGCAGGTGCGAGGCTTTCTACGGTAGAAGCCGACACGACAGCATCACTCAGGCAGCAAGAGCATGTCATCAGTCGATTCGATGGATCAACCGCAGAAATAGCGGCTGCTGTCAGTCAAATATCAGCGACAAGCAATGAGCTACTTGAAGCAACCAGCCACGTCCGTGAAACAGCCAGAGAGGCACAATCAGTTGCTGACGAAGGCCAGAGTGGCGTTGATCGCATGACAGCATCCATGCAACAACTCGATGAATCCATGCATGCTTTCACCCGAAAGCTCTCATCAATAAGCCAGCGAGCTGCGGGTATCACAACCGTTGTGACAACAATTGCCAAAGTGGCTGAGCATACAAACCTTCTGTCACTGAATGCTACTATCGAAGCCGAAAAAGCTGGTGAAGCTGGACGGGGCTTTCGAATTGTGGCTCAGGAGATCCGTCGTCTTGCTGACCAGACAGCGCTTGCAACAAAAGACATCGAGCGACTTGTCAGTGAAATGCAGACTGCAGTCTCTAGTGGAACCATGGAAATGGACCGTTTCCGCAACGAGGTGAGCAGTCGAGTGTTGACGGTCGCAGAAATTGGCAGCAGCCTTGGGCGTGTGGTTGAACCAGTTGCTGCAGTAAGTCATTCACTTGATCAGGTGCACGAAGGAATGCAGGCACAGTCCGAAGGCGCGGGACAGATTCGTGATGCCATGGAAAACTTACGCACCGCAGCTGGAGAATCTTCTGCTGCTCATGCTATTTTCTATGCCTCACTCGACGAGCTACGGGCATTGATTACAGAGCTCAACACTGAGGCTGGACGGTTTCAGGTTCGTCGCCCGAAACCTACTGATGAACACAACACGCTTGGCGAGCATGCAAAAGAGACAAT
>JABAAH010000120.1 GCA_014238855.1 Planctomycetota bacterium
ATGTAAACATCCGTTGCAAATCAATGGATGTTTTTGGCTTTGATACTCTGAGTGTCCTACGTTCAGAGCGGATTGTATGTGCGTTGTTTTTTACTTTGGTGTCGCATTATGCCTACTATTAAACATTGGAGACAGGGGTCCGTTTCGGAAAATTTATTCACGAAATAGGTGCTCATCATGTTTATCCAGGATTTCTATCTTGGGCTTGATGGCAAACAGCGCATTATTGTGCTGAGTGCCACAGGTGCGTTCGGTGGCTTGCTGCTTTGCTGCGTGCTCTGGCTTTTTTCTGGCGGCCAGACAGCGACCAGCCTCTCTGATCAAGAACTTCTTGCGATCACCTCCGGACAAACAGATGTTGATCGAAAGACAAAAACAGCAGCCGCGGCTATTCTGTCCGCACCAACACCACAGCAAGCAAAAATTGTGCACGCCGGCCTCATGCAAGGTGCAAAACCATCGGCGGCTTCAATGCAGTCAAAAGCAAGAAGCCAGGAAGCACTGCAGGCATACAAGCAGGCACAAACAGTTGAAGTGAAGGCTGCATTGCTGCCAGGTTTTGCCCGTCGACGGGACTACGATGCAATTCCACTCATCGTTCAGGCTATTAAGAGCGACAGTGTGACGCTGTCTGGTAACGCCGTTGCAGCAGCGCAATATCTTCTCGGTGTTCGATATGAAATCTCAATCAGTCAGCTCCAAGACCCGAATTTTCGAAATGAAATCGCTGACATGGTCATGGAAGACTGGCACACCCTACAGAAATATCCAAAGTTCAAAGAAAATATCGGTTCATAAACCATCGTCTCGATGAGAAGGAGCGTTAGTTATGTTCATGTTCGAACACGCAGGAAAACCAAAACGTTATGGATTCACACTCATTGAGTTGTTAGTCGTGATTGCGATTATCGGTGTTCTCGTTGCTCTTCTTTTGCCAGCAGTCATGCAAACCCGCGGCAGCGCACGCCGCACACTGTGTGCAAACAACCTCCATAATCTCGGCGTTGCCTATCAAAACCATATCGGCAAGATCGGTCGTGGTATGTCAGCATTCGACTGGCGACAGGCGGTGCTCCCTGAAATAGAAAATAAGAAAGATTTCCTGCTGTGCCCGGATGACCCCAGGCAGACTATGTACGACGTCGATGACTTTACGGTGTATATCGTCAACAATCGACGATCGATTCCTCTCGAACCCGGCCCCTGGTGCTGGATCGGTGACTCAGACTTCTGCCAGCAATTTGCGGACGTGAACGTGACCAACCCAGATGCGTACTTCATTGGCTTTGAAGACTTGCGCTACAACACACCCTTCGATGGCATTGTTCTTGTTGAGCCTCTTGCTGAAGGTGGTGCAAAATTGACGCATGTTGGAGGGCACCCACACGCCTATCGGCATCAGTTGAAAGGCCCAACAGGAGAATTACTTGCAGACCCATTCGGTAAAGGGTTCGAGTGGGAGGTGCATGGTGTCGACAGTAGCTACGGCGGAAATAGCCGGATGGGAAAATTTCAGACGGATGGCAAAAAGATTCTGATGCTTGAATACACAAAACCAGTCGCCAATGTTGTCGGTGCCACCGCCGTCGGACGTATCGGTTTTTATGATAATGTTGCACCCCGGCACGATGGCATGCTCAATGTGCTTTATGTTGACGGACATGTTGAAGCCACCACACCACAAGCGATCGATCCAACAGACCCATTCATTCATGACAATAAGTGGTGCCCAAAGATCGATCTTCAATCCCTTGGTATGTATTATTAGTTCATAGTTGAGAAGCATGAATCAATTCAACACTGTCAGAGTCCAGTACGACCGGCATAGGTCGTATGAACCGATGACTTCAAGACGCAGTTACCTTGCGCCATAGATTTTGCCGAAATTCTCCAGAGCGTTGTTGGGCAAACGCACTGGAGTTTTTAGCATGCTTGTTGTGACGGCTAACTGGGCGATTGGTGATGGAACGCTGTGGCGACGGCCACTGCGAGGCCTCGTCTCTCGCGCATGGGGAGCCATTCAGCGATCAGCCCTTCGTGCAGGGTTCAGGCACGATGGCCGCTACCAGCCAATTGAACGACTCGATGTTGTCTTTGCAGGTGACACATTTGATTTGTATGCCAGCCGGCGATGGGCTACCGGTGACGTCCGCCCCTGGCACCGTTCAACAGCTGCTGAAACTATTCGTCGCGAGGTGGCCGCGTCCGCCTTGCGACGCGGTGTGATGCTGAACAGGTTTGCCCGACGATTGCTGCATGATGGTCTCGTCGTGCCACGTGCTACGCATCAGGGGCGTCCACACCTGCGACACCCAATCGCTGTGCCGGTGAGCGTGACGCTGCTTTCTGGAGATCGAGACGGCTACCTCGATCCACCACAGGATTGGCCGCAGGGCGTCCACTGGGCTCACAGCTGGGCAGCTGGAAACTGGCAGGTCGAACACGGCCAGCGGTTCGACCCACTGCAGAACCAGTCCAGTGACCATCACCAGGGGCCAACGCTGATTCAGTCGATGTACGCCAGGCTCTTTGCACCGTTTGCAATGCATGTCGCTGAATTTATGCCCGCAGCACAAGGGACCCTCGGCCGTTCGCTCCGCCTGCTCACCGATTGTCACCCCCTCGACGTTTCAGCAGCCTTCTGGCACAGACTGCTGCCCCGTGTCACAGCAGGTGACAACGCACATGCAAAAAAGCTCGCCACCTGCTGGCAGCGGTGCGTCGACACGTGGCAGCGAGAAGCCAGACGTGATCAGGTGGATGTTCCTGCTCACTTTGATTTCCTCAGCCGTTTTGCATCATCACTTGAAAACCCTGCACCGCCAGATCAGGCAGCCGCCCTCCTTGCCGATCTGTGCGGTCCAGCTGCAAAAGAAAGCAGCAAGCCAGCCCTCTCTGGTCTGATACTCGGGCATCTCGATGAACCTGTTGCCACACGTGCCTGGGGCCAGTCGCTCTCCTGCCACTGCCTCGGGCAGCCTGCGGTATCTGCCATACAAGGGGGTATCGTGCACGGAGACACAATCGGCGTCTCACTGGTTCAGCCGCTCGGCATTCCACGACAGACAGCCACACCACGATGCCTGCATGTCATACATAGTGGAGAGCGTGAGCGTGTTGAACCACTCGACTTTACCGCAATGAGTCCAGGCGTCACATGGCAGCCGGAAGGCCCAGTCGTCGGTCATCCAGCACGCATGCTTCCACGACCAAATGAAGCAGCCTAGGTGCAGCAGGCAGCCCATGTCAGAAGATCACCATGCCACTGCCGACACTACTAACGTGTTTCTTGTGCTATCAACATTCGGTGACCGTGCTACGGCAGAGACCTGTGCACAGCACCTCGTCAAGCACCGGCATGCTGCCTGTGTGCAAATTGATGGTCCGATACGCAGTGTCTATCAATGGAAGGGTGAAATAGAGGCTGACGATGAATTTCGTCTGCTCGTCAAAACATCTTCACAGGCTCTCGATGGATGCGTCGCGGCTCTACAAAAACAACATCCCTACGACCTTCCAGAAATCGTCGTGCTTAACGCGAATGCAAGTACAGCCTATGCTTCTTGGGTCTCTGAACAGACTTTAACAAGGGAATAGCTGTGTCAAATCAAGCCATGCATGCATTTGAGTGTTCTCTGCATGCTCGACCCAGCAA
>JABAAH010000121.1 GCA_014238855.1 Planctomycetota bacterium
CTTGATATTCCAAAAAAACTTTTTTTTTTTTTTTTTGATCGTTGTATAAGAAATTTTTGCAGTTCATGCCGATGGTCATAATATTTTGGGTTTGGGGTGAGTAAGTATCTGTGAGAGGTTTTTTCACGAGTGTCGCTGGGTTTACTGATTGTCCTGTGGTCGTTTTATGCCAGCATGTTGTGGTTGGCACTCTCCATTGCATCATCATGTATATCGAGCATGCGGTATGATAGTTAGAAAGAAGTTTTATGTTTGATTTATATTTTTGTTCTCCAGGAAAGATCAGTGGAGACTCGCTCTGAAAACGTTCTTGAAGTCTGTGATTTACGAACTCATTTTCGTACTGATGATGGACTAGTGAAGGCAGTGGATGGCGTTAGTTTTTATGTAAAGCGTGGGGAAACGTTGGGTATTGTCGGTGAAAGTGGCTCTGGAAAAAGTGTCACCTGTCTTTCTGCGATGCAACTTGTCCCAAAGCCACTAGCATTCCATCCAACAGGGTCAATTCATTTCGGCGATACAAATCTTCTGAGTCTGACAGAGGCTGAAATTCAAAAACTTCGTGGTGAACGATTGGCTATGATTTTTCAGGACCCACTTACGTCATTAAACCCATACTTGACTGTCGCACGGCAATTGACTGAGGTTCTGGAAGTACATCAGGGTGTAAGACCAGCTACTGCACGTCGGACATCAATTGAGATGCTGGAACGAGTCGGTATTCCAGATGCTGCTTCCCGCATTGATCAATACCCACATCAATTTTCGGGTGGCATGCGGCAACGAGTCATGATTGCCATGGCGCTCTTATGTGGTCCGGAAGTACTTTTTGCTGATGAACCTACGACTGCCTTGGACGTCACAATCCAAGCACAGATTTTGGAATTAATGAAAAACCTTCAAAAGGCGATTGGGACCGCGATTGTTCTTGTAACACATGATCTCGGTGTAGTCGCTGGTATCACAGATCGCGTTGTAGTTATGTATGCCGGAAGAATCGTTGAGGAAGGAACAACTGTAGAGGTTTTTGCCAATCCACAGCACCCCTACACTCGCGGTCTTCTCGCGAGTATGCCACGCATAGATACACCGATTCAAAAATCACTGTATGCCATCCCTGGTCTACCACCTGATTTAGGAAATCTTCCAGCAGGGTGTCCATTTCATCCGCGTTGTGCCTCCGCGACGAATCAGTGTCAGAATATCTATCCTGAAACGAAAATGATTTCATCGACTCACCAAGCAGCCTGCTGGGAGATAGAAGGAACCAAATGAATATGATGGGAAAGGAAAACATTGATACACGACTCTTAGATGTCTCTGATTTGGCAGTACAGTTTCGTGTACCGAAGCGTGGCGGCTTTTTCTATCAAGAAAGTGCAGTGTTAAAGGCTGTTGATGGGGTGAGTTTTTCAATGACTCGCGGGGAAACACTTGGACTTGTTGGTGAGAGCGGCTGTGGGAAATCAACAACAGGTCGGGCAGTGCTTCAACTGTTACGACCAAGTCGTGGTCGTGTCATTTTTGATGAAGAGCCAATACATGAATTTTGGAAAAAAAAAGGTCAGAAGTGGGTATGGGATCAACGTCTCCGAGATCTACGACGTCGAATGCAAATGATTTTTCAAGATCCATTTGCATCACTCAACCCAAGAATGACAGTCGAATCGATTTTGGCAGAGCCATTACGAAACTTTGATGTGATCCGAGGGGTCGAGCGGCGAGAAAAAATTCAGCATCTACTCACGACTGTCGGCATGGATCCACGATGTATGCGTCGATATCCTCATGAGTTCTCCGGTGGACAAAGGCAAAGAATTGGTATCGCCAGGGCACTTGCACTTGGGCCTGAATTCATCGTTGCTGATGAGCCAATTAGTGCGTTGGATGTCTCTATTCAGGCGCAGATCATGAATTTATTATCAGAGTTGCGTGAGAATCTTGGTCTGACACTTCTTTTTATTGCACATGATCTTGCTGCTATTCGCCATGTAAGTGATCGTATTGCAGTCATGTATCTCGGACGCATCGTTGAATTGGCCAGTGCACAAACAATTGTTGATCGTCCTCAGCACCCGTATACGCAGGCGTTGTTATCGGCGGTGCCTGTACCGGATCCGAAGCAAGAGCAATCGAGGCAACGGACGGTCTTGTCAGGAGAAATACCAAGTCCGATCAATCCACCAACAGGTTGTCCTTTTCATACTCGTTGTCCTTTATGTGAAGATCGTTGCCGTAGTGAAACTCCGGTAATGCGAACCATTGAAACTGGCCATCAGGTCGCTTGCCATCTGGTGAACTAGAAACTTGGCACAATCTTCCTTTTATGATTGAACTCAGGATGTAGATACAACAGACTGCTCGAGCAGCAATATCCATGCACTGAAAGAGGTTTCAAAGTGAGCCATTTTTTATTCACCTATTTTCGTCTGCAAAAGAGTCAACAGTGGAAGAAGACATTTTTCAAGGTTGTTTTTTTGAGTATTGGTATTTGTGGCTGGTTGATATGTTATCCAAGTCTTGTCGCTGCAAAGAATCTTTCGCAAGACGACCAGGAAGCACAGCAAGAAAAGCTTCAGCCTCTCCAGGACTTTATCGGAGGCTGGAAAGGGGTGGCGATGCAGAAGTTAGGTGGTCGAGACCGTTGGGCTGCGGAAGCTGAATGGGCTTGGTCGTTCGACGGGGGTATTCCAGCAATTGTCTTCGAATTGTCACCCGGTCGTTTTTTTACACGAGGCCGAATTATCCCAGGGGCAGAGGAGAACACATTTATTCTTCAGGCACACCATGCAGAATCAGATACGGTCGATACGTATTCTGGTTTCATGGATAAAAATAAGCAACTTGAGTTTACGAATCAAGTTATTCAAATCAGTCGTCCGGCAAGGCTTTTGATAAAGACTCTGGCTGATCATAAGCGTCTCGTGATTACACTGCAGTACGGCTCAAATGAAAAACGCCTGCAGCAAGGAGCGACACTCGGATACACCCGAAAAGGAACAGTGTTCGCAACACGTTCACGCCCGCTTCACGAATGTGTCGTGACTGGAGGAGAGGGGAATCAGCAGGTGTCCTACAATGGTGAAATGTATTGGGTCTGTTGTAAGGGATGCCTCAGTATGTTCGAAGCAAACCCTGAAAAAGTGATTGCAGCGTATGAAGCCAGAAAGGCAAAGGAACAAGAAAAAGAACAGTCTCAGTGAACAAAAGTCTTGCATCATAGTTTTTTTCTATACCGTATCGCTCACATAGCACCAAAAAGCATGCCTCTATGCATTCATTCAAGAAGGTGCTCTTCCCGTTGTTTCTATCCGGTTAATAGGTGATAATTCATGAAGTTTCCGAGGGGTTATTGGGCAATTAGTAGACATCTTTGATTCTTTTTGTAGGCCGGTGACTTGATATGAATCATTTCCCAAAAAACAGACATCAGAAAAAGAGGTATGACAACCCACGTCTGGAATTACATGTGCATGTTGAGTTCTTGGAAACGAGGCAACTTCTCTCA
>JABAAH010000122.1 GCA_014238855.1 Planctomycetota bacterium
CTGCTGAACCCACTCGCATCGCGCGCTTTTCGTCGGCGGGCAACTGTCACAGAGGTTGAAAGCCTTGGAAGAATATTTTCATTGGCACGGCGAAATGGTGAGACCGTTGAGCGGTCAACACAACTGGCAGTCGCAGCCATACTTGTTTCTCCATCATTTCTTTTCCGGATGGAAGTTGACCCAGAGCCTGGGGAAGTGCGAGATCTGAATGATTTTGAATTGGCAACAAGACTCTCATATTTCCTGTGGAGCAGTATGCCAGACGATGAATTGTTTAGTGCTGCTGCACGGGGTGAACTGCATACAGAAGAACAGCTTGTTCAGCAGGCAAGACGTATGCTAAAGGATGATCGCGTGGAGGCACTCGTTGAAAACTTTGCAGGGCAATGGCTTCAGCTTCGTGGACTTGAAGAAGTAAGCCCCAGCCGCAGGAAATTCCCAACGTTTGATGATCAACTCAGGGAAGCAATGCTTCGAGAGACCGAACTCTTCTTTCGTACGATTGTGTCAGACAACAGAAGTATCCTTGATTTCCTTGACGCGGACTACACGTATGTGAACGATCGCCTTGCCAAGCACTATGGGATATCAGGAGTATCTGGCCCTGAGTTTAAACGAGTTGCACTTGAAGGTGGTCGTCGAGGTGGCCTTCTTGGGCAGGCTAGTATCCTGACAATCACGTCGGACCCAACGCGCACGAGTCCTGTGAAACGAGGGAAATGGATTCTCGAAAATCTTTTTGATGCTCCACCTCCAGAGCCACCACCAAATGTCCCACAACTTGCAGATGGAGATTCAGCCCAACTCACCGGATCACTGAGAGAGCAAATGGAGAAACACCGTGCTGATCCGGCCTGCGCTTCATGTCATAAAATGATGGACCCACTTGGGTTTGGACTTGAAAATTATAATGCAATCGGTGCGTGGCGAGATCGTGAAGGACCTATAGAAATCGATGCGACCGGAGAGCTACCAAGCGGACAAACATTTGATGGACCACAAGAGTTACGGCGTCTTTTACTCCAGCGTCAGGATGATTTTCGTCGATGTCTTTCAGAGAAAATGCTGACTTTTGCTCTCGGAAGGGGGCTAGAATACTATGATGCATGTGCAGTGGAACGAATTGTCAAGCGACTTCAACTTGATGAAGACCGTTTTGCGATTGTTGTTGAAGAAATTGTGAAAAGTCCTGCGTTTCGGCAGCGCGAATCCGGAGGGAGCCAATGAGAAAACAGCTTTCAAGAAGAACCGTCTTGCGAGGTGCTGGAGTCAGTGTTGCACTCCCGCTTCTCGAGGCGATGGCTCCAGTATCTGTTCAGGCTGCAACAGGGTATCATCGAAAAAAAGAACCACTGCGGATGGCATTTGTGTATGCGCCCAACGGCATCCATATGACGGATTGGACGCCGCAGGAAGAGGGTAGTGAATATAAACTACCCCCAACTCTTGAGCCACTTCGCGAATTACAAAGTGACTTTAGCATTCTCAGTGGTCTTGCCCAATATCATGCAAATGCGAATGGTGACGGAGGTGGTGATCATGCCAGAGCTATGGCAACCTTCCTAACTGGTGCCCAGGCACGAAAAACAAATGGTGTTGATATTAAAGCCGGTGTATCGGTGGATCAGATTGCTGCCGCTGCTGCGGGAAGACGCACACGATTTGCATCACTCGAAATCGGTGCTGAAGGTGGCAAAACAAGTGGGAGTTGTGATTCTGGATATAGTTGCGCCTATTCCTCGACAATTTCTTGGAAAAGTGAAAATCAGCCCGTTCCAAAAGAAAAAGATCCACGGCTTATTTTTGAGCGATTGTTTGAGGGCACCCGTGCTGGTGAATCAAAGCAGATGCGCGCAAATCGACTGAAGTTTAGCCGTAGTATTCTTGATTTTGCACTTGATGATGCGAAACGGTTGCAACAGGTGGTTGGACAGGCAGATAAACGAAAGCTCGATGAATATCTCACAAGCGTTCGAGAACTCGAGCAGCGGGTGCAAAGGTCATCACAGGGTGAGTCATCCGGGGCCAAAAAAATGACAAAGCCGGATGGTATTCCTGAAAGCTATCGGGATCATCTGCGGTTACTTGCAGATCTTCTCGTGATGGCGTTTCAGGTTGATGCCACACGGATTTCAACACTTGTCTTTGCGAATGAAGGAAGTAATCGAAGTTACGATTTTATTGGAGTACCCGAAGGACATCATTCACTCTCACATCATCGAAATGATCCTGAAAAGCAGGAAAAAATTAAGAAAATTAACCGCTTTCACACTGAGCAGTTGGCGTATCTCCTCAAGCGGCTGAAGTCGATCCAAGAAGGTGATAAATCAATCCTTGATCGAACAATGCTTGTTTACGGAGGCTGTATTGGTGATGGCAACCGACATGATCACAACCGGCTGCCAATTCTCCTTGCTGGTGGTGGAGATGGCAGATTAAATCCTGGTAGGCATGTCCAATATCCGGGCAAAACACCACTGATGAATCTCTATGCAAGCATGCTGGATCGTTTTGGTGTCCAGGACAACATGCACGGTGATGCCACAGGTATGCTCGAAAATATTTAATAGTACCAGCAGTCTATGCTGACTCTGATAGTCGTCAGTTATGTGATTTGCTCTCGAGTGCAACACACGAAGCACAAACTGTTCATCGGTCTTTTCCCAGAATGACTGGGAGTGTTTATAGGCCCTGTGGCTGAACAATTTGTTGTTCACGAGCCGCATCTACAGTACAACGAGTACGCGCACTGCTATATCAGATTGTTTATTTTAGATATTCTAAAATAGTTAGAAGTCAAACAATGCAAAGGCATTTTCCAATGAGAATTAAAGAGGAACGAGGTTCACTGCGGAGGTGTACTTCCATGATAAACAGCATCGCTAAATGCTTAGCTATCATCGGAATGCTGGCCGTGTTCTCTGGTGTGCTTGTTGCTGAAATTTTTGACATGGATGCCATATGTGACTCCACCACATTAGATATCGAAGTTCTTCAAGACTGGCATTCTGTTGAGGGTGAGACTCTGACACGACAAAAGTTGGTCACGATCAATGTCGGTGAGTTGTGGCCTGGCCAAGATTTTCGTCTCCCCGTACGGATGGTTGTCCCAGCCAGCCAAAAAGCCAAAGGCTTTCATCTGACTGGCGGCAGTACACCTGGTCGTCTGGAGGAAGACTTTCGACCCAACGGAGTTTTCCGAGAACTTCTGAATGGTGGTGTCGGGCTTGTGTTTACCGTTGTTCAGGAGCCCGGCAGTTACGGCGAACGAGATCTCGCGAGAGCAGCTGAGGAACGTTTCGCGAGAACGCTGAATCCACATGTCAAAATTCAATACTGGGCTTGGCCAGCAACGTTGATGCGGGCGATTACCACAGCGTATTCCGAGGCTGATCATTTTGAAAAAGGTAAGGTTGCTGTAACTGGTGGATCAAAAAATGGTGCATCACCCTCAATGGCGATTT
>JABAAH010000123.1:0-312 GCA_014238855.1 Planctomycetota bacterium
ATTCGGCTTACCGCTACAAGACCGAAAAAACTTATGACAGCGAGAACAGCACCCTGATGTCCCCGTTTCCGATGAGATCGTTTCTGCAAGTATCGGTTCCGTACGGCATCTGCATGATTTCCTTGCGCGCCACAACCCGGGCATTTCTCCAGAAATCGTCCCATGCTAATACGTCCACCGAATTGCTGGCAGCGCATAGCAGCCGTCATTATCTCCTAAGCAAATCTGCGAAATATAATTCCTATTTGATATCTTTTTCGATACTGCCAATTCGTTCTGCGTACTCAGGAAGCTGTGCCTCTTCGGATACCT
>JABAAH010000123.1:322-3462 GCA_014238855.1 Planctomycetota bacterium
ATTGCTGCACTAATTGCCAAGAATCTAACTCGCCGAACAGTAGCGGGCTGCACGTTTAAACTCTTTGATCGGCACAAAGGACAACTGTTGAAAAACGCAGGACGTGCGGCTTCATCTGGACTTTCAGCAATATATCCCGCCAACTCATCGTCGATCTCCATGAGATCATCCCGGCAATATCTGCAAACTTCGGACACCATTGCTTAATTCTCAAAAGTTCTGTTTCTTTTGCCTATCGGACACAATCGGCGGCATTTTTTAACCTGGGGAAATAATTCGCACTATCCGCACAATACTCCTACTCTTTGCGCAATGCCTCAACAGATGGAGGATTGAAGGAGAGTGCTCCACTGCCACATGTCATCAGACAAACATCACAGGAGAATCGGCCGCTTGGCCTGCTTATGTCTGACGGCAAAGCACAACAACTCAGCAGCAGTATGTACTAAGTTACCAACAGGGTCGGGTGGTCAGACGACGAGCCCGAAAGCTTACAAAAGGGCATGCAAGCGTGGGAAATGCCGCTTTGTGGCAAACCAGCATCAAGGTGCTAGCCAAGCAGAGTGAAAGCGGTGTAGAGTCTGTCGCTGTTGCTGTAAAACCATGAACTGTTGCTGTAAAACCATGAGTAGAGCCTGCCCCTATAAGGCACATGATGATTTCCGCCGAGGCTTCCCTCTACCCTAAGAGGGTACTGAGCCCACTTGCAGTGATAACGCCAGGAACTGCCAAAACTACAACTCGACGCTTGGAACGTGGTAAAGAAAAACTCATGACTGAAGATCAGGAAATCCCACTAGAACCTAGCGATACGACCGGAACAGACCGTTCGCAGCATATCGAACAGACTACGGAGGAATACTATTTCGAAAATGGGTTTCTTGTCTTTACAGCTGCTTATCATTTGAAGCGTGGTTCATGCTGCGGCTCGCGATGCCGACACTGCCCTTTTCAGCCTCGATATATTGCCGGTACTAAAACAACCAATCTCTCTCAAAAAACAGCCTAGCGAAGTTCGCCGAACCGATAACAATGAATATGCTTGAAGAAGATGAAGAATGGAATGCTGACTACGACGAGGAGGAACTCGATGAGCCGCTTGTACCGTGTCCCTACTGTGGCGTGGAAATGTTAGAAGAAAGCCCGCAATGCCCCTCCTGTGGAAACTATATATCGGCTGAGGATCTGCCAACAACGTCACAACCAACCTGGGTGATATTGACTGCTGTGGTATGTCTTCTTCTTGCCTTGGGCTGGGTTTTCAGTGGCTGGTAGAAGTGTCACTTATAGTGCAAGGCCGGCATACGCTAACAACGATGCACCCACCAAACTCAACATTCTGGGCCACCCACGATCAAGACCTTGGCTGTAGTACAAACAGAGCACAAAAAGAATGCTGGCAGCAACGACTCCTTCAACAAGAAGCACACTCATGCTGGCTTGCTGAAGCCAACGAATCGTAAGGAAAAAAACCCCACACAAAATCCCTCCGAGGACTGCAACACCTCTGCCCTTCTCCCACAGTCGACTGACCATAAAAGCCATGCCATACATTGCGAACGGAAAATACAATTCTCTATTTCCTGTCACGTTTGCAAATACTAACCAAGCTGAACATGGGATCAGCATGCCAAGTGAATGTAACTGGCTGCCACAGTACACTTCAATCAAAAGAGCCGGGACCACGATGGAGACCCATACGGGACCACCCCAGAATGCTAACCCCAAGAGAAACACGCCCTCCAGCAAGAGGAAGCCTGTTTTCTGAAATACGACTGGACTATTCTTAAACGTTTTGCCTGCCTCAGCACTCATGCAATCAATGTACACAGAACTGCAAAAACTCCCACAACATCGCAGTAACTCCGTCAGGCGATGATATCTTGAATGACCTCACCCCCAAACTGAGAGAGTTGCTTATGCCGCCCCGCATGAAGATATGTCAACTTATTATCATCAAGACCGAGCAGGTGCAGCATTGTCACATGAACATCTCGAATTGGATGGACACACTCTGATGCAGCGGCACCAAGATCATCTGTCGCGCCAACAACACCAGGCTTTACACCTCCACCTGCAAACAACATCGTCATGGCTTTGTTATTATGCCCTCTTCCTAGGGCATACACACCACCCCGCTTATTGTTGTCTGGTGTTCTCCCAAATTCACCAGTCCAGACGACAAGCGTATCTTCCAGTAGACCACGCTGTTTGAGGTCTCGAAGAAGCCCAGCCATAGGTTTATCGACACTCTTGATTCGGGACGTGTGCCCCTGTTTCAAATAGTCATGACTGTCCCAGCCTCCACTAAAAATCTGTACGAACCGAACGCCATTTTCCACCAAGCGTCGAGCGAGCAGACACTGCCTTCCGAAAGCATCTGTAACAGGCTCATCAACACCGTACATTTTCATTGTCTGTGCCGACTCAGTTGAACAGTCAATGATCTCCGGGATTTCTGTTTGCATTCTGAAGGCCAACTCATAGTTGGCTATCCGTGCCTGCAACCGCTCGTCTTCCGCAGAGAGTGCCTCGAGATGTCGCCTATTGAGTTTTGTCAGCTCCTCGATCATTCTTTGTTGTTGAACATGCCCACGATGAACTGGTGTTGCAAGATCAAGAAGTGGAGACCCCTCCGGCCGCAACCGTGTCCCCTGATAGTACGGCGGCAGAAAACCATTGGACCAATTGGTTGAGCCACCTTGCGGGAGTGCTAACTCGGTCATCACAACAAAGGCAGGCAGATTTTCATTTTCTGTACCCAACCCATAGGTTACCCATGATCCTAATGCCGGGTCACCACCAAGGCGACTACCAGTATTCATGTGGAACAGCGCTTCTGGATGATTCAGTGATTCTGCCTGACATCCTCGGTAGTTACAGAGTTCATTGGCAATATAAGGATCCGTCATGTACTTCCATTGATCACACATCTCAATGCCGTTGTCGCCAGCATGCTGAAAGCCGAATGGGCTTCCAACAAAGAACTTGTAACCCTTTTCCAAGCCGCCTGGAAGTTGGGATTCTTCTTTATGTCGCTGAGTGAGTACAGGCTTCGGATCAAATGTGTCCATATGACCAGGCCCCCCCTCCATAACCAGCATGATGACTCGCTTTGCTCGCGGCGCAAACATCGGAGG
>JABAAH010000124.1 GCA_014238855.1 Planctomycetota bacterium
CCCTTGGAATAGCATGTGAAGGAAAAGAGCAGGAATCATTTGATTTATTTGTAGATAACTCAGGAGACCCACTCTTATGGGACAACCGTTTAGCTGGGATCGCCTGGCGTTTACATCCTGACTCAGCGGTTGGACAACTCAAAACGCGAGCTATGGAGAGAACATTACCGCTCACTGATCGCAAAAAAATGGTTGATGCTATTGCGTTTAATTCAGACGCTCAGGCTGCAGCTGCGATGCTTGAGATTGCTCAGTATGGACCAAAAGATATTCGTGACTATGCAGCTTGGTGGGGGCAACACCGTCTCAAAAATGACTGGAAGAACGTTCAGCTTAGTGACATATTCCCAGAGCCACCACCCATAAAAAAATCACTTCCGAATACTAGACTCGATAGATCGTTCAACCCTCCGGGTGAGCCCACCTACAAAAGCGCTCATGGCAAGGCATCAATCGACCTTGATATCCGCGGCGCTAAACGAATCTATCTTGTTGCTGACTCAACCCACGCCAAATCGGGCGATGCTTTTTGGATTGCTCCCGTTTTAACAAACGCGGAATCGAATGTAGACCTAACACAAATTCCTTGGACGATGGCTTTTTCTGGTGGGATACCGAGTGGGCCGCCACCGGCTCCAAACAAGGCCTCGTCAGCACGTCGGAAAAAACCATCACGACCGCCACTCACTGTTTCACCTGGATTGACGAAATTAAGTAATGGCCAGCCCGCCATTCGGGTAACAGGACGTTCCGTTATTGCTTACGACGTGAATGCCTTAAAGCCTCTTCGACTACAGGTCACTGCGTCAGAGGCGACGGCTGTCAAAGGCCAGATATTTTTTTCAATATTTGTTGATACATCCAATACCGGAAAGGACATTCTGCCGGCACATTCTCTGCCAGACGTTCCTGGAAGTGCATCGCTCGGTAGAGCCATATTTCATTCGAACCATATTGGGTGTGCCAAATGTCACATCGTCAATGGCTACGGTGGTGAAATAGGTCCTGATCTCAGTCAGATCGCTCGCAAACATTCAGCGATTGCACTACATGAGGATATTCTGAAACCACATGCAGCAATAGCTGCTGGATTTGAAACGATGACCGTACTCACAAACAAAGGTACTGCCATTAGTGGGCTTCAAGTGTCTGCTGGAGACCCCATTGTGCTCAAAGATGCTTCAGGGACAGTTCACAGCATTACTCGCAAAAATACTGACACAATTTTTGCTTCAAAAAATTCTCTCATGCCAGAATTGACAAACTTACTCACTACCGAAGAACTATCTTCTCTTATTCAATTTCTTCAATCCGTAGCGAATCAACAACAAGACATGTAGGCCAACAATTATAGAAGACGTATTGAGAAGAAATCTTTCTAAAGAATGCCGTCTTTTCCAAGAAAACTGCTTTGCAAGTTTTTATACTCCAGCCACAACGTGAAGTCGCATCGACTTAGAGTGTTATCTCCAAGGCGTAACCAAGTTTTTTCAATTCTGTTTTCGGGAGTTGAATCTCGACAGTTCCTGATTCTTTTTTCCACTGCAACTTTTCTGGTGAACCAAGAAGCCTAATCTCTGTAAAAGGGACGTCGTTCAGTGACCGGACTCTGGCAACACCGTCTTCTGGCCACACCATTCCGATCGCATAGAGTTTCGTATTTTTTTTAGTAAACCAGAAATCTTCACTCGTTACATCAAGTTTGAAGCCGTGCTTACTGCGATGCTCAGTTCCCTTAATTGAAAGTCCGGCTGGGCCCTCATGAGTAATCTTCCATGGCTTTGTGCCGTATATTGCATCGCCATTGACCTTGAGCCATCGTCCGACTGCCAATAAGTTATCGACCGACTGCTTTGGTATGACGCCTGTTCCATCGGGCCCAACATTAAGTAAAAAGTTGCCGCCCTTACTCACATTTTCAAGAAGCCAAAATAATGTCTCTGCCGGAGATTTCCAATCTTCGTCATATGACTTAAAGCCCCATGAGTTGTTTGTTGTTGCGATACCCTCCCATGTATTTTCATTTGCTTCATCAGGGATGACATTATCGCCAGGGGTTCCAATGTCACCAAACTCATTTCCGATTCGCTGACTCACAAGTATCTCTGGGTTCGATCTATAAATGGTTTTGTAGAAGTCAAAACTAAATTGAGGAGGAATGTAAATTGGTGTATCTAACCAAATTTCTGAAAGATCGTACTTTGCCACTAATTCCTGAACCTGCGGCAAAGACTTGCGAGCGATATAGTCATCGAACCGGACTGGCGATGGGTCAAAGTCATTCACAAACATGGCTTGCTTTGGTGACTCGTGATAACAGTAGTCCTTCATTCCAGAATCACCACCATCTCGCCAGTCGAGCGCATGCGAATAGTACACGCCAAAAGCAATGCCGCCACGCTTACACGCTTGCTCGAGTTCACGAATAACATCTCGTTTGAATGGTGTCGCCTTAACGACATTAAAGTCACTCGCCGCGGAGTCAAATAATGCAAAGCCGTCATGATGCTTCGATGTGATCACCATGTATTTCATACCAGCCGCTTTTGCAATGGAAACCCACTCATCAGCATTGAACTTTGTTGGATTAAACGTTTTGGCTAGCAATGCATATTCTGACCGTGGTATTTCTTTTCTTCGCATGATCCACTCTGCCACTTTGGGACCTGTGCCGCCCTCTTCCATCCGCTTACCCTTCCACACACCCCCGCACTGCGAATAAAGTCCCCAGTGAATGAACATGCCATATTTGTTTTCATTAAATCTTTTACGTCCGCGCTGCTTCGCCTCAGAAGCATTCATCGGCCTCCACTGATCCTGCAACCGAATCATCTCTGCTGAACCAGGGATGCCCGAACCGTTCACACCCGCAGCGAGCAAAGAACTCGATGTACAAGTCGGTAAACAAAACGTTAAAAACCCTAATCCAAAAGTAAGAAATTTTTTGTTCATGATTTATATGGCCCTGCTACGTGAAAAATACTTTTGGAAGGAAATGTTCGGGAATGCTGTAGCTCAGTTATACCGGGTTCTTTGTAATCACTCATATAAAGCCCTGCCCTCGACTCTCGATTTGCTTGCGTGCCTTAGTTACGCCGCATACACTCTGAATTGATTTCAGACAGAATAACTCACTTTTCTAATGAGGTATCGATATGCGTTTATTTGAATCTACTATGTGGCTTGCGGTCGTAGCCGTGGCTTTTCTTTTCACTACCGAAACGCGCGGCGATGAGGGTGAAAAAAAACCAGCGAGTGCTGAACAGCAATT
>JABAAH010000125.1 GCA_014238855.1 Planctomycetota bacterium
GAATATTTCAAAAGAGCGTATTACGGTTTCACTGCAAGCATCAGTAAAGCGAGGAGACGGTGTTGCCTTTGACACTCAGGCTGATACAGCGTCTCAAGGTGCACGAGTATACGAGGTGTTTCATCGAGGACGGTCACTTACAGACTCTGTGAGTAGCGGTATTGTTGAACTCACATTTGGTCGGGGAGATATTGATTTTGAAAGAATTGAGAACGGCTCGCAGGTATGGAAAACGGATGATCCACACGTGACACAGCGTTTACGGAAGTCTTTTCATTCATCCCAACATGGAAGGCAGCAACCAATTGGTCTTGAAGTCTTCGCGGCAGTAGATGAGCCACTAAAAATAACGGCAACACTCTCAGATGGCCGCAGCTGTGAGATCATTTCAGATACGACATTACAAAAAGCGAAACGTCATCCCCTCACACAGGTAATGCTTGAGGAGCAGCTCGGTCGTCTCGGTGGAACGCCATTTATACTGCGAGATGTAGCCGCAACCATTGAAGGCAATCCGATGGCACCGTTTAGTGTTTTAGGAAGCCTCCGAAAGCGACTTGTCTTAGCTTTAGAGGAATTGGTGAGCATTCAGCCTACACGGCATCGTCAGAGCGATATTGATGAAAGCTTGCGAAACATTCTGAAGGCAGTCTCTTCAGGAAACAAAGCTGAGTCATTCAACGAAGTAAAACCTGTTCTGCATGTCATGGTACGAACACTGACGCAATTAAACACTGTGCTGCAGCTCGGTGAGAAGAATCTTTTGGCAGATTTTTCTGACATTCGGCAATACCGTAGCGCAGTAGAACTGGCAAAGCAAGAAGATGCTCGCCTGTTTATTGCGACGCCTCGAATACAAAAGCCATCTGAAATAGGTGTCTTTGCGTCATTGGCAAAGTGTGAACCGAGTGGCGTTCTGGTTAGAAATTTTAGTGGCCTCGAATATTTTAGAGACAGGGGTATTCCTGTGACGGCCGACTTCTCTTTGAATGCAACGAATCCACTGACGGTTGATTTTTTTAAGCAAGAGGGTGTTGAACGAATTGCGGTTTCATATGACTGTAATCGTGAGCAACTTATTGAGTTAACTACAGCTGTACCGGCTGGCCTGCTTGAAGTCGTTATTCATCAACACATGCCAATGTTCCACATGGAGCACTGTGTGTTTTGTGCGGTTCTATCGCCAGGGACGAACAAGACAAACTGCGGTCGGCCGTGTGACGACCACGTCGTACAACTCCGAGATAGAATTGCGGTCGATCATCTTCTGACTGCAGATGTGGGATGCCGGAATACGCTTTTTAATGCCGTGCCACAAAGTGGAGCAGAAGTGGTGAGGCAACTCATCAGGAGTGGGGTGAAGCACCTGCGAGTAGAAATGCTTCATCAGGGTGAAAATGAAACCATCAATATTATTAACATGTACCGAAAACTTTTAAGTGGAGAAGTTACCGGGAATGAAGTCTGGAACAAACTGAAAGCCGCAAATCGTGTCGGTGTTACTCGAGGAACACTCGAGGAGCGACGAAACCCCCTTGCCATTCTTTAAAAAAAATTTAGTTCCAGGCTTTTTGACGATAACGGGAAGGCGTGAGGCCCGTATGCTTCCGAAAGAGGCGAGTGAAGTGGCTCTGGTCAAAAAAACCACAGCGAGAAGCAATCAGTTTGACAGGTTCGTTTGATTCAATGAGTAGCCGTCGAGCAAGCTGGACACGAAGCCGCAGAACATACTCACCTGGACTCATTCGAAACAATTTTCGAAAATCCCGCTGAAGCTGGCTGGTTGAAAGACCAGATTGTTCAGCCATCTTCGGAATACTTACATTTTTGCAACAATTTTCCACTGCATACTCGAGCGAAGGAGTCAATCGCTCGTAGTCGTGAGGAGCCTGACCAGGCTGATCAATCGGTGTTAAGACACCAGCCAAGCCAATCACATTGTTTGTATTATCCGAGAGTGGAAGTTTCGTACACAGGTACCAGCGAGGCATGCCAGAGTGATGTGTGACCAATTCAGCCTGATTGTGAACGGGCTGCCTGGTTTCCATGACGCGTTTGTCTTCTGCGTCATATTGAGCAGCGAGAGCTTCTGGATGGAAGTCATAATCCGACTTCCCAACCATATCTGATTCATTTGCGCATCCATGAATGCGCAGAAAACATTCATTGACGCAAATAAATCGACCTTGTCGTTCTTTTACAAAAAAAGACGCTTCTGGTATCGCATCAAAAAGTGATGCCACAAGGGTATTTTTAATCAATAAATCGTCGTTTTTTGATGTCTGCATGAAAATGCATTCGTACGGAGGACAGTATTAAGGGCCATCGTGATGCTTCGAAAGTACCAAAATCGCTGCTCCTTGGCCAGACATTCCAATGTCTTATTCGTACTAATTTGATCAGGTCGACTGGCATCCCATTCAGTAAAAGTCCTGAAATACAGGGAAGTCTAACCATGTTTGTGGCATGAACTTCTCGTTCAAACAGAGTCTTTGACAACCACCCGTCTGTTAAGACTGAGCGTGCACGCAGAAATTCACGTTTCACGCTATCATGCGGCAAGCAGAATTGTTTTGTTGTTGATCAGTATGAGTGCAGCTATAGAGAAATAGAATGCATTAAGTATTTCAAGGGAGTAAGGAATGTCAGAAGGTTCACTTGAGAATGTGGTCATTATTGGAAGCGGTCCAGCAGGTTGGTGTGCAGCTACGTACGCCGCACGAGCACAGTTGAATCCACTTGTTTACGAAGGCGCTATTACTGAAGAGAATCGTATGTCCGGTACTTTACCGCTTGGGCAACTTGCACTCACAAGTGAAGTGGAAAATTATGCTGGTTTTCCGGCTGGTGATCTTGCCGCATTTCTTGATTCAGCACTGCCTGAAAATCGACGAATGATGATGGCTCCTCATGGCGGAGAGGGCGTGACTGGCCCGGAACTCATGGAACTTATGCGGCAGCAGGCGGTGAACTTTGGTACCCGTGTAATTACGGATGATATTCTGAAAGTTGATTTTTCAAAGCGGCCATTCACGTTGACGCCAGCAGGTGGTGATGAGATACAGGCGAAATGTGTAATTGTTGCTACGGGAGCGAGTGCGAATTGGCTTGGCTTGGAAAGTGAAGAACGTTTTAAAAATTATGGAGTCAGTGCCTGTGCCGTCTGTGACGGAGCTCTTCCAAGATTTCGAGAGAAAGAACTTGTTGTAGTTGGTGGAGGAGATTCAGCAGTAGAAGAGGCTACATATCTCACAAAGTTTGCGAGTC
>JABAAH010000126.1 GCA_014238855.1 Planctomycetota bacterium
ACTTCATCATATCTCGAGAACACATGCTGCTTCCTGCGGCACTCTTTGGGAGGCCACTCATGTCGTTTGACCACTCATACTGCTCAATGTTCAATTTCTGAAGAAGTTCTTTTTCTAAAAAGTCTCGTGCTGAATCAGGCACGACGGCTGCAAGAACCTGCATGGTGATGGCTGGGTCAGTACCTTGGTATTTATAGTCACGAGGTGCAGGTGTAATTGGTGCAGTTCGCTCAAAGAAAAACTGAACCTGTCGTTGCAACGCTGAGTTTCCTGTGTCCGATCTGAGTTGCCGAAGGGCTGCTTGTGGAATTCGAATGCCCGATCGCATGGTCATAGCGTCAGCCGATGTAATTGCGGCAGCACCTTTGGCGAATTGTGATGGGTCGAGTTCTTCGAGGAAGTCACAGACCGGTCGTTCGAGATCATCCATAGTGAGACATCCACACTGAATCGCTCTCCCAATCGCAAGAGCTGTATACGACTTCGTAATAGACATTTGATAGTGAGGGTAATTCACTCGTCCCCGCCTGAAATACGATTCGAAGATCAGTTTGCCGTGGTATGAGATCAGTAGGCTGTCAACTGTTCCGTGCGTGCCAGCAGCAATCTCATTAGCAAATGCAAGGACCGGTTCGATGGTACCACCATCTTTTCCAAGCGTGCCGGTTGCCAGACCGTCACCTGTTGGCTCTGGACTTGTGTCAAAAAATGCAGCAGGTAAGTCCGCGAGATTCTTTTCCTCGGCATACGATGCCTTGGCGAGTTCAGCTTGGGTCGCCTGTGGTGGATGGAGTTCAACGCCGTTCACTGGCACTGACGTCAGGCACAAGAAAATGACTGGAAAGAAAATAGGACTGCGGAGAAAAGTTGTGAACGAATGCATGAAGCACCTTTTTGTTTTGGAGAAAGCTTGTGCTTGAGAAATTATGGTGATGTTGACGGCTGGTGGTAGGGTTGTGGTTTTGCAAAGTCAGGCCGTTTTGGTCCGATGTGTGGGTTCCATCCGGAATTATTCGGTGGCATCTTTTTCTGCCACTTTTGCAACTCACTGCGAAGACGATCTGCAATCTTAGGTTGCGATCCGATGAGGTCTGTGCCCTCACTTGTGTCTGTTCCCAGATCAAAAAGATGATAGCTCTTTCCACTGTCGCTCGTAAGCAATTTGTAATCGAGGTCACGAATTGCTCTCCGCGGCCCCCAGCTCCAGTACAGTTTTTGATGTGGACGCTGGTCGGGTGCTGACTCCTGGCAGACGAATGGTAAGAGGTTGACGCCATCAAGATTCCACTGCGGTGATACGGTGCCGCCGGCTGCGGCAACCGCTGTAGGAAGGATATCGAGTGAACTGACGGGAAAGTGGTAGATGCTTGCCGTAGGAATGACTCCCTGCCATTGCATACAAAACGGAACACGAATGCCACCCTCCCAGATTGTTCCTTTTTTACCGCGTAGTGGCGTATTGGGTGAGTGGTCGTGGCCACCGTTATCACTGAGGAAAATGATCAGAGTCTTCTTTTGAAGACGGTGGTTTCGTACGCACTGGAGTATCTTGCCCACATTCTGATCAAGAGCGTGGAGCATGGCTTTGACAAGTCGGCGCTTCTGGTCCGGCTCATCGTGGAAGCGTTGCACAAGATGTTGCGGCGCCTGAAACGGTCCATGAATTGCATTAAAGGGAACATAACAGAGAAACGGCTTTTGCTTGTTGGCATCAATAAACCTCACAACAGCATCACCGATGCTGTCAGTAAGGTATTTGGATTTACCTGAGGAGATCGTGCCGTTGTCAATGAGTTCAGCTCGAGGTGTACTCTGACGAGACTGCAACTTTTTGAGAGGAGTCCGGTTGTTAAAAATAGGATTATGAGACCGATTCAGTTCCGCAAGGTAATTCGAAGCACCGTTATTAAAACCAAAGAATTCATCCCACCGTGAGAACGCCATTTGTTCTTCATCGCTGCCATCATGCGTTTTACCAAAAAGCCCTGTTGTATAACCGAGTGTCTGTAGCCGGTCTGAAAGAATTGGTTCTGTTGGTGGAATGCCAATATGTGAGGCTTCTTCTCGTCGGTAGGGCCCAAGATTGTCGCCAAATCCAAAACGCTGTTGATAGCGGCCTGTGAGCAAACCGGCGCGAGATGGTGCACAAACCGGGCATGTGACGTAGCCATCAGTGAACTGAACGCCGTTGTCAGCAATTGAGTCGATGTGTGGCGTCGGGACGTCACCCCCTTGATATCCCACATCTCCGTAACCTAGGTCATCAACAAAAAAGAGAATAATATTTGGCGAAGTCGCACCGGCATTGCCAGCACAGCAGCACAAGAGAATGGCGACAAAGAGACAGGAGTATCGCTGCATGGGGAATTTTCGAGCAGACAGACAAAAACGGCAAAAGTCTGCAATCTGATTCAGTCCAGTGATGGAGAAACAAGACTCGCGAATAGCAGGATGATTCTGTGGTCGATACACTTGGAAATCACTTGTTGTTTTCGTGGCTACGGGCTACGGCTGTGTCAGGAATGCAACAATACCCCGTCGCCATGGAGAGTACTGGCTCATAGTGATAGGTAACTGAAGTATCTTGAGTGTACAAAACGTACGTCATTTGAATCGCTCTGAATATGAAATGAACGGCATGAAACAATCCGGCTTTCGTTTTTCTGGTCGCCTTTGGTGTGTGGTCGTTGTCACGCTTGCCTGGGTTGAAGGCTTTTTGGGGAGCAACGCAGTTTCGGCTCCACCAAACATTGTCTTTCTTTTTAGTGATGATCATGCGATTCGAACTCTGGGCGCGTATGGCAGCGGGCTGAACCAGACGCCTCAGATAGATAGAGTCGCTCTTGAGGGAGCGATCTTTACGAGAAGTTATTGCGCTAACTCAATCTGCTGTCCTTCTCGGGCAACGATTCTCACTGGCAAGCACAGTCACAAAAATGGTGTTCTGCAGAATGGTTCAAAGTGGGACGGTGATCAATTTGTTTTTCCGCGTGCCCTGTCGGCAGCTGGATACAAGACAGCACTTTTTGGCAAATGGCATTTACGAGGCTGGCCTACAGATGAGTTTGATGACTGGCAGGTGCTTGAAGGCGCTGGAGGGCAGGGCCACTACTATAATCCAGAGTTTCTCTGTTCGGATGGCCGGTCATTGCAGGTTGAAGGGTATTCAGCAGACGTGATTACTGATGCATCGATTCATTGGATGAATCAACAGTCTCAGGACGAACAGCCCTTTCTGCTGATGTGCC
>JABAAH010000127.1 GCA_014238855.1 Planctomycetota bacterium
TACTCCCTTGAGAAAACGGTAGCTCTTTCTGCCATTCTATTTCACCAGTTACGTTAAATTTTAAAACGATACCAACAGACTCATCAGAAATAAATGGAATGACATTTTCGTCACTCTGAATGTATCCAGTCGCAACAAGTGACTCATCATCTACAACATCGAGACCTCGAATCGCACCATTTTTCGTATGATCAAGAACCTTTTTCCACTCTATTTCACCAGCGGAACTCAACTTCCAGAGACACGCTTTTGATGAGTTTCTACCAACACCGGCTGTACCTCCAATAAGAAAACCATTCCTAACTTCAACAATACAGCGGGCCTCATCATGGCAACCACGTTCGCCCAATAGTGTCTGCCATTCTTGTTTTCCTGTGACGTCTCCTTTCATGACGAATCCATCCGTTTGCGATGAATGTGGTTCACCACATTTACCGACAACACAGAATTCTCTGCCTTGTAGACTCACGCCCTCAAATACATGATCCTCCTGTGCTGTGCCCCACCCTGAAATCCACGCGACCTCTGGCGCTCCAAATACAGGTGAACACCAAAACAACATCATTACGAGGCAAATCAATAGCATGGGAGAAACATAAGCGTCACTCATGCAAGCACCACTCAATGGCATTTGCTAATAGCCGAGGTAACACAGGGCCATGAAAGTCATCCACGTGCCCGAGGGATGTATAGAAGGACTTTCCTCCATCAGCACGAAGGAACGTCCAAGCAACAGGTTCTGGGGCGTATCCCTCAACAACACCGTGCAGAATAATTTCTGTTTTTTCTTGAAGTGGTGAGACGCGATACAACGAGCCACCTGACTCGAAAGGAAGGTCTTTTTTAATTCCTGATAAAAGATTTTTTCCAACAAGAGAATCGGGCTGACCAGATTGAATCGTTGCAACAAATTGGTTTTTGTAATGATTCGTATAATTACCACCAAATACGACTTTGTCGAATTCTGGCCACGCGTCAAGTCCCTTTGGCGGTTTTTCGTTCCGCAAACAAAAAGCATGGCTGGCTGTACGTATTCCAATGACAGGCTTGCCAGCCTGAACATGGCGACGGATATGATTGAGTTGCTGCGGTGGCAATGTTCTTCGCCGCACACTCACAAAGAGAAGATCGGCCGAATCTACCGACTCAATATCAGCAAATGTGTTGGGATCATCTGGAAGTGCCTTCACAAAGTCGACCCGACATTTCTGAAGATACTGCTTACAAAACGCGGGCACTGTATCTTCTGTTTGATACTCCTTCTCCGCAATAAGGAATACAAGATGTGGTTGTTCAGCATCAACCTGCTGAGTCTGAATGAAACAAAAGATGAAACTAGCAGCTAGCATAAGACAGTAAAGCATGGTTGTTATCCTTTTCTACGTACAATCGGAAAAGTACAGAGAGTGCTACGCATCATCCACCTTCCAGTATTCATTTTTGCACTCGTTCAACGACTACGGCAACTGCTTTCTCAGCATCTATCAGACCGTATCCTGTTTGATAGTCATAGCCCTCCTCAGCAATATCACGAGCTGTATCGATAAGAATCTTACGCGTTTCCCATGGATGAAGATCTGGATCGACTGAGAGCATGAGTGCAATAGTTCCACAGAGCATGGGGCCTGCGAATGAGTTTCCACTTGCTGCCTGACCAAGAACACGGCCGTTTGGTTGAATGGATGGCAAACGATAATTAAACGCTGCAACCTCAGGCTTCTTCACTCGCCCATCTTTATAGTGATGTGTATTCCAATTAACTGGTCCCTGACTGGAAAATGGTGTTCTTGATAAATCCCGCTGCACACCTGCAGCAGCGAACACTGCAAATGGAATGTCTTGTGGAATTGGCATCTGTAAAGGCACTGGTTTGTATTGCGCCGAATCCTCCTTCGCATAATTTCCTGCACCAGATACAAGATGCAGCCCACAGAGCGATGCGTGCTCACACGCTTTTCTCCAGTGTGATCGGTACTCACCCAGATGTGCTCGCGAGAAACTCATGCTATAGGTGTCGGCATCGTGTTCGATCGCCCACTCGAAGGCTTGTTCAAAACATTGACCCGCAAGCACCCCGGCCCAGCGTGCATCTGGCGCAATCCCAAACTGTCGAGATGGCGTTCCTGCCGTTCGACCACAGATAATGGCGGCACATTGATGACCGTGTAGTAGTTTTCTATCGATCGTAGCGGAGTCGTCTGAACCATGTCGAAGCAGGTTGCCAGTCTGCCGATCAAAGTCAAAGCCATGGCAATCATCGATCAGCCCATTCCCATCATCATCACGTCCGTTGTCGAGTTCATGCTGATTACAATATTGAGTTGGAAGAATCGTTGGCGAGATGACAAAATTTCCATCATGGATGACGTTAAGCACGCCCTTTCCTGTTGCGCTGTATTGAGTCCATGCCTTATCCACTCGAAGCGCTTTGATATACCAGGCAGATGAAACACCATCGGGCCGAAACGGCGGTGGCTCACTTTTTGACTGTTGCTGTACTCTTCGCACGACAGGAAAATTTTTATGACGAGCTGGACCGGCAAAGAAAATACATCGAGCACCCGGAATTTCCTCGATTTCGGGAACTCCTTTTTGACCTGTCGTACAGGTAAAACTATTCACAATCCAGTGGCGTGTAACGTCCCGAATAACGTCTTTTTCTATAAGGAGTTCTACGGCTGGACCAGCTCTGCTCCAGGAAAACTGATTGGCTGCCTGCAATGCATCTCTGACTTTGACCCGTAGCAACCGCCGTCCCACGTGATTGAAGGCCGTTGTACGCCGCTGATAGGCAAGACTCTGAGCGAGAAGCTGATCCTCAAACCATACCGTCACTTGAAAACTTTCGAGGCGGCTTTTTGCAATCTGTGGATCGATCCAGCACCCATCCCCAGGAATTTTCTCGAAGGAAATTTCATTTGGAAACCCATTTGATGCGTGGGTAAAGAAAAGTACGACACACACAAATACGATACGGTTCATGATCTATATCCCCTGCTCCTGTATCCAGACAGAGCCTTTGTTACATACTACCCTGGTACGGAACTACCGGCAGACCAGTTGTCATGAGGCCGTCAACGACGAACACTTTTCCTGCATCAGGCTCTCTCAGAGTCTTG
>JABAAH010000128.1 GCA_014238855.1 Planctomycetota bacterium
TAGGTGTAGCTCACGCCTTCGATACGCTTCTGTTCATAAACTGGCGTGCCGTCGTGGATATTCAAGCAGGTTAAGAGTCCTGTTTTGCCCTTGTAGAACCAGATTTTCCCATTGTGGAGGAGTGGTGAAGCGATATCAGGTGTGTTTCGTGATACCGTCCAATGAACGTGGGGTGAACTCTGAATATTGCCGTTGCCTGTCAGGTCAAAACAACCAAGAAAGGACCCACGGAACCCGGAACCGATAAGGACAAGGCCATCAGCAGAAACTGCTGATGCTACAGGGCGTACGGTCTGTCCACCACATTGCCAGAGTTCTTTGCCAGTAGCGAGGTCATAGCCACGCGCTGCATTCTGCCCATTCATGGCAACTTGCTTTGAGCCATCAGCACGTGACACAATAAGAGGAGTTGCCCAGCAGGTTGGTTCGTCACGCGGGACATCCCAGAGTGTTTCGCCTGTAGTAGCTTTGAGGCATATAAGACGTGAGGGCCCCTCATGGTCCCATGGAATCACAATTTTATCATCGACGAGCGTGGGTGAACTGCCTTCGCCGAACTCATTGCGAGTCTGCATATTGCCAAAGTCTTTGTTCCAGACTCGCTTGCCGTCCATAGTGAGGCAGTACAGACCTTGAGATCCAAAGTGGGCGTAGACGTGTGTGCCATTGGTGCAGGGTGATGCTGATGCATAACCATTCGTACTGTGGCTACCCTCGTGAGGGATAGCCTGTATGCACGAGTGTTCCCATTGCTTTGAGCCTGTTTGTCTGTCGAAGCAGAGCAGGCGGAAGTCAAGCGTAGAGTTTCCAGGACGAAGAGGGACTGCAGTAGTAATAAAGACCTGATCGTTCCAGATCACAGGTGAGGAAGACCCACGCCCGGGAATCGTTTGTTTCCAACGGCAGTTTTTCTGAGGTCCAAATTCTACAGGTGGTGTTGCTGTGAGACTTGTGCCATTGCCGGTTGGTCCTCGCCAATGGCCCCATTGCTCTTGTTCAGATTTAAGCATGGCAGGAGCCACGAGTCCGATGCTGAACAGTATCAACGTGAATCGTGCGGCCTGAAAACGGTTTCGTGTTATTTGTAAGGGTGTGCGCAAGATTGTATTCATGGGTTGTGTCATGGTTGTATTTCTCGATACTGATAGTGTTGTAGAGGGACTGTCTCCTCGCATCATTACCATACTCTTTTTTGATTACGTTGTGAGGAGTTGAAAGCACATGGCTGCCTTTCCCGATATCCCAAAAATTCAATATGAGGGGCCTGAGTCCCAGAATCCTCTAGCGTTCCGCTGGTACAACCCGGACGAAGTGGTTGCCGGCAAGACAATGAGAGAGCATTTGCGCTTTACTGTTGTCTACTGGCATACGTTTCGGGGTACAGGGAGTGACCCATTTGGAGCGGCAACTCTGCAACGCCCTTGGGACGACGGCACAGAAAGCGTTGAAAACGCATGCAACAGAGCACGGGCTGCTTTTGAGTTATTTGAGAAGATCGATGCTCCGTTTTATGCCTTCCATGATCGTGATGTTGCGCCAGAGGGAAACTCCCTTGCCGAAAGCCATTCAAATCTTGATGCAGTTGCAAAGGTTCTTAAAGAAGAGCAGGAGCGGTCGGGTGTTGGACTTCTGTGGGGTACTGCGAATCTTTTTAGTAATCCGCGATACATGCACGGTGCTGCGACATCGTGCAACGTCGAAGTGTATGCCTATGCAGCAGCACAGGTAAAAAAAGCTCTTGAGGTCACAAAAGATCTTGGTGGTCAAAATTATGTCTTTTGGGGTGGTCGCGAAGGATATCAATCCCTGTACAACACAGATATGAAGCGAGAACTTGATCATCTTGCGCAGTTTTTCCACATGGCAGTAGACCACGCCAAATCGATCGGCTTTACCGGTCAGTTTCTTATTGAGCCAAAGCCAAAAGAGCCTACGAAGCATCAATATGATTCAGATGTAGCGGCATGTGTGAACTTCTTACGAGCGTATGATCTGACCGACTCGTTTAAGTTGAATCTTGAAACAAATCATGCAACGCTCGCAGGTCATGAAATGATGCATGAACTTGAAGCAGCAGGTAGCCAGGGATTCCTGGGTTCTATTGATGCAAATACAGGTGATCTTCTGCTCGGCTGGGATACTGATCAGTTTGCGACGAACTATTACCTTACAACGCAGATTATGTTGGTCTTGCTAAAATATGGCCTTGGTTCAGGCGGTGTAAATTTTGATGCAAAGGTTCGTCGAGAAAGCTTCGAGCCCGTCGATCTTTTCTATGCTCATATAGGCAGCATGGATGCCTTTGCACGTGGCTTGCGAGTTGCGGCGGCAATTCGTGAGGAGGGAGCGCTCTCTTCAGTTGTGAGCGAACGATATAAGAGTTGGGATAGCGATCTTGGGAAGAAGATCGAATCTGGCGCATGTAGTTTTGCTGAATTGGAAAAATGTATGCTTGAGAAGGGTGAAGCAGCAGCAAATACCAGTGGTCGTCAGGAGCTTCTTGAAAATATCGTGAATCGTTATCTCGATAAACATTAACATCTCATGTGGTGGATGCTGTGTTGGATCATCCAGTTGAGCTTGACGATGAGGGACTCTTGCGGGCCTGCCGTGAAACGAGAACACGGCGAGGTGGTCCGGGAGGGCAACATCGCAATAAGGTTGAAACGGCCGTTGTGCTATTGTATGTTCCAACCGGTATCACGGCTGAAGCTTCAGAACGCCGTAGTCAGGCCGAGAACCGCCGAGTTGCGTTGTGCCGCCTTCGTACAAAGCTTGCTGTCGAGTGTCGTGTTGCTCGAAAGCACTTTGCTTCACCACGTTGGCTAGCCCGCGTCAAAAACCAACGTCTATCAATTTCCGTTGATCATCATGATTATGCTGTACTTGTTGCGGAGGCACTGGATCACCTTGCGTTGTGTCATGGCGATATGCAGGTAG
>JABAAH010000129.1 GCA_014238855.1 Planctomycetota bacterium
CGGTTACTGAAATACAGCAGCAAAAATGTCATAAAAAGATCAAGCAGACTCGTCAGCACGAATCTACAGGTCTCTGTTTCAAGAGGCAGTTCTCCGCCAACTACTTTGCGGAGGCGAAAAATACATCGATTCTTTAAGGCTGTAAAACGGGTGACCATACGAATACTGCTTTCGTGACAGCACTGTGAGCAACAAAGAGAGTGACACCAAAGCCCACAGTTGTAAGCATACAGAAGACTGAACATTTATTGTGTATAACGATCTTCGACGTTCTGTCATTGCTCGCCTCACGAAGGAACAATCCTGAATGAATCGCTTCATCGCCCTTCTTTTGCTTAGTTTTTCATGCAGCCTCATCCAGGCTGGTACACCAAATTTGCTTGTCATTACTGTGGACGACATGAGCTGTGACTCTGCGGGCGTGTTTGATGGCGTCATACCTGACTTAACACCACACATGGACCAACTAGCGTCTGAGGGACTCCGCTTCGAAATGGCTCATGTTCAAGTCGGCAACTGCTACCCATCTCGGAATGTCATGTTCTCTGGGCAGTACCCGCATAGCTCAGGTGTCGAAGGTTTCTACCAAGTACAAAATGACTATCCAGTGTTTTGTGATGTCATGCAGAAAGCGGGATACTTCACTGCCATCCGCGGAAAGGTAAGCCATTCAACACCCTATCAGCCATATCCGTGGGATGCCGACCTCACCATCAAGGAGGACGGAAAAAAAGAGCACATCAAAGACGTTGCCTCATACGGAACGAGCCTGACGAGGGGTATCGATCTTGCGAAAGAAGGAAACAAGCCTTTTGCAATCAATGTCAACATCTCAGATCCACACAAACCGTTTTGGTTTGATGGTGACCCGCATGGAGTTTCCAGAATCTACACAGCAGCAGAATCACCCATTCCAGGATTTCTCTTTGATGACCCTGTGGTCAGAGATGAACTTGCCCTTTATTACACATCCGTGCGACGAGCTGATGATGCACTTGGTGCGATACTCGAGGCACTTCAGGAATCTGGTCAAGAAGAAAACACAATTGTGGTCTTTCTATCGGACCACGGCATGCCGCTGCCTTTTGCAAAAACTCAACTCTATCACCATAGCACGCGAACACCGCTTATGATCCGTTGGCCCGGAGTTGTGACACCAGGCACGGTCGATGACAAGCACATGGTGTCTGCAATCGACTTTCTTCCAACGTTCTGCGAGATGATTGGTGCGTCGCTGCCAGACAACCAGCAGGGTTCATCGTTCCTACCACTTCTTCAGGGCAAGAGCCAAGCGGACCGTGACGTTGTGTTCAAGGAATACAACGAAAACGCTGGTGGCCAGCGGAACCCCATGCGAGGTGTCCAAACACCGCAATACCTTTATCTGTTTAATCCATGGTCAGATGGCGAAGACGTCATGCGCACGGCAACCCAGGGAACAAAAACCTACAAACGCATGCAGGAACTCGCTGCCACCTCTGAACAGATCAGGAAACGTCTTGACTTGTTTGAGCACCGTGTTGTTGAGGAACTCTACGATGTCCAAGAAGACCCTGACTGCCTTATCAATCTTATCGACTCAAAAGGCCATCACTCGGCACTTGTGAAATTGCGAGACCAGCTCAAAACCTGGATGCATGACACCGATGATCATGCCCTTATTGCTTTTGAAGGTCGCAATGATCCTCAGGTCCGCAGAGCTTACGTCGACAAAACCCAAAAAGAGACTGATGAACGGCGGGCTGCAAACCGGAAGAACAAAACCAAAGCATCAAAAAAAATGAAACTGATCAAAGTTTCTGCAACACAAGAAAATAATGTCGTGACGGTATCGATTCAGCACACCATACCGAAACAACTTGAAATACAAAAAGTACACGTGACGCTCAAAAATGATGGCAAGCGACTTGAACGTCAGGTTCTCGAAATATCAGGAAAGGGCAACACTGAATTAACATTTCCTGTCCCAGACACCCTCACGACCAGCTCCTTACGTATAGCTGCCTTCGTCGGCGCGGACTACCCGACAAACCTGCAGATTGTTCAAGAAGAGGTTCAGTAGTAGGGGAGGCAGGGTACAACTGGTCACCCCTAATCTGCACCCCCGAATTCTTGCCCT
Organism: Planctomycetota bacterium; assembly: GCA_014238855.1. GTDB lineage: Bacteria > Planctomycetota > Planctomycetia > Pirellulales > UBA1268 > UBA1268. Next base: position 2,120 of record JABAAH010000129.1, read on the forward strand.
CTGTCTTCCGCTGCGTCCCACAAGACATTCACGTGTTTTTTGTGATGTGCGGAATAACACCGCTGCTATCAGCAAAAGATTGAATCGGCACACCCATCATCTGCGCCTGCGTCAGCCAAAGGTTCGCAAGTGGTGTTCCCTCCTGCATATGGATGTGCTTCCCCTTTTGGACTCGTGCACCACCACCGGCCAGTATAATTGGTAGATCGTTGTATTGATGCGTTGACCCATCACCAAGACCGGAGCCGTACGTAAAGAGCGTGTTATCAAGGAGCGATGATCCATCTTTTTCACGAACAGCCATCATTCGTTGCATCAGATAGACGTATTGCTCCATATGAAATCGATCGACTTTCAATAGGTCATCTATCATTACCGTCTGATTATGGGACATCTTGTGGTGACTACGAGGCTTGTCGAATAGCCCATCAAACATGTACGGCGTATCCCACCGTTCCGGACCAATCATGAATGTGGCCACGTTCGTCAAACCTGCCTGAAGAGCGGTCACCATCAGGTCGCCCATAAGGCGGATATAGTCACCTCGTGGAAGATAGGCATCCGTTGGCTCCTCAAAATCAACTCCAGTTAAATCTAATTTCATGTTTTCAAGCCGAGCCAATTGAAGTTCAATTGCTCGGATGGATTCAACGTATTCATCAAGTTTCTGCTTATCACCTTGTCCAAGTTGCTTCTTTAAATCACGTGCATCATCAAGGACAAGACTCGTCACATCTTTATATCGATTGATGTCATGCGTAGAAAACAACCGCTGATACATCTTCCTAGGATTTCGTATTGACG
>JABAAH010000012.1 GCA_014238855.1 Planctomycetota bacterium
TTTAAAAATGACGTAACAATTTTGGTCTTATGCATTATTTCTCAATAGTGCTGACCATTTTTGATAGTTTTTTGTAGGATTTTTCTAGGTCAACATTTTGAGAAAGTTTTTCTTTATTTGTATTGATGTATGGACTCGTCCCTTACGTGGCAATCGCTGAAATAACGATCCGGTCAGTAGGAACGTTCCACACGGGTTTGTATGACAAGTCAGCGGCTGAAATTCCGACGTATTGTCAGAAGACAAAGCAGGTATTTGTCGTCAATGCTGAATCGGGTCGAGTCGATGTGCTTGGGCTTGGTGATGACGGCAGTTTGACGAAGGTCGGCTCAATCGATGCAGCAGATGATCTGGGAAACGGGATGTCGGCGGTCAACAGCGTGAGTGTTTTTGATGGAACGCTTGCAGTAGCTGTTGAGGCAGGCGTAATCACAGAAAATGGTCGGGTGGCTTTTTATGACACCGGATCATTGCAATTGAAAAGCTCGGTCGAAGCCGGGGCGTTGCCTGATATGGTGACGTTTACGTCTGATGGGCAGTGGGTTCTTGTAGCAAATGAGGGTGAGCCAAATGAGGATTACACCATCGACCCCGAAGGTACGGTTACGGTTGTCGATGTTCGTGATGGTTTTGACCAGCTAAACACACGGACGGTGACATTTCGGGATTGGAATGCCGACGGAAAACACGCGAAGCAACTTCCAGAACTGAAAAAACGTGGGCTTCGTATTTTTGGGCAGGTGTCTCAATCAGGTGATCTCAAACAGAAAACACCAGCCACGTTTGCACAAGATGCTGAGCCTGAGTGGATAGCCGTCGATCATGAGAGTCATTTTGCATATGTCTGCCTGCAGGAAGTGAATGCAGTTGCAGAAATTGACATAGCCAAAGCAACAGTTTCTCGCATTATACCTCTGGGGTATAAAAACTTTGGTGAAGCTGACAGTGGAATTGATGCGAGTGACAAAGATGACCGCATCGACATACACCCTCGTTCAGGACTCTTTGGCATCTTGCAGCCTGATACAGTTCGAATCTATCAGCAGAATGGCAGGCGTCTGCTGGTAACAGCCAATGAAGGTGATTCACGTGTTCGTCCAACGTCAGACGATACAGTTCCAGGGCTTGAAGAGGGTGTCATCTTTCAAGATGAGGCAAGCCTTGAAGATTGGCCTACCGTGGGGACTCCGTTTGAGAAACAGACCGCTGATACAGAACTTGGCAGGCTCAAGCTTGTACGAGATTTGGTTGATGATCATCTTGATGAGAAGGGTCGGCCGACTCGACTTTTTGCGTTCGGTGGTCGATCATTTTCAATACTCGATCTCACAACAGGTGACCTTGTCTTTGATAGCGGTGATGACTTTGAACAGATAACGGCTCAGCATTATCCAGATTTTTTTAACGTGAGTAACGACTCATTAAAAAAAGAGAAGCGAAGCCGAAGTAAAGGACCAGAGCCAGAAGGACTCGTTCTGGGCACGGTCGGACAGAAGACGTATGCATTTGTTGGTCTTGAGCGAATTGGTGGCATCATGGTGTATGACATTACGCGGCCAGAGTCGTCCAAACATGTGGGCTATTTTAATAATCGACGGTTTGATGTACCTGCTACCCTCGGTGATGGAACAGCAAATCCAGAAGCCGGTGACAGCGGGATTGAAGGATTGATTTTTGTGCCAGCAGAAAAATCATCAACGTCAACAAATCTTGTTGTTGTTGGCAACGAGACGAGCGGAACAACAACGGTCTGGGAAGTTGTGACAAGTCAGTGAGCGTGATGCGTCCCACGCAGATACATTTTCTACAGGTGTGTAGGAAATGGTCTAACAAAACGTGCAGAAATCAGGCATTCGGAGCACGTCATGGCACGAAATGCTGTTTTGCAAAAGAAATGACGATATAGTTAAGTAGGTATCCGCCGATCGACCATTGCAGGTCCGCACCAGAACATTGTGTAGTTATCTGGTGGCGAAGCGGTTGTTTCCATGGAGTGATCCTGTGGTTCACAACTTTGCAGGCTGGTGGTCGGTAGTCCCCAGTCGTTCCATCTTTGTTGGGTTTATACTTTCGTTGATTGCGTGGTCTTCGCTCTCGGCAGTACCAGCGATTTCGGCCGATCCGCTTTCATTTACCTGTGACATCAAAGGTCTTCTTTCGAATCGCTGTATCCGATGCCATGGTCCAGATGCCGAGGCTCGTCACGGTGGCGGTGAAGATGGGTTGCGGCTCGATACATTTGATGGTGCAACTGAAGACCTTCGTGGGTATGCAGCGATTGTGCCTGGAGATGCTGACAAGAGTGAATTAATCATTCGTGTTACAGCAAAAGATACTGATCTTGTTATGCCTCCGCCAGAAGCCGGCGAGACGCTCTCTGCTGATGAAGTGACATTACTTCGACGATGGATCAATGGTGGTGCAGAGTACGAACCACATTGGTCATACACTCGCATCAGTCGTCCGATGATTCCAATGGTCTCTGATCTGTCTTGGCCGCGAAATCAAATCGATCGGTTCATCCTTGCAAAGCTTGAAGCAGAAGATCTTGAACCAAGCCAAGAAGCTGACCGAATGACGCTGTCTCGTCGACTTGCTCTTGATTTAACTGGTCTGCCGATAGCTCCGGAGCAAGTCGATAAATTTGTGGCAGATGTATCCACGGATGCATTTAAAAAGTTTGTTGATACGTTGCTTTCTCATCCGGGTTACGGTGAGCATATGGCTCGCAGCTGGCTTGACCTTGCTCGGTATGCTGACAGCGCTGGGTATGCAGATGACCCACCACGGACAATATGGCCCTACCGAGATTGGGTTATTCGTGCTTTTGATACAAACATGCCCTTCGATGATTTTACAGTTAAACAATTAGCAGGAGACCTCCTGCTAGATACGTTACCTGACAACCAGATTGCCACCGCCTTTCACAGAAATACGTTGACAAATAATGAGGGTGGAACAATTGATGAAGAATTCCGTTCAGTAGCTGTCGTCGATAGAGTGAATACGACACTGAGTACATGGATGGGCACGACAATCGCCTGTGCACAATGTCATGATCACAAATATGATCCTCTTTCTCAACAAGATTTTTTTGGTCTCTATGCAATTTTTAATAATACCGCTGATGCGGATCGAAAAGACGAATCTCCACTTGTTTCGATACCGTGGGAGCCAGTGGATGCCAAACGTAGGCCATTGGAAAAAGAGTTAGCTGCCATACTTAAGGCGGTGCCTGAGATGAAGAAGATCACTCCTAAAAAGCAAGTTCAACCACGAGGAGAGCCACCAGAGTTACGACCACTTCGCAAACATGTAGACGCACTGCGAAGAAGAATTGCCGGCGTGAAAGCAGTGACGGTGCCTGTTATGGAAGAGCTTCAGGATGATAAGCGGCGGGTAACGAAATTACAGTATCGAGGTAACTGGCAAGACCTCGGTCCAGTCATCGAAGAGCATATCCCTGCTGTTTTTCGACAACCAGAACTTGCTGATGGGCAAAGAGTTGGTCGCCTTAAGCTGGCAGAATGGCTCGTCGATCAAGAAAATCCACTCACAGCTCGGGTGATTGTGAATCGATTGTGGGAACAGATTTTTGGCATCGGCATTGTGTCAACAAGTGAAGAGTTTGGGAGTCAAGGTGAATTACCAAGCCATCCAGAACTGCTTGATTGGCTGGCATGCGAATTCATTGATAGTGGTTGGGATATTCAAGCAATACAACGATTGATCGTTACAAGCGCTACCTACAGGCAGTCATCGAAGCCAACTCCGGAACTGCTGGAGCACGATCCAGAAAATCGTCTGCTTGCTTGTGGTCCTCGCGTTAGGCTTTCAGCTGAAGTGATACGCGATCAGGCGCTTGCAGCAGCAGGACTACTTTCTTTGAAGAAAGGAGGCCCTAGTGTCCATCCACCTCAGCCAGATCTGGGGTTAAAAGCAGCATTTGGAGCCGGTATTGATTGGAAGACGAGTGCGGGTGAAGACCGGTATCGGCGCGCAATTTACACAACATGGCGGCGGAGTAATCCATACCCTTCAATGGCTACCTTCGATGCACCCAATCGTGAAGTCTGTACGATCCGTCGGCCTCGAACGAATACACCACTACAAGCACTTGTCACGTTAAATGACCCAGTTTTTGTTGAAGCTGCACAGGCTCTTGCAAGGCGTATCATTCTTGAAAGTGAGGCAAATGCAGAAGCTCAAGCCACTCGAGGTTTTCGTTTGGTTTTGACACGAGAACCACGTCCAAATGAAGTAGAGCGTTTAGTCAAACTCTATGAGGAGACGCATACTCAGTACATGACACAACCCGGTGCCGCGATGGCCATGGCAACGAAACCACGAGGCCTACTGCCAGAAGAGATTCTGAAGCATTTTGATGGGAATATGAATGAAGCTCATATACATCTGGCCGCATGGACAGTTGTAGGAAATGTATTATTGAATCTTGATGAGACATTTATGTGTCCTTAGGAAGATAGCGATGAATCCATGTGTTGAACACAAACTGCTTGCCACTCGTCGTCATCTTTTAGGAAGTATGGCTGGTGGCATTGGTGCAGCCGCACTTACTGATTTGTTATGGAGTGGTGCACATGCAGCGTCGCCGATACCTTCTATTTCCGATCCGCTTGCAATACGTCCCCCTCACTTTGCACCGCGTGCAAAACGGATGATTGTGATTCATCTCACGGGCTCTCCACCACATCTTGATATGTATGACCACAAGCCACAGTTGGTTAAAAGAGATGGTGAGGAGTGTCCAGCAGAGACAATAGCAGGAAAAAAGTTTGCATTTACGAGTGGAACGCCAAAATTACTAGGCACACGAAGAAAATGGAAACGGTGTGGTCAGAGCGGCATGGAACTCTCAGATGCGATACCAAATTTACATCGTGTGGCGGACAAACTATGTCTCGTGAAAAGCATGCACACTGATCAGTTTAATCATGCACCAGCCGAATTAATGGTCTACACAGGGAGTCCACGAGCGGGTCGCCCGAGCCTTGGAAGTTGGGTTACGTACGGTCTCGGTAGTGAGAATGCAAACCTACCCGGTTTTGTTGTCTTGATATCTTCAGGTGTTCAGCCCAATGGTGGTACAAGTAGCTTTGGGTCAGGTTTTCTGCCAAGTGTGTACCAAGGAGTTCAGTGCCGATCAAAAGGTGACCCGGTACTGTATGTATCAAACCCAGAGGGTATGGATCGGAAGTTACGTCGAAAAAGTCTTGATGCCCTGAACGATTTGAATCAGATGCAGGCTCAGGAACTTGGAAACCCTGAAACTCTCACCCGGATTGCACAATATGAATTGGCATATCGTATGCAAACAAGTGTGCCTGCGGTCATGGATATTTCACAAGAACCGAAGCATATTATTGATGCCTACGGTGCAGAGCCCGGTGGATCAAGTCTTGCCAACAACTGTCTTTTGGCAAGACGACTTGTTGAGGAAGGCGTACGATTTGTACATTTATTTGATTGGGGATGGGACTTTCATGGAACGAACCCGCAGCAAGATATTCGGGATGGATTGACCAAAAAAGGTGCAACCTTTGATAAACCAGCCGCTGCTCTTATAGAAGATCTTGATCAAAGGGGTTTATTGGACGACACACTCGTTCTCTGTACTGGTGAGTTTGGTCGAACACCATTTCGTGAGGGGCGAACGTCTGGTGGTGGTGTGCTGGGACGGGACCACTATCCCGATTGCTATTCGATATGGATGGCAGGTGGTGGCGTCAAAGGAGGACTCACGTATGGGGCCAGTGATGAACTTGGTTTTCAAGTTGCTGAAAATCCAGTTCATATTCATGATCTGCAAGCTACGATTCTCTATCAACTTGGGTTTGATCACACAAAACTGACCCATCGTTTTCAGGGTCGTGATTTTCGGCTCACAGATGTATACGGTGAAGTTGTTCGGGAGCTACTATCGTAATACCGTTGTATTTCAGCGGATTTCATAAAATCCGATAGTCACATCTTTGATTTTGAATACGATACAAAGAATAGGTATCGTGCATGCCTTTCCGGTTATATTTTCTGTAGCCAACGGCCGGTTATGCCATGAAGAAATAAAAACATCAGCTCGTAACCAAAGTTGATGGATAGCAGGTATGGTGAATGCATCGTCCATAATCTATATATAAATCAGGAGTGCCAATGACTGCGGTGACTATTGTCTGGTTTCGGCATGATCTTCGGTTAGATGACAACCCAGCTTTTATCGAGGCATGCCGCCGCGGCAGTGTTCTCCCGGTCTTCATCTGGGCTCCAGAAGAAGAGGCTCCGTGGGAGCCAGGATCAGCTTCCCGTTGGTGGCTTCATCAATCGCTAGAGAAACTTTCAGAGAAACTCGCGCAGGTAGGCTGTCCTCTTGTGATTCGTCGAGGCCCGACACTAAGGGCTCTTCAGCAGCTGGTGCAAGAGGTTCATGCAACGCATGTTGTCTGGAACCGACGATACGAACCTGCTGTTATTGAGCGTGATACCACGATCAAGAAAACGCTTTCTAAAGACGGCCTTCATGCTGAGAGTTTTGGTGGCAGCCTTCTGTGTGAGCCAGCACATATTGCAACAAAGCAAGGTAATCCGTATCAGGTTTTCACACCTTTCTGGAGAGCGCTACTCGCGCGAGATGAGCCGGCTGAACCAATTGCTGCACCAAGAAAAGTGAAGCCCGTTGCTATGAAAAGTGTGAAGACGCTGTCACTGGATGCATTAAATCTTCTTCCAGAACACGATTGGTCTGAAGTTATGAACACGTCGTGGAGTCCAGGTGAAGCAGGTGGAAAAAAACTTCTGAAGTCTTTTCTTAATAAAGGACTCGATTCGTATGACGATGGGCGAAATCGCCCCGATCAACAAGGGACCAGCAGTCTTTCACCGCATTTGCACTTTGGTGAAATTTCACCACGACGGGTCTGGCACGCTGTGCGAGAGGCCACCGGAGGGAAGCCAGCGAAAAGTATAGTTGGCAGTCCTGAAGTGTATCTTCGAGAAATTGGTTGGCGCGAGTTTGCAAACCATCTTCTGTATCACTTTCCTCACACGCCAAATGAACCACTACGCAAAGACTATAACCGTTTTCCGTGGGTGGATGATCCTGTTGGTCTTCGGGCTTGGCAGAAAGGGCGTACAGGATTTCCTATCGTTGACGCGGGGATGCAACAACTATGGAGGACAGGGTGGATGCATAATCGTGTGAGAATGATTGTTGCGAGTTTTCTTGTAAAGGATTTACGGATTACATGGCTTGAAGGTGCACGTTGGTTTTGGGATACGCTTGTCGATGCAGACCTTGCTGCGAACACGCTTGGCTGGCAATGGGCTGCTGGGTGTGGGGCAGATGCAGCTCCGTATTTTCGAATTTTTAATCCAACGAGCCAACAGCAGAAGTTTGACCCTCAGGAAGAATATATAAATCACTGGGTTGTTCGGGATGACACGTACCCAGAACCGATCGTCGACCATGCAGAAGCCCGCAAACAGGCACTGAGTGCGCTGAAGCAGGTTACTGGAAAGTAGGCCAGTAAATCTTTCCATCATTGCGACGTAACAAAACTTCTGCAAAGACAAATAAAGAGTCATGAGAATGTTCAGTATTTGTCCTAAGCATGCGTATGGAGCATGTTTTTTGAAGTAAATGCTTGCTTCTGAGCGAGTTGTAGGTTGAGGCTACTCAACGTCGTTCAAGGCATTCTTCTCTATCTGAACACCACTGAGTTGTCGGTAAACCCACTATGAAAAGTGATTACAAGATGCACTATTCAGAAAATACATTGGTTAGTTTCGAAGTACTCGAACCAAAACTACCACTAACCGGTAGTCCCGGAATTTCACGAGGAGATATCACAGCGACTGAGGTCGTGATGATCAATAAAGATGTTGTTGGTCCAGCGCCAATAACGTTTGAAAAAGCTGACTTTTTTAATAACAATATCCCTAGTTTTATTGTTGCTCATGTTGCTCATGTTGCTCATGTTGCTCATGGTGTTGTTGAGAAGTATGACGAGGTAACAGATTCCTGGAAAAATATTTCAGCTGTTCCTACCACGTCACACCCGCGCGAACTAATAAGGCTTATGAAGTTAAGACTTATCGAAGCTGATGATGAGATCCGTTGGCGAACGGAAAGCTTTCATGACATGCGAGAGGCTTTCACGGTTATTGGGTGGAACAACGGCGACGAAGTTGTTGAGGAAGCTCCCAATTATCAAGGGACGAATGAAGAAGAGTGGCCGAATTATGTTCCCGACCCAAAGCTAGGTTTTGGACAGCTTAATAATCTTGTTGTGCAACTAGCTAACAGTACGACTAACTTTGGCAGCAGCTTTGATCCTGCGTGGCTTTCATCGTTACCATCTGGTTCAAAAGTTGAACCAACATATTTTTATCCAGTCACAACAATTAATGGGCAGACGCTCCCCTGTGAAATGAAGCCTTTGCAGAATGTTATAGATCTGGTGCCATCAGGCTATATTGATTCCTTCGGGAGAGAAGTGGTTATCCATAGAGGTATTCGAGAAGCTGGAACACGAGTAGGTATTCATATTCACGAATATGGTGGATACACACTCGTTCTCTCTGGAACGATCACAGATTATGTTGAAGGAATGGACCCCATGGTCCACGGGCCTGGTGATTGGTACTACATGCCTCCGAACACTCCGATGTCGGCGGCAAACAATGATGAGTCTGAAGACGCAGAACTCATTGATATTTTCATTGTTCCACCGGGACAACCAGAGATTACGATTATCGAACCGGGTTGGCCGACTTCTGATGCTGATGGTGTGTCGGACGATCAGTAAGGAAAATCTTGAATTTCTCTACATTGTAGAGAACCCATAAGCCTAAGGTTCTGGCATTTAATATCTACGCAGAGGTGCGTACTCGGACTCATTGGTGGGCGATATTGAACTCAATGACACACAGAAAAATTAGGTATGATCGTAAAAATATGGAATGCTAATAGGTGTTTCTTTTTTGCTCTCATGCATCAAAATAATGGATGTTAAAAAGTGTGGTGAAACAACATGTATGAATTTCAATTGTTTCATACGATAGATACTCCGTAGAATACGACGATGGTAAATAAAGACGCTGTAACGATACTGACACTTGTTCTAGGATTTATTTGTATCGGATGTGAACCGGTAGGAAGTAGCGATATTCGTAATAAAAATTCAACATCTGGCGTAAAAGTTGAATTAAAAGTTGCTGCATGTCAGCCCACGAATTTGCCTGGTCTCGGTGACGCTATTCTTGGTGTAGCAGATCGTGTTCGTGCAATGACTTCAGGTCGCGTTGAACTTGACGTACAAGAACCAGGTGCCCTTGTACCGGCGCTTGAAGTACTCGATGCAGTTTCGAGCGGCACTATTGAAAGTGGGTTTGGACCAGCTGGCTTCTGGGCTGGCAAAATGCCTGCAGCACCTTTATTTAGTGCTATACCGTTTGGACCGGAGGCCGGTGAATATATTGCCTGGATGTATCATGGTGACGGACTTGAACTTGAGCAACGAATGTATTCTGAGGCCGGTTTCCAAGTTGTGTCCTTGCCGTGCGCATTGCTAGCAGCTGAAACGAGTGGCTGGTTTCGGAAGCCTGTTGATACGGTAGAAGATCTTCGTGGATTGAAGATGCGGTTTTACGGACTCGGTGGACAAGTCATGCAAGAACTCGGTGTTGCCGTCACTGTGATGCCGGGAGGAGAAATTTATCAAGCGCTCGAAAAAAATATTCTTGATGCAACAGAATTTTCTATGCCGGCAATAGATGAAAAGCTTGGGTTCTCTCGTGTTGCAAAATACAACTACTATCCAGGGTGGCATCAGCAAGCAACTCTTCTGGAATTACTCATTAATAAGAATACTTGGGATTCTTTATCAAAAGTTGATCAATCAATTATTTCGAATGCTTGTCAGGCAGCTATGCTCGATAGTTTTGCAAAATCAGAGGCAATTCAGGCAGACGCGATCCGTCGAAATACTGATGAGAGAGGTGTTGAGAATCGCGTATGGTCTCCAGAGATGCTCGATCTCTACGAAGAGACATGGCACGACGTGGTATCCCGCGAAGCAGCTCAGGATCCGTTTTTCAAAGAAGTCTGGGAGAATTTGCAGTCCTTTCGGAGCCATTACCGAGAATGGGGTGGCCGAGCTTTTCTTCCTCGTAAAAAAACATCAGCTCAGTAAATTTATGAGAGAACGAACATGATTGCAGGCTGTCCAGAGGATCGGACGTGAACAGAGAAGAGGCACTCGACAAGCAATCGCCAAATGTTTGCAACCAGGGCAATGTGGAGAAAAATTCTCTGAGTCTAATGCGTCGAGTCATAGGTTCAGCAGCTCTATTGTTTCCACTGCTTACCTTGACGATTTTGATTCACGTTGTCTTACGGTACACGCTGGGCATTAATTTGGTGTGGCTTGAAGAGCTACATTGGCAGTTGTATGCCTATCTTGGAACCTTAAGTGTAGCTTTTTCATTTATTACAAATGGCCATGTTCGATTAGATCTTCTACGCAATCGTTTCAGTCAGCAGACGCTGAGGACAGTCGAGGCATTTGGTCTAATGTTCTTTGTGGTTCCATTTACCGGACTCATCTCGTGGCATGGTTTCCGATCAGTTATGCAATCGTATGTGATCGGTGAGCATTCGGTAAATGAGCAAGGGCTTCCTTGTACGTTTATTGTGAAACTGGCACTCCCGCTTTCTTGTGTATGTATTCTCTTTGTGGCCTCTATACGACTGTTAGCGTTTTCATCACAACGCACCGACAGCACTCTGTTCTCAAGGAAGAAAAATGTTCAAAGCTCTTGGTGGAACTGGAGGTTGGGGGTAGGGTCGGCAATAATTATCTGTTTGGTGGGACCTGCTTGGTGGGTTGGGCAGATTGACCCAAGGTATGCTTTGGTCGTTGTGATGTTTGGAAGCTTTGTGGCCCTTTTGTTTACAGGGTATCCAATTGCATTTGTACTGGGTGGCGTTGCTGTAGCTTTTATTGCCGTGGGTTACGTCACAGACTATCTTGGGTACACACTTACTTTCGATCATGCAGGTACAAAGCTTTATCTCGGTAGTGCGGCTGGATTTGTAAATCGGATATATGGGGGACTTTTAAGAAAACCAGAACTTGTTGCACTCCCAATGTTCATTTTTATGGGTCTTCTGTTAGATCGTAGCGGCATGGCGAAGCGAATGATGAGAGCCATGCAACAACTGTTTGGAAGGGTTCGCGGCGGCTTGGCAATCTGTGTAGTTCTCATTGGAATTTTACTTGCTGCAAGTACAGGCATCATAGGAGCTTCGGTGGTTTTGCTTGGCTTAATTGGCCTGCCAGTGATGCTTCACCAAGGTTATGCAAAGTCGCTTGCTACTGGTACCGTTTGTTCTGCAGGTACGCTTGGGATACTGATGCCACCGAGTATCATGCTTGTCATTATGGCGGACCAAGCATCAGTGCCAGTCAGCGATCTCTTCATGGGAGCGGTTCTCCCGTGCGTTCTGCTAGCTGTTTTGTATGTGTTCTATTTAGTTTTTATAGGAAACATCAGGCCGGAAGACGCACCACTTGGCAGCCAGCAAGAGGGTTCAGCAAAAGTATTTTTCGATATCATACTCGCGATTGTTCCGGCTTTTATGCTTATGCTTGTCGTCCTCGGATCAATTTTTGCCGGAGTTGCCACGGTGACAGAGGCCAGTGGTCTTGGTGTCGTTGGTGCAAGTATTTTAGCAATCACACATTGGTTATGCAGGACGGATCAAGAACACCAAGAAAAATTTGACTACCGTACAATTCTCAGCGAAGGATGGCAATGCTGCGTCGATGCCTTTTCTCTCACTGGCTCCATTGTCGGTATCCTTATTGGCGCGACATGCTTTGCATTTATTCTTCGTGAGTTGGGTGGTGATAAGCTCATTCAATACGGACTAGAAAGCTTGCCGTTTGGTCCGTTTGGTGTTGTTGCAGTTGTCTTGGGTATTATTTTTTTCTTGGGTTTCTTTCTCGACTGGATTGAGATCACGATTATTGTTTTGCCTCTGGTTGTGTCGACCATTGGAACAATGGATTTTCAGCTTGTTGACCCAGTACTCTATGAGCGTCATGAAGATTTTGTCGCGGCCCGCACGATAGCGAATACGGTTTGGTTTTGTATCCTGATGGCAGTGTGTCTTCAGACTTCTTTTCTCACACCACCGGTTGGATTTGCGATTTTCTATTTAAAGAGTGTCACACCACAAGAAGTTGAACTGAAGGACATCTATCAGGGTGTTGTACCGTTCGTAATGCTTCAACTTGTTGGACTAGCCCTTGTTTTTTTCTTCGGGAAGTATTTTGTGCTCTGGTTGCCACACTATATATATGGTTGATGAATATATGCAATTGATGGATGAATGGTTGATTGGCTACGTATAAGCATCACATATTGTTGTGAAGAGACGCTGTAATTTCGCGTGCTAATTTCTGTTCAACAAAAAATGAACCGATTGCAATTATAAAACACCAGACTGAGAATCCGACGCACTGTGCTGTAAAGTCGACTCCCGAATCGATTAGGAGCCCGGTAAGTCCAGGCCCAATGGCTGTAGAAAAAACCATGATCGTAGTTGTGAGGGAACGTATTGAGCCGAGGTGTTGAGTGCCATACAGTGCAGGCAATACGGCGCCCCAAAGAGCACTCGACATGCCCATCGTGACTCCCATTGAACCGAGTGCAATGTACCAAGCCGTTACACTTGTCGCTTGACTAATGAGGGCCATACCAAAACCAATTGGTAGTAATAAAAATGGTATAAGTCGATAGCCTCCGAACCGATCGACAGCCCACCCAGCCCAGAATGATGCCATCACACCAGACAGTGCAAAGCATGTAAATCCGGGTGACATTGCAACAAGATCCCATTGTTTTATTTCAGCAAGATGAGTCTGGTTAAAGAATAGTACGGTGCCCATCAGACCAGGCGTGAGAAGTGTCGGCAGGAGTGCAGGAAGGAGCCAGTGACGAAGAGCTTCTTTACGGACCCAGTGCCGTCCCTGAAGTCCGGACAGCACATCGTGTTCGGTTCGTTGTGCAGGCACCCGATTCGTTCGGAGAAGTATCGCTGTAAGTGGCATGAAGATGAGGATCAAAAAAGAAGCGACACAGAGCCACAAGGCTCGCCATCCAAACGTTTGGATAACGATAATTGCTGGTGCCGCAAACAAAATCTCACTTGCGGGATATCCAAGATTTGCCAGCGCTACTGCTCGACCTCGATGATTCACAAACCATCGACCCAGAGTGGTCATTGCAATATGTCCAAACATGCCCTGCCCACAGAACCGAAGTAAAAATAATGAGCCACCTAGAATCCATGTGGATTGACTCCATGCCATACCGATAGCTGCGAGTGTGAATAAACAGGCTGTTACTAACGTCACAATTCGCGGTGGTACACGATCCACAATTGAACCCTGCCAGAACATGATTACTGCTGAAGCAAGAGTCGCGAGGGTGTAGATGCCTCCCCAGCCTCCGTCAGAGAGATTAAACTGTTCTTTTATGGATGATGAGCAGAGAGAGATAAACCATGTCTGCCCACCGGTAGATGCAAACGTGAGAAGGAATCCCACGGAGAGCCAACGAATATTCTGGATTAAAAAGTGAATCATAAAAAATTGGAGTTTTAGGAAGAGTATCCGAACACCTTATGGTGTCGAATACAATGGGAACTCGTATCACGCGTTTTTATGATAGAACGGCAACTACTATTCTTATGACAGCGAAGTGATTCACTAGCGGATCATCGAATGAAAGCTTAATAGATGTTAAAAATAAAAATATTTTTTAGGATCTATTCTAAGCCTTATGCAGTTCTCGACGGCTGCTGTTGCAGAGCAACCTCTTTTTGAGCTTTCAAAAAATGAAACGGGTGGTGTTACACAAAGGTCACCGAATCAAACTCCGGTATCGATTACTTTTTTGTGAAAGTGATGCAACACATATTTCAATCGAAGATCGTTACAGTATGCTTTCTCATGCAAAATCGCGAAGCCCGAGCGACTGAGTGCAGATGAAAAATTACGCGAGAATGTCGTTCACAACATGCCCATGTACATCGGTAAGACGATATCGACGACCTTGGAATTTATAGGTCAGTCGTTCATGGTCGATTCCGAGTAAGTGAAGAAGTGTTGCATGGAAATCATGTACGTGTACAGCTTCTGATTGAATATTGTATCCATACTCATCGGTTTTCCCCCAACTGATACCAGGTCGAATACCGCCACCCGCCATCCATGACGTAAAGCAGCGAGGATGATGGTCACGGCCAAAATCAGCACCAGGTTTGTAAAGTCCTTGGCAATAGTTTGTACGACCGAATTCACCACCCCAGATCACAAGGGTGTCATCAAGCATTCCATGATCAGCTAGGTCTTCGACAAGTGCTGCAGCTGGTTGATCAGTTTCTTGACATTGCTTTTGCAACCCACTTTGTAGTCCGCTGTGGTGATCCCATCCTTGATGATACAGTTGGATAAAACGGACCCCTCGTTCTGCGAGTCGCCGTGCAAGAAGACAATTGGCCGAGAAGCTTCCTGGGTTTGTGACATCCGGTCCGTATCGGTTGAGTACATGCTGAGGCTCGTCGCTTACATCCGTGACATCCGGTATGCTGGCCTGCATTCGATAAGCCATTTCATAGTGGACTATTCGGTCTGTAATTTCGTTATCAGATGTTTCATGAAATTGGTGTTCATGCAATCGTCGCAAGCCATCGAGCATAAGCCGGCGACTCTCTGGAGATACCCCTGGTGGGTTGTTGATATAGAGTACGGGTTCAGGTCCAGAACGAAAGCGTATCGCTTGATGTCTTGACGGCAGAAAGCCTGATCCCCAGAGATGACTTTGTAACGGCTGTCCACCTTTGTTCTTTGTGAGTAGAACAACAAACGATGGTAGATCATCAGTGATGTTACCCAATCCGTAGTCTAGCCATGCCCCAATACTTGGACGACCAGGAATCTGTGATCCACTTTGCATGAAACAAACTCCTGGACCATGATTAATACTTTCCGTAAACATGGCTTTGATAAAACAGAGTCGATCAGCAATAGCCGCAGTGTGTGGTAGTAGTTCGCTCAGGGTGGCACCACTCATGCCGTGTTGTGAGAATTTGAAGGGCGATCCAACGAGTGGTATGGAACTTTGGTTTCCACTCATGCCGGTTAGTCGTTGTCCGCGACGCACACTTTCAGGAAGTTGTTGACCGGTCTGTTGAACAAGAGTTGGTTTGTCATCAAATAAATCAAGTTGTGATGGTCCACCAGCCTGAAAGAGATAAATGACCCGTTTTGCTTTGGGAGCATGATGCAGGTGCTGAAGAACACCATTGCTATGAGTATCTTGTGCCTCCGCGGATAGCATTTCATTGAGTGCAATGCCTCCAAGGCCCATGCCAAATGTGTTGAGCCATTGTCTTCGGTTGATGGAAGAGGCCGTTCCATGAGGTAAACCACTCATCGTTTCATCACACTTTCGTCAAGCGCAAGCAAGCCAGATACGACTGTCGCAACAGCAGCTACATCAATAGGATCTAAAATTTTATTTCGTGCTTTCTGTCCAACAGCAAGAAGCTTCTTTGCATCTTTCGGATGAGACTCATACCAGTGTCGCTGGTTGTCTATCATTCGGTTCAATATTTCTTGTTCATCATCGTCAGGATGACGACTGGTCAGAAGATAAAAAGCTGCTTTGATTGCTGTTGATAAATTATTTGAATGTTCGAGGAGAACATTCTCCGCGAGCACACGAGACGCTTCCACGAACTGGGTGCCGTTAAGAAGAACAAGAGCGTGCAAAGGTGTGTTGGTTGTGTCACGTTTCGCAGTACAGACGACTCTATTGGGAAGATCAAAAGCCTCTAAGAGAGGAGCAGGGCCACTTCTACGCCAGTATGTGTAAATACTCCGACGGTACAGAGCCGTCCCGGAGTCAATTTTTTCCGGCTTGAATGATTCTGCAATGTCGTATGGCTTCACCGGTGGCCCACCAGATTTTTTATCAAGCAGCCCACTGGCTGCGAGTGCGGCATCACGAATCATCTCTGCAGGTAGTCGATGTCTAGGACCTCGTGCAAGCCACTCATTGGCTGGATCGTTCACCATTGTTTCGTGCCGAGCCATGCTTTTTTGTTGATATACGTCTGAGGTCATGATGAATTTCATAAGTGCTTTCACATCCCATGAAAACCCACCCTCTTCTTTTGCATGGGAAAACTTCCATGCAAGAAGATCAAGAAGTTCAGGATATTCAGGCTGCGTTGCCTGGCTGCCAAAGTCTTCTGAACTGCGGACAAGGCCATGACCAAAAAGTGACTGCCAAAAACGGTTCACAGTAACACGAGCCAAAAGAGGATGTTCAGGGTCAAGAAGCCACTGACTTAATCCAAGCCGATTACGCGGTAGTTGAGTTGCAAAAGCAGGCAGCACGGGAGGCGTGTCTGGCTGAATGGCTTCGCCTTTTTTGTCGTACTCGCCTCGGAGGAGTACGAATGCTTTCTTTGGTGGTGATTGTTCTTTCATCACCATAATTTCTGATGTTTTTTCAACGAGTTTATTACGAGTCTTATATGCACTTTGAAGTTGTTTTTGATTTTGTAGGACATCTTTATCGATGGCTGTAAGATACTCACCCACTGCATGCACATTGGTGTTGGAGTGCATGACCTGCGCAAGCGTGCCAGGTTGGTAGCATTCTTGAATTTCAAGAGGCGAAAGAGCCCGATTGAAAACACGAAATTCATCAATAGAGCCGTTCTTGAGACCATGATCTCGCATGCGCTCTCCAATCGATATTGTGTTTCCTTTGCGGCTGGAAATGGTACGAGTAAGAGTATCGTGCACGACTTCCGTTTTTACTTGTTGACCATCAAGAAATATCTTTAGCCCATCAGTTCGTCCTGTCCCATCACTGCTTACAGCAATATGCACCCAGCGATTCACTGGAATTTCGTCAAGCATCCGAATACTCGCAGCATTGCCTGGCCAAAAATGAATTAATGACCAACGAAGATGACCAAGGTCCACGATCAGTTCATACCCCTGACTTCCCGCATCAGTCCAGGCTTTTGATCGATGGAAGACAACAGCCCGTTCATAAGAGGTGGGAATATTGACCCAACATGACACGGAGAACGATTCACTTCTGCTGAAATTTCCTACGGGAGTCTTTACAGGGTGATCACCTGTCAATTTGATTGCCATCCCGGATTGTCCTGGAACTAAGGTATTGTTTGGGGGCGATGTTGCGGCAGTTTTTAAAAGTGTTCCGGACGCATTGGATGTTCTAGCTTCCTCAGATTCGAGTGTTTTCGAGCTCAATTTCTGATCAGGTTTTCTAGTGTCAATCAGGCATGGAAAACTATCGTTTTTTAAGCGAGCGTCAAATGAATAGTGAGCCACTTCACCAAGTATGGAAAAGTTTTCTGGATCAGATCTATCGCGGACTGACGTATTTTCGATGAGCAATTTTTGAATAGTTTCCTGCTTATGTTTCTTCAAATGTTGCAGGTCCCGTGCCTGTTTATGAATTTCTTGGTTAGCACAATTGATCTGTTCGTGAAGGTCTGCGTTCGCTAATTGCAGCGTTGGCGTTGGCGTAGCTTGAGTAAAAAAGGAGTACAGGCCAGCCTCTTCAATATCATCAAAAAATGCAAAAAGGGAGTAGAAGTCTTTTTGAGAGATCGGATCAAATTTATGATCATGGCATCGACAGCATTCAAGGGTAAGTCCTAGAAATGCTGTGCCAAACGTCGTCACTCTATCGTTGACGTAACGGATTCGATATTCCTCAGAAACGGATCCTCCTTCATTCTCTTGCTGATGCAATCTATTAAATGCGGTTGCAAGAATCTGATCGTCGGTGGCATCTGGCAGAAGGTCTCCAGCTATTTGCCAAAGTACGAAACGATCCCAAGACATGTTTTCGTTGAATGACGTAACGACCCAATCACGCCAAGGCCACATATTTGGTCGCGGAGTGTCTCGTTGAAATCCATAACTGTCTGAATAACGAGCTATATCCAACCAGTCTGCTGCCATTCTTTCGCCATACCCAGGACTCTGAAGAAGACGATCAAGCAGTTGTTCGTAAGCATGTGGTGAGGAATCTTTCAGGAAAAATTCAAGCTCAGCCGTGCTTGGTGGAAGCCCAGTAAGGTCAAAACTCGTGCGTCGTATGAGTGTGGAATGATCTGCCTTTGGTTGAAGTTGGAGTCCACGATCATGAAGTCGATGAGTAAGCAATCCATCAATCGGGTGAAGTTCTGAGGAATACGTTTTTGGTACTTTGGCAGGAATGAATGCCCAGTGAGGTTCATAGATAGCTCCGCGAGCAATCCACGCTTTAAGAAGATCGATATCATCTGATGAAAGTTTGCCGAGTTTGGCTGATGGCGGTGGCATGACAAGATCAGGGTCGTCAGAACTCGTGCGAGCAATAACCTCACTTTTCTCAACTTCATTGGGAACAATCGCGTGCAGACCACTGTCAAGAAGTGCGGTTGCGCTATCAGCAAGGTCAAGTCGAAGGCCTGCTTCACGATTTGCTCCATCCGGTCCATGGCAGGCAAAGCAATGCTCGGAAAGAATCGGTCGGATATGGTGATTGAATGTAATTACCTTTTGTTTGGACGATTCGTTTTGTGCGTGTAGAGGTTCTGGATGAATGGTAAAAAATATAAAAGTTAAGACTGCGCACACAAATCGAAAAAAAATAGTGGAAGAGTCTTTGTCCCAAATATATTTTTGGTGCGAATTTCTTGATTGATGACTTGTCGGGAAGAAAAAATTGGGAACCATATTCGAATCCAAAAGGGATTACAATTTGCTCGGTTCCCGCATCGCCGAAACATGGTCATAAAGGCCGTAGAGTCGCGGACTAAGAAAGTCGATCAGCGGGTTTTCTGTCGAAACAATCCAAAGATGCTTGGATGGCCTGTTGTAACAGTTGTTTCTTTAATTTAACGAAATTCAAAGAAACTACAAGAAATTATTCAACATACGCTTGAGGGTAAAAGATTCATTGTTTTGGGCTTCAATGAGTAGTTTCAGACGAAAACGTACATGGGTAGTATAGAGATTGATTTACAAGAGTTCTGGTCTTTGTTTTTTCGATGAACGCCAAAAGGAGAAACCGGATGAACGTTTCGAAAATATTCAGTATCTCGTGGTGTTGGTGCTTATTGTGCGTTCCTCTATTTACATCGTTTCAGCCTTACTTTGTATTTGGGCAGGGGGACGTACGGGCGGCAGGAAAGTTTCAAACGTGGGATGTGAATAAAGACGGTGTTCTCACTCGAGAAGAAGTTCCTGCGGGTCCCCGTCGTATGTTCGAACGCGTCGATACCAATAGTGACGGGAAAATTACCCTCGAAGAGCATCGCTCGGGTGGTCGTCAACCAGATAGAAATACCCCAACTGACTTTGACAAGAAACAGAATGCTCTTCGATGTACCATTCGGCAGGCATGGGTGCAGGAGCCCACCGGTATTGAACGGGAGTATATTGTTCGTCCCGCAAAAAATGATACTCGTTCGTGCCCGATCACAATTCTTTTTCATGGAAACGGCGGTTCAGCAGAACCAATGATTCGTAATTGGGACAGAACGCTCACAGATCATATTCTTGTAGCGGCACAAGGGTATGAAAATAGCTGGAATATTACAAAAGAGAGATCGAAGGCCCCAGATGTAGATTTTGTAGAGATGATAGTAGAAGAGGTTCTCAAGCGTTATCCACAAGCCGACGAGTCTCAGATATCACTCATTGGCTCTTCAAACGGTGCTGGCATGGTGTATCGATTGCTTATAGAAATGAATGACTCGGTTCGTATCAAGAACGCGATTGCATTTGTTTCATCATTAACTGAATCACAATATCATGATGAACAATTTTGGAAACGGACTGATGAGACAACAAGTCGTTATGATCGGGCGGTTGAACTTTCTGAGAGGCGACGCATCATAACAGTCCACGGGTCTGCTGATTCTGTCGTTCCTTATGATGGGGGGCGAGGGCCTGGTGGTGCGCATTTATCGGCTCAAGGAAGTGCATATGCATGGGCAGTTGCTCAAGGATACCGTGGAGACAAAAGGCCCGATGTTGAGGGAAAACCGTGTGGGGAAAAACTTTTCATGTATGACTATCCAGAAGGTGGCGTGACGCATATCAAAGTGCTTGATGGACGACACGGCCTTGGTCCTGGTGGAGCTTCTGTGAAACCACTACTTGTAAAAATGCTTGGCTGGTCAGCCGGTTCATAAACAGAGTTTTACCGTCAGCGTGTATCAGTTTTGCAGGTTACGAGAGGCTTGTCAGTCATTCTTACCTATCTTCTTTCCTAGTGCCGATTCTTTTCCTAAGCGGAAAGGATTGCCTAAGCCGTAAGAATTCTAGACAGATTGGAGTGTACGATGCGTCGAATGGTTCTCGTTGCCGTCATCATGACAACAATGTTTCTAGCTTCCAGTGGGGAGGCTTCTGCGGCTCGTTCTTCCCGGCAAAGTCAATCGGTAGCGACACGTCGTTTTCGTCCGTTTGCACGGCTCATTGAACTGGAGCGACGTAAGAATGAATGGTTACGGAGTGTCTTTTTCAATCGTTAGCGCAGCGATTATGTGCAAGAAGTAATGAGAAATTTCTAAGAGTGTTTTTGGTCGGGAGTATGAAGTGAAGTCCTCCCGGCCATTGATTCATTCTTGACAGTTTCGATTGTGGAGGTTCTCCTGTCCCTCGAGTCTTCGGAGGCAGAAGCCGTCGTGCTGGCATACTTGGGCCGGGTAGTGTTCTTACAGTGTCAGTGAACGGAATCGAGACATCACCAGTGACTCGTGGTGTTTAGATTTTAGAGCGGATTCTTGGAACACCCACTCCTCCCTCATCGGATGATGTGCCTGCCATAGACCCGAATATTCGGGGTGTGAAAACTATCAAGTCCCAGCTTGAGAAGCATCGTTCCTCGGCTCCATGTAACGAATGTCATCACAAAATAGATCCACTCGATTTTGCCATGGAATGTTTTGATCCGATTGGGTGAACACGAACCGCATACGATTTGCGTGGAAAAAGAAAGGTTGATACGGCGGGAGTCTTGCCGAGTGGTGAATCGTTCTTAAATCTTGCGGAACTAAAGGAAATATTGGTACGTCGCGGACCATTTTTTGTACGAACGCTTGTCACACATCTTTTGACTCGCGCTCTTGGACGTCATATCGAAGCAGAAAATCGATTTGATATAGATAATATAATGAAGACAGTAGAAGATGGCGCTTCCTGGTTTCGAGATCTTGTTGTAGCCGTTGTTACTTCAGATCTTTTCGATCGCCCATAGAGACCGTATGAAATGATCATATTTCTTTCGGAGAGTTACAGAATGGTACACCATCAATTTATGTTATGTCTTCTTGCAATGTGTCCAGCAGTGATTGTTTCTGGAGGGGATATCAGAGATTCACTATCAACCGAAAAATTTGAAAATAGAGCAGCGGAGCGTGGCAACTGGTCATTTCAAGAAGGGATCGCTTCAGTTTTTTCTGATCCAGAGTTGTATAAAAAATACACAAATCACGGTCCAATATTAAAATGGGAAACGAATTGTTCTCAAGGTACGACAGCCTTTGACATGAAATCTACAGATTGTCAGCGGGTCGTTTTTACCCTCAATGGTGATGGTCATATCTTTAGGATTTCATTGATAGACCATGAAAAGGCAATGAATTCGTTCCAGAAAAAAAGTAAGTCGCGGATGATAGCTTGGGCTGAAAAATCATCAAAGGCAAACAAAGGAGAATCACTTCAACCAGATGGATTTCCATCGCTTGGAGAACTCAATAATAAATGGACGCACATATCTGTTGCTGTTCGAGAAAATACAGCATCAATCACAATCGGTGATTTTCAGACAAGCATTACACACAAAGCAATGCAGCGAGATAAAGAAGAGATTACTATCTCATTTGCATCTGGTAGTTTTCAGCTTCGCGACTTCACGTTTCAGGAAAATAAATAAGCCCGTTATGCATTTCTGGACACCAACGTCAACGGTATTGAGAAGTGAAGTTCCTAAAATTTTAAAACAGTTGAACTGTTGGTTTTGAATGAAAGTAAGAGAAATGTCATTTCAATATGCACTGTCTGTATGCGCTCAAAGTATTCTTTTGTTGGTATTTATCATAAGGCCAATATACGCCTCTGATCCCGTTCGCATGGGCTGTGGTGTTATGACTTTTGATACCGTTCCGGGCTGGGGTCTGAATGCTGAGGGAAATCCACAAATTGGTCCGACACATGGAAGCGTTGTTGTAGACAGTCAAGGGCAGATTTACACAAGTTCCAATCTTGGAATTTTTGTTTTCTCACCAGAAGGAAAGATCGTGAAGCGGTATCTAGGGAAAGACTATACAGCAATTCACGACATGAAAATGCGAAACGAAGGTGGGCAGGATTTTATATATGGTGCACGAAATCAGGCTGGTGAAGGAATAAAGTTTGAAGCTGCAACAGGTACAATCGCACTACGTTTTGGAATTCCCAGTAAACAAGAGTGTGGACTTGAGATAGAGAAATGGGCTCCAACGGCAATTACGGTTGGACCTGATCACGATATCTATCTTGCGGATGGCTATGCGAGCAATCGTATTTTTAGATTCAGTAAAGAAGGCAAGTACCGCTCTCACTTTGGAACTAAAGGGAACGGCTTAAAGGAATTTAATACTGCGCATGGCATGACTCTTGATGATCGATACGATCCGCCACGACTCTTAATTTGTGACCGAAATCATAAGCCTAAGGGTCGATTGGTACATTACGATCTTGATGGTAGATATATCGAAGAGGTTATTACCGGGCTTGGTATGCCAACGTCCGTAGCCATTCTGGGTGACTATGTGGCAGTGCCAGATCTCCACGGACGAATTGTGATTCTCGATAAAAGCAACACGATCATAGCAGTGCTAGGATCGAATACAGATCCCAAGACTCGGGGCAATTTTAAGGTTCCACATGAGCATTGGAAGGAGGGGATATTTAGTGGAACGCACGGTTCATGCTGGGATGCCAGTGGCAATCTGTATGTTCAAGACTGGAATAGCTCTGGCCGGATTATGAAACTTGTCCGAGTATTTCACGATCAGACCGAGATGTGATCGAGCATACGTCACCACGTGACGACAACTATTGATCGGGAACAGGGCCCCCCACATTCTCTTTCTGAGGCGGCTTACCGCCGGTCATGGTGAGATAGAAGGGTTCTGGTAAGGCTTCTTTGTCACTTCTTAAAAATTGACTGAAGATGAGACCATCTTCAGGCCATTCTATTGTTGCAGTGAGACGTGCACGCACCCAGATTGTTTGGGATTCAGCCACGTATTCAGAAACATCAAAAAAATTACCACCAAACCCACCATGGTTCGCAGCACGGGTATCGAGATTTGTCCATAGTTTTCCATCAGGTGAAATATCGAGTGCAGCAATTGCTCCTGGGTCGTACGGCGAGGGATCGCCAGTCGTCCAAACTTTAATTGTTGCTTTGAGTGTCGCGTTTCGAATCAAAAAAGGGGCATCAAACTTAAAGATGACGACACCCTCTTTTTCCGACACTGTGGGACGAATAAATGTGCAGGCACCGGCGGAATGTTCGGTATAGCTTTCTACATCGTTCATGGAAACGAGATGTTGTTTCCATGAATCATCGAGAAGATTAAAACGGACATCTTTAAAAGGAGGCATTGTCCAAGTCGTTGTATATTCCTGTCGAAGGCGGTGCCCGTTGATGTTTTGAGGAGTGGACCGAGTCCCACACAATTTGAGGATGTACTCGCCTTCCTTTGACGTAAGTTCCTCAAGACCACTAATTTCCCATGCAGTTCGATTACCAGAGACTGTGACATTCTTGAGGGGTACGTCACGGCCATCACGGAGCAGTTGGAAGTCAGCGGTTGTAAGACTGAGGATGGGCTCGTTGAATCCTAAATGCAGCCACCTGAGCGGAGTCGTCCTATAGCTGGATACTCCAGCAAATTGGACTTCGAGTAATTTATTATTTATCGAAGCAGTAGGTGTTGGAGATACGCTAATTTTGCTCGCTTGAGGCAATACGTTCGAGAAATAAAATAGAGACAACATGACCAAGAGCACGGTAGTTGACGCTGTGATAGATGAATGTCTTTTAAAATAAAGGAGACTTCGTTTCAGCAGTGTCTGCGGTTTTGCTGCGAGAGGCTGACCAGAAAGAAGAGCATCAATATCTTGTGCAATTTTTTCAGCATTCAGGTATCGATCGTGGGGGTTTTTTGAGAGACATTTTTCAGCAATGATATCAACTCCAGCACGGAGTTTTTTCTCAGAAACACGAAGCCTGTTTGGTGGCTGTTCGTGGATAATCCGGGCCGTTTCGAGAAACGACGCATCCTTGAGATCATACGGGAGCTTGCCGGTAAGAATTTCGTGCAGTATGACGCCAAGAGAATAGACATCACTCCGCGAATCAACTTTCCGTCCGGCACATTGTTCGGGGCTACTATATTGGCGAGTTCCAAGAAACGTACCAGTTTCAGTTGTATCATCATCTTGCTCTATTCGAGCGATGCCAAAGTCAATAACCTTTGGATAGCCAGTGGAATCAACGAGTATATTACTTGGCTTGAGATCACGATGAATCACAGAACGTGCGTGTCCGTAGGCTACAGCTTTACATACAGATGAAAAGAGACGCAGGCGTTCTACATTTGACAAGCGATGGTAGTTGGCAGCTTTCACCAAAGGCATCGCATCTTGAACAAGTTCCATTACAAAGTATGGAAAAGTCTCACCATGCTGTTTGATAGATCCAGCGGTATAGATTTGCGCAATTCCAGGATGGGAAAGTTGTCCTAAGAGTTCCGTCTCGCGTTGGAATCGCTGGAATGCACGTGGTGATCGATGGCTTGGTCGCATGACTTTGACAGCGACGTCTCTCTCAGGCAATCGCTGTCGCCCTTTATACACACGACCCATACCACCTGATGCGAGGAGCGACTCTATAACGAAATCTCCAAGATCAATTCCAAGAAGAGAATCAGTCTGCTCGACAACAGTTTCTTCATTACCTAAGCCAAAATCTGTGGTCCGTCTTGATAGTTCTTCAATCGAAGGGACGGTGTCATGATTATCAACAGGTAGTGATTCGTTGGGATTCTCAGCACTTGGCAACTGTTGCTTTGGTCGGATTTCCATAATTATGCTCGTTCATCCAACGTATAGAAGCACGCCCAGGCCCCAGCATTTGAGAGAATAAATTATCTTTGAGCTCTTTACCAGCATAAACACTGAGCAAATCGAAATATTCCAGGAAATCTGTTGGCCGGATAAACTACAAAGACTATGCCACTTTCTATTCAATATATTGCCAGTTTGGATGCCATTGTTGATGAGGCCGTTGAATTTCTGTCTCAGCCAGTAGATTTTTTTACAGCCTACAAAATTGTATTACCCACGATCGGATCTCGTAGTTGGCTTGCAGATGAACTAGCAAAAAGACTTGGATCGACATCAGGAGACCTGGGTGATGGCATAGTTGCCGGAGTAGACTTTTCTTACCCGGGTTCTTTGTCGCGACTGATTGGATCATGCAAAGATGCGGATGATCCATGGTCTGTGCAACGACTCACATTTACAGTGTTAGACATTCTTGCAGAGACGCCGCATTATGATTGGCTTGTCCAGCAAGCAGGGGGCCCGTTGCTTGCAGCCCGACGAATTGCTGACAGGTTTGACCGATATCATTTTCGACGGCCAGGTATGATTCTGGCTTGGGAAAATGAAAAGCCAGTACTCGCGCCGATGGCTGGTGAAGTGAGTGCGTCTGGTGAGCAGATGCTTGTATCGTTAGGGCGGAGTGATCGTTGGCAATTTGATCTCTGGCAATTGGCTCGGGCTGCTATTGATCAGCCAAGTCCACCAACTCGGGATGCAAATGCCCAAGGACCGGTACCATCAGCAGTTTTGGTAGCAGGACTGGAAGGGCTGGCTTTTCATCAAATCGAACTCCTGAAGAAACTTGCAACGCTTCGAAGTGTGAAAGGAATTCAGTGCAATGTCAAAGTGTTGCTTGTGCATCCATCGTCTCCCCTTCGTATTCAATGGGAGCAAACAGCACCATCGGAAACGCTTGGATATCCACCGAAAAAGCAAGAAGTAGATGTGTTGCAGGCCGGTGATTCTCTGGTGACTTCGTGGTTGCGAGGAACACAAGAAGCTCAAATGCTTCTTGCATCTCAGGGCCTTACCCCTGCTCACATGGTTCAGAAAGAAAATGATAAAGAGAAAAAGCCAGCAACACTTTTGAAAATACTACAGCAAACAATTTCTGATGGTATCTGCAGCACGGAAAATGTTGATGTTCAAGACGAATCCGTACGGATTCATCGTTGTCATGATCTTAGCAGGCAAGCAGAGGTACTCCATGACGCACTTTTGCACTCATTTAAGCAATACAAAGATCTTTCTCCTCATGATGTTCTTATTGTGAGTCCCCGTATTTCTGAATTAGCACCCCACCTTGAAGCTGTATTTAGTAGGACGCTGAAAGGAAAAGGTCATGAGATCGAACTTCCACTTGTGATAGCTGATCGAGGAATTCGTGAAGTGAGTGAAGGAGCAGAACTGCTTGTTGCTTTACTCAAACTGGTTGGTTCACGGTGTTCTGTTGAAGACATGTTGGCTGTGGCGACGCACCATCTGGTTCGCAATCATTATGACGTCGATGACAATACACTAGAAGTCTGGAAACGCTGTATCGAACGTACACGTATTCGATGGGGTATTGATGGGCCGCGTCGAAAGCGAGATGGACTTGATCAGCCAGAGTTAGCGGCGCATACATGGTGGCAAGGTTTAGAGAGAATGTTGCTGGGCATTTTGCTTCCAGACGGTGCGCCAGAAGTGGTACTCGGTGGTATCGTGCCGTTAACTGGTGTGGATACCTCGGATATCGAATCACTCGCACCACTTTTATCAATTGTGCGTGTGATTGATGCCCTCGATCGTCTTGTTAGGAATACCCATTCAGTACGTGATTGGTGTGACCACATCGAACAAGCATTAATTCAGCTCGTTGGGGATGATACAGATGCATTGGAAGTTGCAGTCCATGAACTTGATCACTTGCGCCGATGTGCAACTGAAACCAGAGTGCCATATCATGATATTAAAACTTTTTTGGTAACAACTTTGACGGCTGCAGTTGGTCACCAACCCCTGCGTACTGGTGCAATTACAGCAACTTCTATGATTCCACTTCGTGCAGTTCCGTTTCGGGTAATATGCGTTGCAGGATTTGACGAAGATGCTTCTGAATCGTCTGTCAATGATAGTGATGACCTTGTTGAACGGCAGCAACTGCTGGGCGATAGTAATCCACGAATCAATATTCGCCGTAGCTTTTTAGACTGTGTTTTGGCAGCCGGCGACCAATTAGTAATAACATGCACCGGTATGAGTGTTTCTACAAATGTGAGTTTGCCTCTGATAACACCGCTTGCTGAATTTGTTGATTTTGTCAGCCGGCATGGTGTGCCCATTCAGACAAGAGATGGTGAGGAATATAGCGATATCGAAGTGTTTCATCCTCGACATGCATGTAGCCATGAAAACTTTGTAATGAATGGTATCCGGCCAGACGCAGTATGGAGCCATGATCAAAAAGCTTTACATGTAGCAAAAGTATTGGGAGCAACGCCTCAACCTGTGCCGCTCAGGTGTACCTTACCACCACCCCGAACACTCCTTGAATTAACTGCACTTGCGGCATTTATGCATGACCCACTGTGGCCATTTGTACGTGAAACACTGGCGATTAATCCGTGGCGAAATGACAACATTGAAATTCCCGCGACTCTCCCACTCGAGCTATCACAGTCTGAGCAACGTGAATTACGGGACAACTATATTCACCAGTTTCTCAACAGTGATCATAGTAAAGAATTCGAGCATACTTGGACGGAGTCTGTTCAAGCAGATGGTGATGTTCCGATTTGGGGCTTCGGTGAGTCTGCGATACGAGAAATCACAGCATTTGCTGAGGCTGTCGTTCAACAGACAAATGACGATGGACTGTCGCTTTTGAATAGGCAGGCAGAAATGCTTCGTGTCGAAGTGAATAATGTACAGATTTCAGGAACACTTCAGGCCAGCAAGGACGACTCGACTTCACTTATTTTTCTTGTTCCAGGGGCAAAGACGACGGCACAATTTCAGAGGCCCAAGTATCTTGCGCTGGGACAATTACTCTTGGCGAAGGCTGCTGGTATACCAATAACTCGTGCCTGCGTTTACAGCCAGCATGAAAAGTGGTCACCCAATGCAGTTGATGCCAAGGGAAAACCTCGTAAGGCTGTTATGGTTCGTGAAGTTATTCTCGACACGAGTGTCAATAGCCAGACGGCCAAAGACCTTCTGGGAACTTTGTGTGATCTTTATCAGCAGGCAGCCGCAAGCGCTTACAGCAGTTTTGGCAAGGCTGCTGCAGAATTTCTAAATGATCAAAATAAATCGAAAAAAACTTTTAATTCTTTTGTTGCTCACAAATCTTTTGAAAAAAGTCTTGAAGTAGTTGTCCATGGTCGAGGTCCGGTGTTCGATAATGTCTTTTTAGATCATGAACGACATAGAAAATTCTTTAATTCATATGTTGCTCTTACCCATTTCAAGCCACGAACAAACATGTATTCTCCAGAATGAAACTTAACCTCGCGAATGATCAGATTCGTAATGGCATGATCGTTGAGGCGAGTGCTGGTACGGGAAAGACGTATGCCGTTGCTGCACTCGTGGCCCGGGAATTAGCTCTCCGTGATGACCTGCGGATTGGCAATATTCTCATAACAACGTTCACCCGTAATGCGGCAATGGAGTTGCGGCATCGAATCCGACAGCGGCTCATTTCAACGGTAGCAGATCTACGGGGTGCAGGTTCTCATTCAGCTGACGCGGTTACTGATGTATTATTCGATATCGATGAGCCAGAACGACTGAAGCGAGCGTTCCGTCTCGAACGATCTTTGGTTGAATTCGACACAGCAACAATTTCAACAATTCACGGTGTCTGTAGTCGGGTGCTTAGGACAGCAGGTGTTGATCTTGAAACAGTAGTTGATGCTGAGGAAACGAATCGTATTGTAAGCGAAGTTGTAAACGATGAGATTGTGAGCGCTGCTGCATCGGGACTACGTTGGGACGAGGTGACATTACGATCATGTTTGACAACATTATTAAGTGACCCTTTTCTTGAAATGTGGTTTGATGAAAAAGAGATAACCGATCAATCTGTGATAGATCGTCTGCAGAACCTGAAGGAGTTGCTAGCCCAATGCGTACAGCGCGTTCACAATGTAATGGCAGCAACACCAGATTCAAATGATCTTTTGCGACGTGCATGTGACCTCGTAAAAGATCCACAATCTGTTGTAGTGAAAAGATTACGACAGCGTTTTTTAGTAGCGATTGTTGATGAGGCACAGGATACAGATCGCCTGCAGTGGGAGTTTTTTACACGGCTGTTTCCAGGCGATGATAAAAGATCATTAGTAAGTGTAGGCGATCCGAAGCAGGCTATTTATAGTTTTCGTGGTGCTGACGTGCAGGCGTACGTTAATTTTACGAAGAAAGGAAAAAATCATCGAACTCTTTCCACAAACTGGCGTTCCGATCAGCCTCTTGTGGAATGTCTCAATAAAGTATTTTCAGAAACAAGCTTTGGAGAAGGGATCACATATAGCCACGTTACTGCTTCGAGTAATCACCAGACTTCATGTCTGGTAGGGGATGTAGAACCCCTCGAAATGATTCATGCAGGCGAGACAGACAGCCAACAATCACTCGTCGAGCCAGCTGTTAGAAAAGTCATTCACTTGTTGGATCAGGTGCAATTAAATCTTCCTCATGCGACGGCAGCACGTGCTTTGGTGCCCAGTGATATTTGCATTCTGACTCGCACCGGAAGTGTAAGTCGTATGATTGAGCGGCGACTTGCTCAAGTAGGTATTCCAGCGGTGAGTGGTGGTACAAGCAGTGTGATGACGGGCCGTATGGCATTTGACCTAAGGCTTCTTTTTGAGGCTATTGAGAAGCCTGCCAGCAATGGTCATATACGGAGGGCGGCCGCGACATGTTTTTTTGGCTACGCTCTATCGGAGAGCGGTCTTCTCGATGATGCTGTAATGAATCAGGTGCAGGAAGAGCTTATGAAGCTCTCGGTTGTACTCGTGCGTCATGGTATTGCGGCTTTTGGCGTGGCGATTGAACAAGAAGTGTCCATGATGGAGCGTGTCGTTGCGGGTTCTGACGGTGAACGAAATCTCACAGATTTCCTTCATATTCTTGAAGCACTTGATGCGATTGGCCCATCCGGAGGGTGTAGTCCCCAGCAGGCTGTCGAAACAATCGTTCGCCTGTCAAAGAAAGACCCAAGGCATGATCTTGTCAGTCGTCGCATTGAAAGTGATGCTGATGCAGTACGAGTACTCACAATGCATTCGGCGAAGGGTTTGCAGTTTCGATGCGTTATTGTGGCGGATCTTTGGAAGCCAGCGATAAAAAATGTATATGCTAAATCCTATCCAACGATTTTTTATGATGATGATGGCAGACGTAAAGTAGATATAGGATTTGCTGTTGAAAGAGTATCAATAACCGCACGCCAGCGACAGCATGAGGCAGAAGATCAGGAGGCAAAAAGACTTTTTTATGTAGCTGCGACACGTGCTGAACACTATTTAGGAATTCTGCTAGCTGATGGAAAAGTACCGAGTATTATCAACCAATCATTTTCATTTCCGGATGTATATGTTTACTCAAGTGATCTACCAGCACAACTTGAACGCAATCTGAAGACAGTGACATCTGCAAATGGTATGACCAATGCTGCTTTGCCGCCTGTAGTGCGTTCTTCACGAAGGATGTCCTTTAGTAGCATCATCGCTACTCGTAGTTATGAAGATATCTACCGACCAGAACGTGGTGGGTATGACGAGCACGCTATGCAAACTACGAGTCAACCATTGTTGTCTGAATCTGATGACACGGCAGGTCAGCAGGTCATAGATTTTCCAGCAGGTGTGGCTGTTGGTAGCACCATTCATCAAATATTCGAAGAGATAGACACGACGATTATACCTCTTGAGGAAGAAATCCAACGAATTGTAAAAGATAAAATTTCAAACGGGAGACTTAGGCATTTTGGTGAAAACCTTAGCAAGATGGTGCAAGAAACACTGACAACACCACTTGGTGGGCCCTTTGGAAATGATCGTTTAGTAGATATCCCACCTTCACGCTGTATACCTGAGATGGGTTTTGAAATGGGGCTAGGGGGACAGCAAAAAAACATAAAAGTGTCTTCTGTAGGCAAAGTTCTTAAGGGCTGTTTGTCACCTCAGGACTCTCTCGCAAACTATGCTGAAATACTTTGTGGTCCAGCTTTTGAAATACCAATAGGGAGCCTTCTCACCGGATCAGTTGATGCGGTGCTCGGGCTACCGGACAGTCGATCGGATCATCCAAAATTGGCAATTTGTGACTACAAAAGCAATCGTTTGCATACGGCTGGAATGGAAAATCCTTTGCAAGCCTACGCACCAGAACGAATCGTTCAGGCGATGGAGATTCATCATTACCCATTGCAGGCAATTCTTTACGGGACAGCTCTCTATAGAATGTTGAGATGGCGACTGCCCCAGGCAGATCCAAATCAATGTATTGTTGGTATTGCCTATACATTTACACGTGGCATGAAAGGGGCAGGTACACCAATAGATAATGAAGGAAGAAGGTATGGTGTTTTTACTTGGAGGGCACCGGAAGGACTCTGGCAGGAACTCAGTGACCTGCTTGCTGGGAAACATGAGGCAACTCCATGATGCCACCTCATGAATTGCAAGATTATAGAAAGTTCGGAGTTATCGGACGTGAAGATATCGCGGCAGCCACTGTGCTGGTCTCAATAGCCAACCGAGATTATGAAGAACAGCTAAGTCTTCTTGCCTGGGTAGGGTTTTGTCTCGCACTTCGGACCGTTCGAGACGGTCACACATGTGTTGATTTTGATAATATCAGAGAGTGGGCTGGTGGAATTGAAATAGGTGCCGCTAATGTACCGGACTGGCCATTGCAGCCCGACATTTGGATCGATTCTTTACAGGCTGTCAAATCGCTTGTTGGGTGCTCTGAAGATCGACGACCGTTCGTCATTGATGGTCATCGACTGTATCTTGCAAGAGCACTCTCGGAAGAGCAGGATATTGCATCGGTATTAATGCACGATTCATGCCGCCAAGTACGTGTTTTACTCGGTGGACCAGGCACTGGTAAAACAACAAAAATTGCTCAGGATTTAGTAGAGCGATTTTCTAATCTGAGTACAAAGGAATCTTGGCCGAGATTAGGCCTCGCTGCACCAACAGGTAAAGCGGCATCACGAATGACTGATGTGCTGCGGCACCGATGTTTAGAGGTCGGTGCTCCAGCGAGCGTCGTAGCTGCCGTAACAGCAGAACCAGCTCGTACGGTCCATAAGCTATTAGATTACAACCCATCTCGAGTACAACCATTTCGGTATCATGCCGGGAATCGCCTACCATACGATATGGTTATTGTTGATGAAGCATCGATGCTATCAAGTTCGTTGATGTATCACCTGCTTACTGCTCTTGCAAATGATGCAGAAGTTATTCTTGTAGGTGATCCCGATCAGCTTGCCAGTGTTGATGCCGGAACAGTTTTAGGGGATATCGCTGGATTCCACTCAGACCGTTTTAAGAAACACCCACTTCACAAAAAAATTGCAGAATTGACGACTGTCCATCGTGCGAAAGATGCACCGGGTATCAAGGCTTTGTCAGAGTCAATTCGAGCAGGCGATGTCTCTCAAACACTAGCTGTTCTTGAGGCAGGTCATACAGACGTTCAATGGATTGAATCGACAAATGGGCGCGCAGTGGAGGGACTGGTAGCCGAGATTGTTGATCATGCAGAGCATTTGCGAAGTGTTGCAGAACATGGTGATCTCGATAACACACTAGCGATACAGCAGGAATTGCAAGTTCTTTGTGCACACCGAGAAGGGTTTTCAGGGGTGACGCAATGGAATGCTCGTGTCGAGACAAAACTTGGAATTACGCAGGCCATGCCTTGGTACATAGGGCAACCAATAATGATTACTCGAAATTGCCGGTCACTCGCACTTTTTAATGGTGATGTTGGAGTAATCGTAGCTTCATCCAGTAGGAACAATCATTTCGAGGCAATCTTTGGTCAACCTGGTCAACCTGTTCGGGTGCCAGTTTCAAGACTCGAGGATGTCGCAACGGTACACGCTCTTACGATTCATAAAAGTCAAGGTTCCGAGTATCAACATGCAGTTGTTGTCTTGCCAGAACATCACAGCCGTATTGTCACTCGTGAACTTGTATATACAGCGGTGACACGAGCAATTAAAAAAGTAACACTTGTATGCCCTCGAAATGTACTCGAGGCTGCAATCAAAAAGCCTATTCGTCGCGCAACTGGTCTTGCAGAACGAATGACTTCATTGCGATATGAATCCAGAGTTACAATCGAAGCAAATCCGCTTGCTGTTCATGACAAGTAAAAAAGATCACAGGATATCTTTTCGA
Source organism: Planctomycetota bacterium (assembly GCA_014238855.1). Lineage (GTDB taxonomy): Bacteria > Planctomycetota > Planctomycetia > Pirellulales > UBA1268 > UBA1268. The sequence goes on from JABAAH010000012.1 coordinate 33,707, forward strand.
AAATGATTTTAAAATCGAAATAGCCTCACCCAAACGTTCTTTGTCTAGGTGCACTAGTGGATCATCGAGCATGACAAAACCGCTTGCAGATTTCAGATATAACTCAGCAAGGGCTAGGCGGACGGCGAGCGCAAGGGCCCCACGTGCACCCTGTGAAAGTCTCTCTGGTGAGACTGTTATCGTACCGCGAGTGATATGTGACGGAAGTGTATCAAGAAAACATAACTGTGAATCACTTGAAGAAATAGTTGAAAATATTTCTGAAACGCGTTCGTTAAATTCATCAAGAGAGGTGTTATCAATCGGAGCAATGCTAGTAAGCATTTCTTTGATTCGTTTATACGAGTTACCTTCATCAAGAACGTGATCAAATTGATTTTTTGCGTTTTCGGCTTCTTCTACAAGGTCTTCGCTACGACGGTCCCCTAGTTGGCCTTCAAGTCCTCCTCTTTGAGAGGCGAGTGTAGAACGCGGTTCACTATTTGTGTTCATTCGTTCCTGGGCAGAATCAAGAGAGTGTATAAACGCATCACTCGACGGAAAGTTCGAGGGGACGTGTGGTAACGTTGTAAGTGTGGTCTCCGTGGTGTGAAGATCATGCTGAGCGGTAAGAAGCTTTTCTCCAAGTGCTTCAAGGTTTATATAAGATTTTTCCCACGATTGAATACGTTCTTGATGCGTTTCGAGAGATTGATCACCTGTAGAAACTGCATGACGTACAGCCTCGAGTTCATGCTCTATGGTTGTACTATCCCGTGTTTTTCGGAGTCCTTCAATCTCTGCAAACCGCGTATCCCATTCTGCCCGATTTTTTCCTCGGAGAAGTGCTCGGTACGTTTCTTGTTTTGATTCTGTGCGAAGCACAAGACTATTGTAGGAAGAAGCTTGTTCTTTTGCTTCAGCAACAGTTGAAACACCACAGCTTTCAAGCGTAAGACGTAAAGAAGTTCTTTTTTGGTGAAGATTTCGCAAGATTTCTTCGATATCTTGGCCACCACTGTCCACAGTGATAATCAGCCCGGATGACTCAAATCGAATGCGGCCGGATGCTTTTCCAGTGACTGGAATTTCTTGAACATCACGCTGCTCTGGTGGTTCGTCAGAATGAGTGATCATGACCGATTGTGTAGAATTCGAGGTCATAGAGTACGTCAACGACTGGGCGGCAAGTACGTTCTCGAGGTGAGTGACTTCATCATGAAGTGTTTCAATAGTGAAAAGTCTTGCTGGCTCCGGTGGGTGTTGTTTTTTCATGGCATCCTGAGTTTCCTGCAATTCTTTTTCTGCAGATTGAATGGCATGGTAGTGGTTTAGGATATCATCGGCCTGTTCCCGTAAACGTGCTGTACGGAGTTCTTCATTAAGATTCTTTGACTGCACGACAAGAGTATCTCGCTGCGTTTTCCATGCATCTACTGTCGCGTGCGCTATGGGCCAAGCAGCAAATACTTTTTTGAGGAGTTCCCGCTCACTCGTGAGCCTGGATACTCGCTCCTCCATGACGCTTCGCTCAGATAATTGATCACGTAATGCCCCAAACGTAGAAAGAAATTCCTGGTCTTCTTTTACTTGTTCTTCGATTGTGATGAGTTGGGACGTAATAGCATCAATTTCTTTCTCAAGGCGAAGAATTGTTTTTTGTTCCGCAATCAAGACTTGCCATGTGTACCAAGCGCCGAGTATTTCCCCCACGCCCTGCTTCCATTCGTTGCCAACTGATTTTTCTTGCCCGTTCTGTCGAATTGGTCGCTGACGCTCGTCCTCCCAACGACTAAAATATTTTTTAATACGCTGATCTAGTAATTCTTCGAATCTCCGTTGATCAATGTCACCCGCTGTCTCATTTCCTGTTTGAACAAGACTACGAATATCTCGAAGTTCTAATGAATTGGCCTTCAGTTTCGTTATCGTATTTTCTAATTCATCGTGGCCTGTGAAAAAGACATGGCGAAATGTCGCCTCGTTATGGCCGCAGAGCTTTTCAAGGATTCTTGCAATTGTTTCGGTGTCACTAAGAGCTGACCCATCGGGAGTCGTAAGGTGAGAAGTTGGCTGGGATCCCCATCGCTTTTTGAGCTGATAATGTTTGCCGTTATCGTCGATGTCGATGGTGATGGCTGCGTAATCACCTGCTGGAAGAGGCAGCCATGGTGCAATGATGGTTCGAAGACGAGATGGAGTAAGGTCGGTTGGAGTGAAGAGGATATGAAATATTGCCTGCCGCAGTGTTGACTTACCAGTCTCATTTGGGCCACTTATGACAACAAGAGGATCAGAGAGGTCCCACGAAGTATCATGAAATTTTCCAAATGGATGTAGCCGTATCGACGTTAACCTCATTCTTTTGAAATCTCCTTGATCAAATCATGAGCAAGTGCGACATCATTTGGATGATCTTTGTCAGCTAAAAGGTTTGAAAGAAGTTGCTCAGCGAGTGTTCCCTGTGGGTAATGAGTTCCGATAATATCCTCATCAATTTTTCTCTTAACATTCACGGTGAGAGAACAGGATTGAAACGCATCTTCAATTTCTCCTACCAATTGATTGAATGTAATTTGCTCATCACTTGAGAGTTGACCCGACAATTTCAAGTCAAGGATGACGTGATCTGGATCAAGGGCATTACAGGTCTGCTGGAGTTTGGAAATGTCATGCCCACTATGCAGATTTTGTTCAATTCGAATGAATTGTAATCTTCCGGGATGTAATTGCTTGTATTGTTTTAGCCGCAATTCTTCAAAATCAAGAAGCCATGCTGAGCCGATGTGTCTGCAACGGACTGAGTCTGGCGTGTGTATTCCAGCCATAAAAAGTTGTGAGTCACATCCCAAAGAGGTTGTTGGGAAGGGAACATGGATATGTCCTAAGAGCCACGTAGTCAAACCAAGAGCTTCTAGATCTGGCATGGTCATCGTAAAATAACGATCATCAGCATCGAGGCCGAGTCCTTCGACGTTGCCATGGGCAATGCCGACGCGTAGAGCCGCGAGGTTATGATCGACAGAGTGTATCCAACCTGTAACAGGCTCTTTCCCAGTCTTTGACGGGCAGGGGCAAGGGAAAAACTGCACAGTTTCCCCGCCGACGTCAAAGCTGACAGTAGCCGGAGTCACCAATAATTCGATATTTGAAAATTCTGAAGAGGCCTTGCGAAAACGTTTCCATACTTCAGTATCTTCCCCACTATAGAAATCATGGTTGCCAGGAAGGACAAGGACGGAGTTTCCCGTGAAGTGGCGGAGCACATCAACGGTTCGTTCTATATATACATTTTTCACACGTGTTGAATCAAAAAGATCACCACTTATGACAAAAAAGTCAGCATGATTTTCATTTGCTTCGCGAATCAGACGTTCAAGAGCTGTAAAGCGTTCTTCGAGAAGTCGTTCTCGAGTCTTATCGTCATGCTGTCGAAACGGCATGCCAATATGATTGTCGGCGGTATGGACGATGCGGATCGGCATACGTGCTCATCTTTTATAAGTACGGAAGTGTCGCGGCGTTAGAATTTTAGGTGTGCCTGTGATAGGCGGGTGTGAAGATCAGCCATAAGTTCATTTTCAGCAGTTTCATCATGAGCTTCATATGTCACCGAGAATCTGGTGAAAGATCCACAGTCATCCCAAGGGACTGTGGAGATCGAAAGTTCTTTGATTAAGAACTGACCTGCCTCAGAAGCATTTGCAAAAATTCGATCGCCGGCAGCTTTTGGGCTTTTTGTATAGAGGAAATAGGTGCCCCCTGGCATCTCACACTCAAAGCCGACGCTCCGCAGAACACCAACAAGTTTTTCAAGTCGACGACGATATTTTTCCCGAACCTGATGGGGGATATGAGGGTCTCCAAGTGCAGCAGCAGCAGCCTTTTGGATCGCAATAAACTGACCAGAGTCACAATTATCTTTTACATCTGCAAATGCCTGGACAATTTTTTCATGACCACAGACCCAGCCAAGCCGCCAGCCAATCATGTGGAAGCCTTTCGACATGGAATGAACCTCGACTCCAACATCTTTTGCACCTTCAATAGATAAGAAAGACAGAGGCGCTGTTTCGTAGGAAAGCATCATATGGGCAGCATCTTGAACAACAATAATTCGATTCTTCTTCGCAAACTCAACAACTTTCTCATAAAACTCTACAGTTGCAGTTTTACCAGTTGGACTATTTGGATAGCAGAGGACGAGAATTTTACTTCGAGAGAGAATGTCAGCTGGAATACCATCAAGATCAGGAAAGAAATTATTTTCAGGTAAAAGAGGAAGTTTATGGACTTCGCCTCCAAACCACTGTGTTGCAGTTCCAGCAACTGGGTAGCCCGGAACAGTCATGAGTGTGACATCGCCAGGGTTTATGAAAGCAGCAGGAAGCATTGCATAAGCAGTTTTCGATCCGATGCAATGATTAATTTCTTTGTTCGGATCAAGAATAACTTGAAATTCTCGCTCCATGAAGGATGCTACTGCTTCTTTGAATTCTAAAATACCGTTGTCGGCGTAGCCACGATTTTCCGGCCGATCAATCTCCCGCCTCATGACATCTCGAACACCTTCTGGTGCCATTTCATCATTTTCACCAATACCAAAGTCAAGCATTTTCCGTTCAGGATGTTCAGCGAGTGCTTGACGTTTCGCCCGTTTGATAAGTTCGAATTTGTAGACTTCGGTACCTTTTCCATATTCCGCTCCACCAATCCGTTCTGCAAATCGGTCTTGAAACCAAGGATCAGTTGTGGGCGTAGTGGTGGGCCTGGCAGTCGACATAACAATCTTTCTGGTCAGAAGAGGAAATTACATGTTCTGGTGTTTTGTGGAATTAGCATGTATTCGTACTCTCGAAGATAAAATTTTCGTACAATAAAGCCAAGCAGTATGCTTAGATTTCCTGCAAAGATAGGTTTCACTATCAAATGCCGGCAAATGCCGGTGGGGTATCATCAAGAGATACGAGGCCAAAAAATGAATGAGGACTTCCGAATCTTTGCCAGCTATATCATTTTTGCGTCAGACTACGGCCCGTTGGATGGCTGTTTTGATCCTTTTGAGGACGAAGATGCTATCGAGGAACTGATCACGTTTGAGTAGGTTTAGTAGACGACTCGAGTTTATTCCTGATCGAATCTACGAAGTACGAGAACACGACATGGGGCGTGACGTAAAACGCGTTCGGCGACACTGCCTAGAAAAAGTCGCTTGAGTCCATGGTATCCGTGAGATGGAATGATGATGAGATCAGCTTTTACACGTTGTGCGTAGTCAGCAATTTCAAGGCCTGGTGTTCCAATGGTCACGGCAAGATGAGCATCTGCTGCCTTGTGAGTTCCTGCAAGCTTTTTGAGGGCAGTCGTTACTTTTGCCGTTCGAGAGGCATCAGTAACATCCCCAAGTAAAACACCAGGCGACATTGTTTCTAACGGTAACATAACGTGAATGAGATACAGCTGGGATGGATTTTCAACGATCTCAAGCGCGGTATTGATAGCACTAGCTGAAGCACTTGAAAAATCGATTGGTACAACAACTGTGGAGGCATGAAGTGCCATGGTACACCTTTTTAGGTTGGTTACTCATATACGGTAAATTCATCCGCTTTGTAGCGACGCCAATAGTCTTGTAAGAGCACTTTGACGCGAGGGGCTAAAATGACACCCCCAATAATATTTGGAAAAGCCATTGATAAAATCATGAGGTCGGAGAATGTGATCACATTCTCTAAGGACGCAACAGCTCCAAGAACAATAAATCCAAGGAAAAGAATTCGATAAATAATGATTGCTTTTTTTGTCGTACCGAAAATGTACTGCCAAGCTTTTTCTCCGTAATACGACCAGCTAATCATTGTTGAATAGGCAAAGAGAAAAACAGATATGTTGAGTACTGTTGGAAACCAGCTAAGCGTTTCAGAGAACGCCCAACGTGTCATTTCGACACCCTTTCCGGCTTCTGGTGTGTTGTAAGCCCCACTGACAATGACGACCAGGGCTGTCATTGTGCAGATAACAACGGTATCAATGAATGGTCCAAGCATAGCGACCATACCTTCACGAACAGGTTCGTCAGTTTTTGCGGCAGCGTGGGCAATAGCAGCAGATCCTACCCCGGCTTCATTGGAAAAAACTGCGCGACGAATACCTTGCACAAGGACACCGATAAACCCACCGTAGGCTGCCTCGGGTGACACGCAGGATCGAACAATTAGCACAGCGGCTTCAGGAATTTTGTTTGCATGCAGGACGAGAATAATGATTCCAGCCAGTACATAGATGCCGCACATAAGAGGAATGATTTTCTCAGTAACCTGACCAATCCGCTTGATTCCTCCGATGATGACGAGGCCAACGAGAAAAGCCAGCAAACTACCAAAAAACCAATCGAGTCCAGGCCTATCACCGATCATTCCACGGACAGCTGAAGTGGCTTGGTTTGCCTGAAACATGTTGCCACCACCGAAGGATCCACCAATACAAAAAATGGCAAAGACCAGACCGAAGCACTTTGCTATAGGAAACGGAAAGCCACGTTCCTGAAGACCAATTTCAAGGTAGTGCATCGGTCCACCATCGACTGTGCCATCAGGACGAACTTTTCGATAGACCATTGCGAGAGTGCATTCATTGAATTTGGCAGTCATGCCGAAAAGGCCAATAAGCATCATCCAGACGACTGCACCAGGTCCTCCTGCCTGAATGGCAACAGCAACTCCAGCGATATTACCAAGTCCAACTGTGGCAGAGAGAGCTGACGTGAGAGCTTGAAAATGTGAGATTTCTCCAGGGTCGTTTGGGTTGTCATAGCGACCACGTGTTATATCAATGGCATGTTTAAAGCCACGAATATTGAGCCATTTGTGATAGATCGTGAAAAAGACAGATCCACAGAGAAGGATGGCGACAATCAGTGGAATTGGGACAGCTTTCACTGGTTTCCAAAAGAGAACATTATCCATGTTCTCCACGATGATTCCAAACTGTGAGTCAATATTTGTGGCAATAGACGCTGCTTTTTCTTTATTCAGATCTCCATTATCGGTCTCCATAGTCGAGCTACTGGGCTCAGGACCCTGTGCAAGGGCTACTCCGTTGTATCCAGTGAGACAGAAGCAAGTAAAAAAGAAAAAAAGTTTTAGAAAAAGGGGTGACATGACAATTTTCCGTATGAAGTAGCGAATCCCCGTTGGGCAGAATACGAAGTTCTCATAGGTACTGACAAGAACACTGTTTTCAAGAACACTGTTTTTTTAAAAAAGTACAGGCGAGAGGAATGGGAAAATCGGTTCATACCGATCCTTCAGTCCAAAAGGAAGAGAAGACGAAGATTCGTAAGTAGCCTAGAATATTGTGTTTGAATATAAACACATGGATTTTTTGTGTCCCAAATTTCTCCACCGCTCTGTGTTTGGCTAAAGCGAGATCTCCGTGTAGTGGATCATGCAGCTTTGGCTGCCGCCATGGAGCAGGCTCAGGGTGGGGCTGTTTTTTGTGTTTTTATTTATGAGCCAGAGATTCTTTGCCAGCCTGAGATGCATTCGAGGCACCTTACATTTCAGAAAGAATGCCTCATCGATCTTGAAAAGTCATTACAAAACCTCAAAGTTCGGCTGATCACGAGGCAAGGAGACGCAGTTGTTATTCTTGAACAACTGCGAGCAGAAACAGGATTTCGAAAGCTTTTTGCACACGAAGAGACCGGGACAGCAGTCAGTTACGATCGGGATCGGCGAGTTCGTTGTTGGGCACGGACCGTTAGTGTTCAGTTTACAGAGTTTTCCCAAAACGGGGTCGTGCGACGTTTGAATTCTCGAGACGGCTGGAATAGTCATTGGGAATCGCGAATGGATCAGCCTCAAGCAGTTGTTCATCCATTACCCAGAAGTCATATGAATAAGGTGGTGTCACAGTTACCATCTTTGGGTTTTCTTCAGCCAGCCGATCTTGGCCATGAAACAAGCCAGTCTGATTGCCAGACTGGTGGTGAATACAACGCTGAAGAGATCCTTAAAAATTTTGTTGAGCGTCGCGGTCAGTTCTATGCGGGTGGTATCTCTTCACCTGTTACAGCCCCTTCCTCCTGTTCACGACTATCAGCACATCTTGCCTTTGGGACAATTTCAATTCGACGAGTCTGGCAGGCAACAGAGCAGAGGCGATCTGAAGTCAGAGGTCTTGCAATGACAGAAAAAAATCAGTCTGTTCGAAAACAATTTCGAAGATGGCAAAAAAGTATTCAATCAATGCAATCACGATTACACTGGCATTGTCATTTCATACAAAAACTTGAAGATGAGCCGGCCATAGAGCATAGAAACATGTGGTCGGCAGCGAATGGGCTTCGTGAGAATGAGTTTTCAGACAGATATTTTCAGGCTTGGAAAAGTGGCTGTACGGGGTATCCGCTTGTCGACGCCTGTATGCGAAGTCTGAACAAGACTGGCTGGTTACCTTTTCGAATGCGAGCGTTGGTTGTATCATTCGCGAGCTATTCTCTTTGGCTTCATTGGCGAGACACAGGTATTCACCTTGCAAAAAGTTTTCTCGATTTTGAACCAGGTATTCATTGGTCTCAGATGCAGATGCAGAGCGGTACGACAGGAATAAATACACTACGTATTTACAATCCAACCAAGCAGGCAAAAGAGCAAGATCCACAGGGAAAATTTATACGTCAATGGATTCCTGAATTGGTGTCTGTACCCAATGTGTTTATCCACACACCATGGATGATGCCCGTTCATATCCAGCAATCATCTGGCTGTATAATTGGTTTGCTTTATCCGAAACCGATTGTGGATCATACACTCGCTTTGAGACAGGCAAAATCTCGTTTCACCGAGTTACGTCAGGATAAAAAAGCACGTGATGCAGCGAGTGCCGTAGCGGTGCGTCATGGTAGTCGTCGTGATCGGCGTGGTGCAATGAGACAAGATCGAGAGCGGAAACACTTACGGAAAAAACATGTTGTGGATCAACGAAGTGATTCTGATACCGCAGAGAAACAGGCTTTGCTACCATTCGCTTATGACTAGAGAGGCAGTTTCAACAAAATGAACCGTGCACATTTGAAGAAAACTTGTGCGACGTGCGGGCGTCCATTTTCTTGGCGAAAAAAATGGGAAAAGTGCTGGGAGAATGTTCGATATTGCTCTGTACGATGCCGCAATCAGAAAAATTCGAAGGCATGATGAAAGCCATCCTGAGACAAGATTTATCTGTTAGGGATTAGTAGAAATAGCATTTCACTGATCAACTAGTTTTCAAACTCGATGACTTCGAGGTCATCGCGCGATTCAATCAATGTATCAATAGTATCGAATCCGATATCTGTGTTTGCGACATTAATTTTTTCGAGTGATGGTATTTTCCCAAGAGCAAGAAAACTAGTGTCGGTCAATTGGGTTCCGGCGACATTCAGTTCGGCAAGTTGATCTAATTTCAATAGTATTGGCAATGAATCGTCGGTTACATATGTTGCTTTGAGATTCAAAACCTTCAGTTTTGTTAATCCACTGAACATTGCAAGTACGTCATCATTTGTTTTCGTTTCCCACAGATCGAGGTAGGTAAGCGTAGATGCCTTTCCTAGTTGGCCTAAGCCATCAGGTGTAGCAAGACGACATTCACTGATATCGAGCCAATCGATGGCAGGTAACGCAGCAATGACTGCGAGGCCGGCGTCATCAAGTGATGTGTCACGAAGATTAAGACGACTAAGGTTTTTTAGTTGGGCAATATGAGCAAGTCCGGCACCAGTAACATCAACGCCACGAATACGGAGGCGAGTCAATCTGCTTGTTGTGGCAAGCACAGCCATACCAGCGTCATCAATTTTTGTGTAATCAAGCTGGATTTGCTCCATTGATGGCATTGCAGCGAGAACGGCCAGGGAACGATTGCTGATGCTTGTGCAGTAATTGGCATTAAAACTTTTCAGATTAAGCCCAGCAAGTCGTTGTATGCCAATGTCAGTAATCTTACTTTTCTCAAGTTGTACATCAACGAGACTTCTCATCTTGGCAAGATGAACGAGTCCATCATCAGTGATATTCGTATTCCTCAGGTCAATCATTCGCAATTTGAGTGTAATGAATTGACCTAATTGCTCATCGCTAATAGAGGTTCGTCGTAATCGAAGGACTGAGAGTTCAGGAAGTTTCGTGAGTGCCGTAATGAGTGGTTCACTGAGGGTGCGGTCACTTAAGTCAATATCAACAATTTCTCCATCCTCATTTGTTTTGATGACACCACTTGCTTGAAGAATAATTTCTGGTGGATCAGCCACAATTACACTGGAGGAGCATGCTATGAAGATCGTAAGCAGAGAGCGGAGGTACAGTGATTGGTCTTTCATGGAAATTTTTGATTCGATACTTGTGGGTAATATATTTTTAAGCTGTTACGGACCAATTTATAAGGAAAACAATTCATACAACATATTTGTAATGAATAAGACCTTGATAGTGGAATCAACAGAGGCTCATATTTGATATAAAAAAGCCCAAAGTATTATACTAAAAGAGTATCACATTGGAAAAATACAGATTTCTTTACTGAGCCAGTTTTCCCTAAAAGTCCAGAATCTAAAAAGTAGTTGAAGAAACTACATTAAGAAAAAATTTTGTAACGCCTAAGGAAATAGCACACATGAGTTCAAATACATCCCGCCGACAGTTTCTTGGTCATACAGTTGCGGTAGGTGCCGGCTTTGGAGTTTGGTCCAGTAGAAGTCCATCTTTGCGAGCTGACGAATCTGCACTGCAAGGTCTTTCAGCAGCGTGTATCGGTGTTGGTGGTAAGGGAAGTAGTGATACCAGCCACATAGCTGAACAGGGTGTGAATATTCTTGGCTTATGTGACGTCGACGGAGGAACCCTCGATAAAAAGTCTCGAGAGTTTCCAAACGCCGGCAAGTTCAATGATTTTCGAGAAATGCTTGAGCAACTCGGAGATAAGATCGATATTGTGACGGTCAGCACCCCGGATCACACTCATGCGGTTGCAGCATTAAAAGCAATGCAAATGAAAAAACATGTGTATTGTCAAAAACCACTGACATGGTCTATCCATGAGGCTCGATTAATGCGTGAGACAGCCGAACAGACGGGCGTAGTGACCCAGATGGGAAATCAGGGTACAAGTGAAAATGGACTGCGTGAGGCAGTTGAAGTCATACGAAGTGGTGCTATTGGAGACGTTGGAGAAGTACATATTTGGACTAATAGACCCGTTTGGCCACAAGGAAAAGGAAGACCTTCAGGCGAAGATCCAGTTCCGGAAAACCTCAACTGGGATGGTTGGATAGGACCAGCACCGATGCGTCCATTTAAAAAAGGAGCGTACCACTCTTTCAATTGGCGAGGGTGGGTTGATTTTGGGACTGGTGCCCTTGGTGATATGGCTTGTCACACGACGAATATGCCTATTATGGCATTGAAGCTTTTTGATGCCGATGCAGTAACTGCGGTGGAAAACCCAGGTATTTTTGAAGGCGAGACATTTCCCGGAAGTTCGCACCTTCTTTTTGAGTTTGGCCAGCGAGACGGTCTGCCACCTTGTAAATTTCACTGGTACGACGGGGGTGCTTTACCACCAGGAGCGATCATTAAACAATTACCGGAATCATTCCAAAAGAAAGTGGATCAGCAGAAAGATGGTGGTCGGAAAACGAGTGGCGCGATTGTTGTTGGAAGCAAGGGTGTCCTCTTCTCTCCTGATTCCTACGGAGCACGATACTTCTTGTTGCCGGAAGAAGATTTCACAAACTTCAAACCACCAGCTGAGTCACTACCACGGATACCATTCAAAGGAAGTGGTGATCAGCGACAGAAGTGGGAATTTGTGAGTTCAATCAAAGGTGACTATGAGCCTGGAACTATGTCTAATTTTGGTTACGCGGGTCGTCTCACGGAAACTATTCTCATTGGCAATCTGGCACTACGATCAGACGAGGGGACACGAATTGAGTGGGACGCGAAGAACTTAAAAAGTCCAAATGTTCCTGCGTTAAACCAGTTTGTCAGTCGAACGTATCGCCAAGGGTGGGAATTGCCTTAAAACGGCTGCATCTAGCAGGCTATTCGGTTTTCGGGAAAACTCGTTGAAAACTCGCTTTTGATTTTATCGTTGGTATTATTGACGCTAGTTTCAATTCACTCGATATCGCGAAGGAGTTTCAACGTGAAACCTTGGAAAACATGTTCGATAGCAGCAGCGCTGCTTTTCTTAGTTTTGGGTGCGAGTCATGCTGATGCAGGGCTTTTTGGTTGCTGTGGAAAAGATCGTTGTCCACCACCACCTAAAGTAGAAGTTTGCTTAATCATTTGTAGCCCTTGTGATGGTTGCCCAGTACCCGTCACTCTGTGTATTCCGGAGTGCTGTGTTTGTGAGGAACCAAATATATCAACCCGATGCGCATTGATTGGTAATGGTGTCACACATGTCGATTATTGTTGTTGTGGATTTAGTGCAACAATACGCTGGGACAGGTGCGGAGAGCCACATGTTGTTCGAACAAGAGATTGATCGAGCAGATAATACGGACTTCGTAATATAAAGAGAAAACAGTTTCTTCAGATCAAGGGCGCTGAGGAAGCTGTTTTCTTTTTAAAGATCAGTATCCATTCGATATTGTATTCCGTCGGCCAAAAGACCTGCTTGAATATCAAAGTCTTGGAGTGATTCAAAGTCTTGATTATCTCGAGCACGATGGGCAAGCCAGAGAATCTCTGCGGCATCCTCTCGAGCGATTTTTAGCCAGCCTGGTCGTGAGCTAAGAGGTTTGTGGATAAGCCTCTCAAGACGATCGAAGTTTGTGATATCCATCATACTCAGGATTCAAATTTAAAATCTGTAAATACGGTGCCTGATTGAAATTAATGAGGCAATCATGTGAGGAAATCGTAGAATCAAAACAGTCTATTGTACCGGCAGCTATTTTTGATTGGTTTTTAATATGCGTATACTTCTTCTTTTATTAATCTATTTTATTCTTTGTCCGCTTGCGGGACATTATCTTGGTCTATTAATGATCCAGATGGCACTTTCTGGAGGTGCAGCTAGTCTTCTGACTATGTATGCCGTCCGAATAGTTGCAATGATTCTTTCATATGTGATTCTAGGCCCATTACTAAAAAGTTTTTTTGTTCCACGTCGTAACTAGGGCCACGAAAGCACAATGGCATTAGAGGGATACGTTCATGTATAGAAAAATGAAATCACTGGCAAAAGTTTGGCAGATTATGCCCGGCCTATTCGCAATCGCTGCTTTGCTTGGAGGAATAGACGTGCAAGCCGTAGCCTCTGAGAGCACATATGCTGTTGCAGAAGTTCAATTAGTAGAGAAACCTGTGGAGCACGCAGTTCTCTTAGGGAATGCTCAGAATGGTCGACTCAGGAAAAAAATGCTTACCGGACCTACAGAGCTCGTTGTATCAGTCGTCAACGATACTTGTCTTGTTGGATATTCCATAGCAAGTACTGAAGATGTTGATGAAAAGCAGTACGTAAAAGTATGGATTGCCGAAGAATCAAATCCTATCAAATTGCTTGTTGGAGTGGCGCGGGTCGTTCTTCTACCAGGAAAAATCCTGAAAGATGGTCCTCCCCAAGGAGAGGACATAATAGAAGTTTATGAAGTTCGAGATGTAATTGAAGATGCATCGATACATGGTAAGAAAATTGACAAGATATGTTTGCCCGTAGAGTATCGTCATCATTTTGAAAGATCAGAACCAATGCCGAATGCAAAGGCATACGTATATCTTGAAGAAGAAATAAGTGAACGAATTTCATCAGAAATGAGTATTGTTGATGATTTTGGTGTGCATCGGCTCACATGCCAGCCAACTAAGAAATTCATGCAAACTCTTTCAAAGTATGAATTACATGATTGACAATTGATAAATAAAAAAGGTCACCAGTATGACCTGGTGACCTTTTAGTTTTTTAAAGATTTTCTAAAGAATTAGTTCTTTGGAAGAATCACTGCGTCGATGACATGAATTACACCGTTACTTGAAACTATGTCAGTCTTAATCACCTTTGCATTATCAACGCTGACAGAACCACCACTTACGGCAATGGTGACTTCTGATCCCTCTACAGTTTTTGCTTTTGTAAGTTTGACAACATCCTTTGCCATGACTTTTCCTGGCACAACATGATATGTCAAAACTTTCACGAGCTGATCTTTATTTTCTGGCTTTAAAAGATTTTCAACAGTACCTGCTGGCAATTTTTTAAATGCCTCATTTGTTGGCGCGAATACTGTAAACGGTCCACTTCCAGAGAGGGTTTCGACGAGGCCTGCTGCCTTGACGGCTGCCACGAGGGTGCTGAAATCCGCATTGTTCACGGCATTTTCAACAACGGTTTTATCACAGGTTCCACAGCCGGCTGTTGCAGTGCGACTTAAGAGCAAGGCACAAACAACGGTACAAATAATTCCGAGTGATCGGTAGGACATAGAGTTTCCTTTCAAAAGAAATGACTGCCTTTTATACAGCCCTAAGAATACCAACAATCATCAACTGTAGTCGAGTCATGCGTGTTGGGGAGCCGTAAATCCAACTTCTGCCCCTTTATGGCGTCTAGGAGCGTCTGTCGTTAGATGTCCGGCGAGCTTTTGTAAAAAAGTTTACGACTGCCTAAGAATTTTTAGTTCTGTAACTTGGTAGGAGTTGTGAATCCTAAAACACCCTGCAGAGGGTTTTCATGATATCGATTTAAAAAGACTTAAGACGGGTTTTCAATGCCGCTGGATTGTTTGTAGTAACACCAAAAGCGCCCTCTCTAATGTAAAAAATTGCATCTTCTGGATTATCGACCGTCCACACATGGAAATCAGGCACACCCTCAATCCTAAGCTCTTTTAGAAATGTTGGTGTAACAACGTCACGGCGAGCTTGCAGGCCGACTCCATTCGCTCCAACATGATCAAGCACCGAGGCAATCTGTTTAGGGGAGGGCATCCAGGAGTTGGCTTGATTTTTATGCCGTCGGAAAGATGTAAGCCAATGAATCTGAATGTCGGGGAGAAAAAACCTGCATTTTTTTGCAGTCTCTTGATTAAATGTGATGAGTGTAATTTGTTTCTTCGAAAGCGATGACCTTTGAAGACACTCAGCGAGTGGTTCTACAATTTCTGGGCCCGTCTTGAGTTCGATAAAAAAGTGACCATGTGGTGGTACGGTCAAAAGTACCTGATTCAAGGTTGGACAGGTTTCTCCTGTAAAACAAACATCTTTCCAGGCACCAAAATCCAGTGACTGAAGTAAAGCTAGGGGCATTTTTGCCACTTCCCCGTCAGTACCGGTAAGTCTTTCAGTGTTTGCATCATGAATGCAGACAATTTGTTTATCACGAGTGAGCCTAAAGTCTCCTTCAATAGCATCGCAACCAATGTCCCATGCTTTACGAAATGCTGTTAAAGTATTTTCTGGAGCAACAAAAGAGGCTCCTCTATGTGCGGTGATAAGGCTGTGTGGTTGTTTCACTTGTGCTTTTATAAAATGAGGGAAACCTAATGATAAGGCAAAGCAAAAACCAATCAGGGTTCGTACCAGAATCTTTAGAAGCATTATCAAGTACACCTGATGGAGTAGTCTTCGTGTAACAACCTTGACTCAATGTATCGTAGTAAGGAGTACAAGATGCCATCACAAAAAAGTGGTCAAGGCCCAATCTTTCTTTCGGCAACGGATTATGCACTTCCCAAAGTGATTCCCGAGGGTACTGAAAAATATACTAATTACAGGGAAATGGCCCGTGGGGGTTCTGCAATTTTACGAGCCTGCTTTGATCAAATGACAGGTCGAACGGTTGTTATGAAGTCATTACATACAAAGTATTTGGTGGACAAGCAAGAAAATCGTCGACTGCTTCGAGAGGCTCGGATTACAGCTCAACTCCAGCACCCAAACACAGTTCCGGTGTATGAGATTGGGCGTGATCACCGTCACGGTCTTTATTTTACGATGAAGCGAATATCCGGTGAAAACCTATTTACGATTCTTTCCCGTGTTGCTCAGAAAGATCCTTTAACGGTTTTTGAATTCGACCTTCGCCGCCGCGTAGAGATTGTGATGACAGCTGGACTAGCTCTTTTATACGCTCATGCCAGAGGAGTCATTCATCGGGATGTGAAGCCCGAGAATATATGGGTAGGAAATTTTGGTGAAGTTATTCTACTTGATTGGGGAGTAGCAAAAGTATGGGGACAACCTGATGATGCACCAGAACATCCACAAGTTATCAGGAAAGATGACGAAGCAATTCAGTCATTGACCATGGCGGGAGATCGACCAGGGACCCCGCTTTATATGTCACCCGAGCAGGTCAACATAAACCGGGCCACGATCGATGAACGAAGTGATATTTTTAGTATGGGGGTTGTTTTATATGAAGCAATTGCTCTACGAGAGCCATTTCGAGGTCGCGTCATTCAAGAAACATTCGAAAATATCATTCACGATGATCCGCCCCCGCCATCCTCACTCGCACCCGAAAAAAATATTCCAAAGGAGCTTGATGATATTGTGATGAAAGCAATTGAGAAAAAATTAACAAATCGTTTTCAGACAATGCAAGAAATGCTTGATGCGGTACGACTTCTTGATTCAGCGTACAGCCTTCAGGTATTTAAAAAATTTAATAAGTAAAATAAAAGGGTCTCCCAAAAATTATTCTGGGAGACCCTTTTCATAGGCAACAGCGTGTCTCAGTAAGATTTAGACCGCCGCTCCAGCAGCAGCTTTCACTGTTTTGATAATTGCTGCAGCGACTTTATACGGATCTGCATTCGAAGCAGGTCGGCGATCTTCAAGACGGCCTTTCCAGCCATCATCGATAGTGCCAACTGGAATACGAATCGATGCGCCACGGTCAGAAACGCCGTAACTAAACTGGTCAATGCTTTGTGTCTCATGTTGACCAGTGAGGCGTTGATCGTTGTCTGCTCCGTACACCGAAATATGCCTTTCAATAACACCGGAAAAGCCTTCACAAATGGTTGTGAAGACCTCTTTATCTCCACATGTACGCATCAATTCATTCGAGAAGTTTGCGTGCATGCCAGAACCATTCCAGTCAGTTTTGCCAAGTGGTTTGGGATGCCAATCAATTGCATACCCATATTTTTCACCGATCCGCTCAAGTAGATATCGGGCAACCCATATTTCGTCACCAGCACGTTTTGCACCCTTGGCAAACACTTGAAACTCCCATTGGCCAGCAGCCACTTCAGCATTGATTCCCTCAACGTTAATTCCAGCTTCGAGACAGGCGTCTAGATGTTCATCAACACAGTCTCGGCCGTGTGCGTTGGACGCACCGACAGAGCAGTAATACGGTCCTTGAGGCGCTGGGTAACCTCCGAGTGGAAATCCGGGAGGATTATTGTTGGAAGTACACCATAGAAAGTACTCTTGTTCAAAACCAAACCAAAAATCTTCATCGTCATCCGCAATGGTAGCCCGACCGTTGGAATCATGAGGAGAACCATCTGCATTCAAAACCTCTGTCATAACGAGGTAGCCGTTTTTTCGACCAGGATCTGGAAAAATGGCGACTGGTTTAAGAAGGCAATCAGAATCACCACCAGTTGCTTGTTCAGTACTACTACCATCAAAAGACCACATTGGGCACTCTTCAAGAGTGCCACCAAAATCTGACTCAATTCGAGTCTTCGATCGAAGGCTTTGGGTTGGCTTATAGCCATCAAGCCAGATGTATTCCAGTTTCGATTTCGTGCTCATAACTGAAGTTCGTCCTTAGTCTTGAGAGAGGATTAGAAAACATTGAAGCTAGTCGACTGCAGGACGACATAACATCGATCTGCATCTCCGGCAGAGCCGAGGAGGAGCCGAGGTATTCCAGTTGGATACAGCCGCTTGTTCGGTGCCTGGTAGAGCCGAAAGCAATCGCACCGTACACGGAGCAAACGTTATACCATCTGAAAACTACTGATAAACATCTTAAAAAAAGGGATTCCTTCTGCAACACGTCTATGTCGAATGCCCGAAAATTTAGCATTATCTGTAGCCGGTGCTAGAAAATCAGCTTCGATTTCTAGCAATATACTGGGCTGGGGCTATGTCAGTAATCGAAGCGTTCTTGAATGTACTGGCCATAGTCGCCACTCGTAATCGGGATGCCGGGTTTTGTATGGCGGTTATACAAGTAGATATAAGCAGGTACATAAAGGCCATTAGGCAACAGAGCGTTTATCCTTGAACGAGAAAAGAGGGGTGAGAGGCCACCGCATTCTTCGTAGTCATCAAGAGGAGTTAATTGTTCAGTATCCGACAGACGAAGTAAGTCACCATGAACAATGCCATTCCCATTTGTGACTCCAGGAAAATCACCAAAATCGTAAAGTTTTCCCTGAACGGTAGCTGATCCGACTACTTTCATTTCAACAAGAAGTTGTATCGCTTCACTGGATGCAAGGTGTGGTCGAAGTGTCCCGTATACGAAAAGGTGTTGAGGTATCATCATATTGTGCCGAACAAAAAGATCTCCAAGAATAAATGTATTTGAAAAGCCAGATAGCTATTCCAAAAATAAACAGTGTGTCTGGTCGAATTTTCTCAATGAATGACACAATGTACAGATACAGGTTGTGGGAATGAAATGATTAGTGGCACCATGAAGGACTATTTTACAAACTCCATCTATTTGGTTTCAAATTCGAAAGTTATTGTAAGAAAGGTAAGGAGAATGCTCGAATTAGAATGTGGCCGCTATCGACATTACAAGGGAAATGAATACGTCGTACTCGGCGTTGCTTTACATAGTGAAACTCTTGAAAAACTTGTTGTATATCGAGCAGATTATGGAGACAGAGGGCTTTGGGTACGGCCTTTGTCAATGTTTCTGGAAATGGTCGAAATATCTGGTGTGCAAAAAGCACGTTTTCAGTATTTGGAGGATTAAACTGATGCGATAAGTCGTTAGAACGCTTATATTTCAATATTGATATCAAAGAAAGTGAGCGTTCTCAGAAATCAAGATAGGTTTCTTGTATGTCTCATTACAGCAGCAGGAATTATTGTGACGACAAAAGATACACAAGACGCAGGATGGTCTTTCGATAATTCTTTTATGCAACTTCCAGAAGCATTTTTTTCACGTACCAATCCTGAGCCTGTAAAACATGCAGTCAAAGTGCTTTTCAATGAAGATCTTGCCAATGATCTTGGGCTCGACGTGGACGTCCTTCGGTCATCAGGAGCACAGGTATTTGCAGGCAATGAAATACCGCCAGGTGCTGCTCCACTCGCTCAAGCCTACGCCGGACATCAGTTCGGGCATTTTACAAACCTCGGTGATGGCCGAGCTGTGCTTCTGGGCGAGCATGTGACGCCGAAAAAACACCGTGTCGATGTGCAGCTTAAAGGGTCGGGCCGTACGTGTTACTCGCGTAGCGGTGATGGTAGAGCCGTTCTTGGGCCAATGTTGCGCGAATATATCATCAGTGAAGGGATGTACTCATTAGGTGTTCCGTCTACTCGGAGTTTGGCGGTGACAGCTACTGGTGAAAACGTGTTGAGAAATCTTCCGTTGCCAGGAGCCATTTTGACACGAGTTGCAGAGAGCCATATTCGTATAGGTACTTTTCAATACGCGGCAGCGCTTGGTGATAAGAACAATCTCTCTGAACTATTGAAGTATACGGTGGCTCGGCATTATCCAGAGTTGCCGAACACTCCAGATTTACCGTTTACATTTTTTCGTGCCGTATTAGATAAGCAAGCAAGTCTTGTAGCTCGTTGGATGTTTGTCGGCTTTGTACATGGAGTACTGAATACAGATAATGTCTCCATTGCTGGTGAAACCATTGACTATGGCCCCTGTGCATTTCTTGATGTGTATCACCCTGAGACAGTTTTCAGCTCAATTGATCATCAAGGAAGATATTCGTTTGAAAAACAACCGATGATTACCCAGTGGAACCTTGCTCGTCTTGCAGAAAGTCTTCTTTTGGTATGCCCTGGAGAACAAGATAAATCAGTTGAAAAATTTGTTTCAATTCTTGAAACATTCTCGGAGAGCTACGAAACGTATTATCAACATGGAACGAACGCAAAGTTAGGACTTCGAAATCAAGAAAAAGAAGATGCTATCCTCTATCAAGATTTGCTTGACATTATGAAATTTTCTCAAGCAGATTTTTCATCAACATTTGTTGCGCTATCACATGCATTAGAAAATGAACATGCAGATCCTGTGCTTATGAAAATGTCTGGCTTTGACAATTGGGTACAACGATGGCGAGAACGATTATCCCATGAATCGAGTTTATTGCCGGAGATTGCCAAAAGAATGCGATCAGTGAACCCAGTAATTGTCCCAAGAAATTTACAAGTTGAGGAGGCCCTTGCTGAGGCAGAGTCGGGAAACATTGAGCCAGCTCAGAGACTCCTTGGCGTATTGCAGGCACCTTTTTCTGAGACGTTAGAGAATGAACTGTATCGAAAAGGTGCGCCACCTGGCAGTGCATCATACTGTACATTTTGTGGAACATGATCCCACTTTAAGCGACCTATTCTTTTTGGATTATAAAGAGTCATTTCCTTCTTTTTTGTACGAGTTGTTGAGAAACGAGCATGTTCCCAAAAAAATTTCATGGACTTGTCTTTTCATTTGTGATGTCAATTTTGATGTCAGCACTGATGTCACTGGTGATTACACTTCTTCATATGGGTATAAGGCCGGGCGTCATCTTAGATTGGCTAAAGGCGTGGGGGCTTTCATGGATTATCGCCTGGCCAACAATTGTGGCAGTGTCTCCAATCGTGAATTGGATAGTGAAACGATTGGTTCGAGACGATATGTCAAATGTATGAGCAGTATCAGTCTCCATGACGGTGGCGAACAATTTCTCCTTCAACCATGTAGATGACATCTTCAGCAATATTTGTTGCCATATCTGCTACACGTTCAAGATGTTTCGAAACCGAATTAATTCGAAGTAAACTCTCAACATTCTGAGGGTCTTCCTGAATCTTCTGCATAACCAACTTACTTACCGCCTGTCTGCCTGCGTCAACCGCATCATCCTCTTCCCTTACCTGCCGTGCGAGGTCCGGATCACCTGTGACTACAGCATCCAGACTTTTTTTAACCATTTCTTCAGCCTGTTTCGCCATCACAGAAATTTCTTGGGGCATCTCAAAAGGGCCTGTCATTGCAAGTTGAGAAACCGTTTTTGCGATGTTGCTGGTGAGATCACCAATCCGCTCGAGATCATTGTTAATTTTTAGTACGGCAACTACGAATCGAAGATCAGCCGCAACAGGTTGATAGAGCGCAAGAACCTTGAGACATTCTTCTTCTAATTCTACTTCCATTCGGTCGATTTCAGCATCATTAGCTATGACTTTTGTTGCGAGAGACAGATCTTGTTTGAAAAGCGCTATGTTGGAATGACTGATAGATTCTTCAACCATGGTGCCAAAGTGAAGAATTAATTCCTTCAGGTGAAGGATCTGACGTTCGATATGACGTGTCATTATGGAAAACCAAATTCAAGAAGTAAGAAATGTCCTATGAGCCTACCCAAAACGACCAGTCACGTAGGATTCTGTCTCTTGCAGGACAGGATTCGTAAAGATGTCGGATGTTGGTCCATATTCAATCAGCCGTCCCAAATATATAAAAGCGGTATAGTCGCTGGCGCGACTAGCCTGTTGCATATTGTGCGTTACCATCAGGATTGAATACTGCCCACGAAGTTCCTGTATGAGATCCTCAATTTTACCCGTTGCGATCGGGTCGAGGGCCGAGCAGGGCTCATCGAGCAAAAGCACCTCCGGTTCAGCAGCTACTGCACGAGCAATACACAGACGTTGTTGTTGGCCGCCTGAAAGTTTGAGAGCACTGTCATTCAAGCAGTCTTTTACCTCATCCCATAATGCAGCACCACGTAGACTAATTTCGCAAACTTCATCTAACACACTACGATTTTTCTCACCATCAATTCGTAATGAATAAACAACATTTTCAAAGATACTCATTGGAAATGGATTCGGCTTTTGGAAAACCATTCCCATCCTTTTACGAAGATTAATTACATCCATGCGTGGTTCGTAAATCGAGTCACCATTTAATCGCATATCACCGGTGATCCGTATATTTTGGATAAGATCATTCATCCGATTGACACTTCGAAGCAGTGTTGATTTGCCACAACCACTTGGTCCTATTAATGCGGTAACCTGTTTCCTGATAATAGGCATTGAGATGTCATGGATAACTTGCTTGGAGCCGTACCATAGATTGAATCGGTCGATTTCAAGGACAGGTGTTTCTTCAAGAACTTTTGGATGAACTTCAGCACCGACGTCTTTGCCTTGTGCAACTGCTTGAAGCCGATTAGTACCAGCATCGGGCTTGTTCCCATCAGAATACACTGATGGACCAATTCCTTTTTGCATAGATTCGGCTTCCTCGCTAGAGATATAAGAGTTGAAAACACAAAGGTACTAAAGTATCAAAATTCTTGAAGCGCATAGCGTCGCTTAAGTCTTGATCGAAGATAAATCGCAGCAATATTAAGTACAGCAATAATAGTTACGAGAAGTAACGTGATTGTGAATACCATTGGCTTTGCAGCTTGGCTATTAGAACTTTGGAAACCAATGTCATACACCAAATATGCGAGATGCATAAATTCTCTTTCAGGATGAATAAATGGAAATGATGTATCGATAGGCAGGTCGAGTGCAATTTTTTTGACGCCAACAAGCATGAGAGGCGCTACTTCTCCAGCTGCACGAGCCATTGCGAGAATGACTCCAGTCATAATTCCAGGTAATGCTCTAGGCAAGACAATCCGGTATATAGTCTGCCACTTGCTTCCACCGCATGCATAAGATCCTTCTCTCATTGAATTCGGTACAGCGGCCAGAGCTTCCTCAGTTGCTACGATGACAACTGGTAGAGTCAGCAGTGCGAGTGTGAGTGAGGCCCACAAAAGACCACCGGTACCAAATGTTGGCTGATTATCTGCTAATAAACTGGCACTAAAAAAATTCTCATCGATCCAGCCGCCGGCTCCGTAGCAGAAAAAACCAAGTCCAAAAGCGCCATAAACAATACTAGGGACTCCAGCTAAATTATTAATTGCAATCCGAATGGTTGCAGTAAGAGAATTGTCGGCGGCATATTCGCGTAAATAAAGTGCCGCAAGAACTCCAAATGGTGCAACTAGGAACGCCATAATCATGGTCATGCTGACTGTTCCACAAATGGCAGGAAAGACACCACCAGCACTGTTTGCCTCTCGTGGATTGTCCGAGAGAAACTCCCACCAACGTGTTCCATAAACAGATGACATGCCCAATAGACTGATATTATTCGGTTGCCACGCTTGTATAATTTCTTCCACAGGGAAAATAACAGACTGACCATCTACGGTTTTGAATTTGAATTTCCACGAGCTGTTGGCTTTTCTTAACGCAGCCATTTTTTTATCAAGGAGACTTGAAATTTCTGCAACTTTTTTGGATATCTCTTCTTCCTCATTTTTCACTTTTTCAACAATCGGGTGGTCGTTGCCTTGCTTTAACCGAGCATCGAATAGTGCAAGTCGTGCATTTCGAAGACGTTTCTGCAAATCACCTCTCCGGAGTCTGTCAATACGATTGGCTTCCCGAAATCGTTTTTGAATGGTTGGAGATATCTCTTGGTATTGTTGCCATGCAGCTTCCGGACTATCTCCTGTTGGGATACCATCTTTCAAAAGGCAGACAGGAAAACCGTGAAATAGACCGCCCTCAAACCGTTCAATGACAGTTGCGAATTGAGGTTGCTGTATAGAACTTATGTTCTGTTGATCAAACCATGTGTAGCGTGTGCTGTCCGTTCTAAAATCCGCTGTTCGTACAAGGACACGGTCCTGAATGGTCTGATCGTCGGAGATATTTTTTAGTTGTCTTTCACGAGATATCACTTCACCAAGACATCTCTCACCATTACGGAGGGTGACCTCATAGAGTGGACGGGGCCAAAAATGAATAGAACCGCGTACTGTAATAAACAGTAGCAGACCGATTACCATTGTTACCGCAACGGCAAGAGATCCTGACATCAGCCACACCCATGGCTCTCCATGAGCCATGAGGCTAGAAAATGGTGAGCGAGCGTTCTGTCTTTGATACCGACTAGAGTTCATGCGCTCTCCTTCGGAATTTTTGTCGAATGACTTCAGCTACAGTATTTATAAAAAATGTGAGAACAAACAAAAGAACTGCCGCCAGAAAAAGAATACGATAATGAGTTGATCCTGGAGTTGTTTCTGGTAATTCAGTGGCAATGGCAGCAGATAAGGTTTGAAAGCCACTGAAAATATTCCAGTCCATAATAGGTGTGTTTCCAGCTGCCATTAAGACAATCATTGTTTCTCCTACAGCTCTTCCGAGACCAATCATGACAGCGGAAAAGATTCCACCAGCTGCGGCTGGAATAATAACCCGAAGCGTTGTCTGCCATTGCGTTGCACCAGCACTTAGCGAACCACTTCGCAGATGATCAGGGACGCTTGATAAGGCGTCATCAGCAAGTGTAAATATGAGAGGTATAATTGCGAAACTCATACCAATAGCGACGACCATGGTATTCCGTTGGACATAGGTGCCAAAGATGCCACCACGAGTTTCCCAGCGCAAAGCATCTAGGAACATTGCCGCTGCTGTCGAAATGGCACCGGCCAGAAAAAGCCCAATAAAAAGGAGAATGAGGGCTGCTGAGACAGTCTTTATATGCCCCCATTTCATACTTCGAATACGAATCCAGGGATGGATGAACCGGCCTATGAGAAATACGGAGACCATTGCTGATAGTGGAAATAAAGCAAGTGCCCAGCCTCCCCAGCCACTTCCACCCCGGCCGTGAAGCCATGCAAAAAAATCACCATTGAAGAGAAGAAACTCGGTCGGCGGTGCTGTTAGAAAACCTAATAGAATACCGATGGGGAGTGCGATGAAGAGTACGACAGGGAATCTCCAGAAAGATATTCGACTCCGTAATCCAGGTGACCAAAATTGCCATAAAAAGGCGCAGATCAGGAGAGTAATCGGAACTGTAAAAATGCTTGTGATGAAAATCATTACACCACGTTCGATAACTGGTGCAAGGATCAGGCCAGCGATAAATCCTAGTACAACACTTGGCAGGCTCGCCATCATCTCGATGACAGGCTTGATGCGAGACTTCCATGCTGGAGTCATAAACTGACTAACATAAATTGCTGCAAAAACTGAAATGGGTGTGGCGAATAGCATTGAGTAGAAGGTCGCCTTTATAGTGCCACACAGAAGGGGCACCAAACTAAATTTCGGTTCAAAAGAATTGTGCCCATTTGTTTCCCACACGTACTCACGATCTGGATAATTTTCATACCAAATTTTTCCGAAGAGTGAATGCAAGGAAGCCTCTGGATAGCTAAGGCTGATGTTCCAAGTGGTAAGCGTTTTGCCATCACAGGCAACAAGTTGTTGATCTCTTGAGCCAAGGAGAAGAAGCTGTAACTTCTGAGTTCGTGCAGTTTCTTGATTGCTGCGAAGTTCAGCAATTGTCGAGTGAGCTGTAGCTTGTAGGAGCCGAATCATTCCGTCTGATGAGGCGGCTGCAAAAAGGCGAGACCTCGGTGAGGCGGAAATAGAAGTAATTTCCGTTCCCTGGTCCTGTGCATGACGTTTATTTGGTTGAGTAGAAAAAGTTGCAGTGACCTTAGTCGTTAACCCATCATCTGTAGTGGGGTTTTTGTCCCTGGAGTTGAATAGAATTCTTATTGCGCCACTGTTGTCACCAATTACGAAAGAAGTTTCACCAAAGAGTCGAGTAACGTGGGTAAGAGAAGTTTTTTCTTGAAGTAGATCACGTTCCTCCATCAGTACGGGGTGATCGACATCTCGGATTGCAAAACGCTTGAAGGCTCCAGAAGAAGTGAAGGCGAAAAGCTGATCTCCGAGGCCCGATACTCGAATAAAATCAAGGCCTGACGGAATAATTTCTTCCTGAAGAGTGGTTCCAACATTGATGACGGAACCGTCATCAGTTAAGAGATTGTTTTGAAAAGTGCTTTTTTCAAAACGTATATTTCCTTTATCGTCGAGTGCTGCAAAGCAGAATCCTCTATTTGTTATTGCCAGATCAATATCAGTGATTGGTCGAGTGAGAGTAGTAGATACATAGTCTTCTAATTCTGCTACGAGCTGAATTTTTTGAACTATTTTATTCGATGATCGAAGATAAATGTCATTATTGACAGTGGTGAGTTCACTAATTTTGAGAGACCTTGCAGGCAGTGGAATTTCTGCTTCTGGAACATAGGACGTACTCAGTCCAAGTTTTCCGATGCGAATTGTGCCATTTTTAAAACCGACAGCCGATTTTAAGGTGTTTGGTAGATGGCAAATTGCAGAAGCGTGTTGAAGACCACTGATTTTTGTTGATCGTGAGAGGAGTTTATTGCCACTTTTTAATTCAACAGCAGTCATTTCATCAGCATCACAAAACCATGCGACTAACCCAGACTCATCGAGACCAGAGGCGAGGTATGAATGACCAGCCATTTCCCATGGAATAGATTGCTTCAACTGAACAGTTGTAGAGCGAAAGAGTGGAAGGGCTACCACGAATAGGAAAACACCTACGAGAAGCACTGCAGCAATTGTTGCAAGGCCACCAAGTGTAATCACGATACGCGCAACAGTATCACTGAGTAATACTGTAGCTCGTGTAGCACTTCTTTTTTTACGACCAGTAAATGTTGCCGGTTGATTCATGGATCACGGCTATTAAATAGAGAAACACCCATTTGGCATACACGGTCTGCTCGTGATGATGAGCTAAAAATAATAAGAGGCAGCCTTTGTCAAAGAATCGGTTGTAATCGCTCTCTCACGGGCAGTCTACCGTGTTTTCATACTTCCTCAGAAAAGCATTATTTCACTCCGTGTGCCGTAATAGTTTCAAGGCTTCTCTGAGATGTTTTGTAACTTACTGGGAGATAACCAGCTTTTAAAACATCTGCTTGACCGGTAGCACTTAGAACATACTTCAAAAATTCTTTGCGAAGTGGTTCGAGTGTACTACCAGGCTTGTGATTCACACTTAGATAGAGAAAGTGAACAAGTGGATATTCACCAGAGTAGGCATTTTCTGCATCAGTAGTAATATTTTTACTATCTGGCGTAGTACTCAGCGGGAGTGACCGAACATCAACGGTTTTGTAGCCGATTCCACTGTAGCCAATCCCATAACGATCGTTCGCAATTGATTGCACTACGGAAGAGCTTCCAGGTTGTTCTATGACGTTGGATTTAAAGTCTCCCCGGAAGAGAGCGTGCTCTTTAAAAAATCCATAGGTGCCACTTGCTGAATTAC
Source organism: Planctomycetota bacterium (assembly GCA_014238855.1). Taxonomy (GTDB): domain Bacteria; phylum Planctomycetota; class Planctomycetia; order Pirellulales; family UBA1268; genus UBA1268. The sequence goes on from JABAAH010000012.1 coordinate 61,088, forward strand.
GACCATAAAGACGTATTGGTTTATCTTGCCAGACACCTGTCAGTCCCAGTTGTCCCCATGTCACGATAGCTTTTTTCATTCCACCATTACGATTTTTCGAAAAGATCGCATCTAGCTGCTGAAGTGAAAGCCCTGCAGTCGGATTGTCTTTATGAACGTAAACAGCAAGCATGTCGATTGCTGTTGGGATAACCGTAGGTGCATAGCCGAAAGAGTCTTTAAAGGAATCGATTTCATGTGCTTTCCAGGGTCGACTCATTGGGCCAAAAGTGCTTGTGCCTTCCGTGAGAGCTGGCGGTGCAGATGCAGACCCCTTACCTTCTATACCTTCACGGACAGCGGGATAGAATTTTTTGAATCCCTCAGCCCATAAGGCAACCAGATTGTTCATTGTATCGGAACCGATGTACTTAAGAGAGCCTGCGACTTCTCCGCTGACTGATTGATAAGGTTGTATAGCCGGGTCGATATTCTTCGGAAATGGCTGTGAGAAAACAACAGACCTGTGATTTCCTATTGAAAAGAAACTCCATAGAAAAAGTAGAACAGTACAAAGGTATTTTTTGGAGCCAATAAGTTCCATGGAGTGAGAGCCTCGAAATGAACTACCTTGTGGATGGATGAAAACTTGTGAATGGATAAAAAAGATTTTCCACAAGCTCTTTAAGGTGCTTACTTGTAAATGTTTATGTATGTGGCTTATCGACAGCTATTTTGTAATAAAAAGTGCAGTTAAAGATTAATTAGGACACCAGTGCTTTTAGGACACCAGTGCTTTGATTTCTCGGTATCGTCCCCAAAAGTACCACCGCTCCCATAGTGTTGCTTTGCGAAGATTTGGATCATGAGGATGAATGGTGTGTTGCTTGCCGGTACGAGTTATCAGGCGCAGGTTGCCGTCTTCAAGTACCTGTTGCACCACCCAAAACTTGTCCACGGTATAAGAATAGGTTTCTCCGCGAGATGCTGCGTCAACTTCCCGAGCTCGAGGGCCGGGAGAAGCACTGTGCTTCTGTTTACTGTAAACAACAAGATCAAGAGGTTCCCATTTCATGAAATATGCCCAAACATTGTCCTTATAAAGACAACTATGCAAAGTTTTCTTTGTCTTTAAACTGTATTCTGTCAGTATACCTCTATTACGCTCACGAAATAGCCATTTGGAATGCTCCTGTGAATCTCACATCTTTAGCGCACCTCCTTGGCGAACTGATTGGAGGTCTGGGTGTTTTTCTGTTAGGCATGAAATATATGTCTGAGGGCATGCAGGCTGTCGCTGGGAATAGCTTACGTCGGCTTATTGGTACAGTGACTGGTAATCGTATTTTTGCGATTATCGTTGGGGTTATTGTCACGTGTATTGTTCAATCAAGTTCGATTACCACGGTTATGGTCGTTGGCTTTGTAAACAGTGGAGTGATGAGCCTTGCCCAATCAGTGGGTGTCATTATGGGCGCAAATATTGGCACCACAATTACTGGATGGATACTCGTTCTTAAAATTGGGAAATATGGTCTGCCGCTTCTTGGTTTCTCGGCGTTCGTATATCTATTCTCAAGAAATGAACGCTGGCGATACTACGCGATGGGTCTGTTGGGCACGGGCATGGTATTTTTTGGTTTGGAACTGATGAAAGATGCGTGCGGCATCATCAAGGAAACTCCTGATTTTGCTACATGGTTTCAAGCCTTTCAGGCCGACAGCTATTTGGGTGTCTTGAAGTGTTGCATGGTCGGTTGTGTTCTGACGACCATGGTGCAGTCTTCTTCTGCGACACTGGGGATTACAATCTCGTTGGCTTACCAGGGAGTTATCTCATATGAAACTGCTGCGGCACTCGTCATCGGCGAGAACGTCGGCACAACGATTACGGCTCTTTTAGCATCGATAGGGGCTACAACAAATGCCCGGCGAGCTGCCTATTTCCATGTTCTTTTCAATCTTACTGGAGTGTTTTGGATAACACTTGTTTTCCATTGGTACATCCAACTTGTACAGTGGATTATTCATGTAGATGTTCTGAAAATAGTGATGGTCGATGGTATTGCCACTTTTCCAAACACAACGCCGGCTATTGCTGCGACCCACAGTATTTTCAATGTAGTGAATGTTTTGCTGTTTATTCCATTTGTGGGCATTCTTGTGCGTGCTCTTGAGCGGATAGTTCCTGTAAAAGAAGTGAAAGAGAAGCCGCGACTCACCGAGTTAGACATTCGAATGTTAGATAATCCAGTGTTAGCAATAGAGCAGTCACTCAAAGAGATAGAGCGAATGGGAGACAGTTGCACAGAGATGCTTCATGTCTTGACTGAGTTGAGAGGAAAAAAGAAATCGAACACTCAGCTCAGGAATCAGTTAAGAGACTATGAGATATCCCTTGATGCGATTCAGGAAGAACTCACAGCATTCATGACGAATCTCTTCACAAATGCTTTACCTCATGATGTAGCAGATGAAATACGCATTCAGTTGCGTATCGCTTATGAATATGAATCGGTCAGTGACTACATAGAAAATCTCGAAAGACTTGACAACAAGTTGCGGGACTATGACGCTTCCCCTCCATCGTATTTTTGTGAGGGTATCGAAGAATTGAGTTCTCGTGCCCTGTCATTTTTGATAAAAATGAATGCAGCGATTCGTACCAAAGATCAAAACATCTTTGAAGAGTTTGTTTCTGTGCGAGCAGATGTCCGGTCTCAAATAAAAGGACTTCGCCAGAAACAACTAGAAGAGCTTACAAGCACCGGTATGAGCCCTTCAGTAAATTCTGTGATGTTGTCAGTTCTTGACAGCTACTCGCACTTATTTAGTCATCTCGAAAATATAGTTGAAGCGTTATCGGGACAAGCATGACATGTGTTAATAAATCGAACTGGGTTTTTACCACAGGACCGCATTCAACTCATTTTAAAAGCCCCTCTCATGGAGAAGCAATCGTCTGTAAGTCAAAGCGGTCGAGGTTCATCACTTTGACCCAAGCTTCAATAAAATCATCGAGAAACTGTTGCTGCCCATCTTCACTGGCATAGACTTCGCAGATTGCACGTAATTGTGCGTTTGAACCGAATATCAAATCGGCTCGTGTTGCTGTCCACTCAACGGTGTCAGTCACACAATTGCGTCCTTCGAAAATATTTTCACATCCGGACGTTTTCTGCCATGTAATATCCGGGCACAGCAAGGTGATAAAAAAATCATTGGACAGAGTTTCACGGTGCTTTGTGAAAACACCTAGATTTTCTTGGCCATCAACTTCACTATTGGCTCCAAGCACTCGAAGGCCCCCGATAAGAACTGTCATGTCTCTTGCTGTAAGCGTCAGAAGATCGGCTCTTTCAAGTAATAGTTCTTCAACAGGTCGATCAAGTTGTTTAGCCGTATGATTCCGAAATCCATCAGTTTTCGGTTCGAGTACTCGAAACGACTCAATGTCGGTCATTTCGATGGTGGTATCAGTCCTGCCGGGATAGAACATAACATTAAGCTCATGTCCTGCTCGGTGAGCAGCCTCTTCGACTGCTGCGGAGCCACCAAGAACAATAAGGTCCGCAAGTGATACCTCTTTATTTCCTGATGCAGTAGTACAGAAGTTTTTTTGGATTCTCTCAAGAGTGGCAACAACTCTTGCTACACGAACTGGATTGTTTACTTCCCAGTCTTTCTGTGGTGCAAGTCGAATACGTGCACCGTTTGCACCGCCTCGTTTATCACTTCCACGAAAAGTTGATGCGGATGCCCAAGCGGTATAGACAAGATCAGCAACACTAGTATCTGTATCGAGAATCTGTTGCTTGAGTGAAGAGATGTCATGAGCATCAATTGGTTCATCTGCCATTTTTGGGGTAGGGTCTTGCCAGAGTTGGGCTTCGGGAACCTCTGGTCCAAGGAGCCGTGTCACAGGCCCCATATCCCGGTGAGTCAGTTTGTACCAGGCTTTTGCAAACGCATCACTAAATACAGTTGGATTTTCAAGGAAGCGGCGAGAAATTAATTCGTAATCGGGATCAAATCGTAGAGCCAAATCTGTTGTAAACATCATGGGTGCATGAGAACTCTTGGGATCATGTGCATCAGGCACTGTGTTCTGTGCCGACGTTTCCATGGGTGTCCACTGCC